>JBFYKC010000036.1:0-19523 GCA_041311135.1 Comamonadaceae bacterium | reverse complement strand
ACGACGAATGCTTGGATGCCATCAAAATCGATTTTCATTGGGTGTTTTCGTCTGTATGCAGTCTAAAAAGGTGATTTGCAGGTTACAATAATCGGATCGGGGCGTAGCGCAGCCTGGTAGCGCATCTGGTTTGGGACCAGAGGGTCGTAGGTTCGAATCCTATCGCCCCGACCATAAAAATAAAAAAGGCCTCGTTTGTCGAGGCCTTTTTTTATTTCTGTCCGTAGCTCAGTTGGATAGAGCAACAACCTTCTAAGTTGTGGGTCACAGGTTCGATTCCTGTCGGACAGGCCAATTTCCTAGCGATCGATTTAGTTGAACAACCAGTCAGGGTGCACTGCCACGTAGCAGTTCTTCTCGCCAAGTAGCTGGCCATCTGGGCTGACACAAAAGTTAGCCCGACGGAATTTTTTTTCATCCGTCAGCACATACGAACGGTAAATTTCTTTGCTTTTGACACCAGTTTTGTCTTTGGGGAACAGCATCATCACGCGGGTGGCGCCGCATTCACCTTTTTTGATGCATTCCTTTTCGGACTTCTCGTCGACATAAAACTCAATGTAGATCGCCCCTGGGAACTTGGTTTTCGGTTTGGCCACTTTGACCATGCAGGGCATGTCTTGTGCGCGAGGCAAGCCCATGCGGTCTGCAAAGGTGTTCATTTCGGCCAACACAGTGTCGCGATAGGCTGGTTTGACCGTTTTGTGGCACACAAAGTAATCGGCATAGGTGTTGGTGAACACCACGGGAGTTAGGGGCCGGTTGTTGCCGTCGAGTTTGATGATGGCCGCGTCATACACCGCGCTGACGGCTGGGGCCTCTTTCTTCTTGTCGTCTTTTTTGCCGTGACCGCCACCATGTCCGTCACCGCCTTTTTTGGCATCCTTTTTAGGGTCGCCATGGCCATCGTCTTTTTTCTTTTCTTCTTTCTTAGGATCGCCGTGACCGTCGTCCTTTTTCTTTTCGTCCTTCTTCGCCGCCCCATGGCCATCGTCTTTTTTGCCGTGGCTGTCTTTTTCAGGTTTGGGAGGCTCTTTGGGCTCTGCTTTCGGAACGCCCTGAGGTTCCTCAAATTTAGGCTTGGCCACGCGCTTGTAGATGTAGCCGCCCCGGCCTTCTACGCCTTCTTCTTCAACGTATTCAAATTTTGGGGCTGGGGGCTCTTCTTTCGCTGCTTTTTTAGGGGGATCGCTCGCGTGCACGGGCGTACTGACCCCACTGGTCAGTGCCATGACAAAAGCGAACAGGAGAGAAGAAGAAAAACGCATATCCCTAGAAGATCGGCTTTTCAGGCGGCTGCTTTAGCCCTTGGGGCAAAAAAGCCTCAGGGCACGGTGTAGCAGGTGGTGTCTGGGTACAGCTTGCCTTTGGCGGTCACGCACTGCTGCGAGATGAGCTTGCGCGACATGTCTGACAAAAAGTAAGAGCGGTACAGCACAGTGTCTTTCGGGATCAGGCTGATGCTGCGAAAGACAGGGCACTGCTCATTGCGCACGCAGGCATTGAGACGTTGCTGGTTGACATACAGATGGATGTTGATGCGCCCAGGGGTCAAGCTGCGGTCTGTCCCGATGCTGACCACGCAAGCATCGCCTTTGACGAATGGCAGTTCGACTAATTCTGCGAAATAGTTCATTTCAGCGACCAACAGTTCTCGGAACCAGGGCGCGACGATGCCGTTGCAGTCGTAGTAATCGAGTTTGGTTGTGTGCACCAGAAGCTCGGTGTATGGCTTGTTCTTCGGGCCTAGCAACAGCATAGGCTCAGCTCCTGATTGCGGGGGGCGTGCCAGCAGAGCGCGGGACGCCGTTGGTTTTTCTTGTGCGAACACACCGGTCCAGACAGACACAAGCAGGCAGGTCAACAGAAAAAACTTTTTAAACATGACGTCAGGTAAATCGGTTGCAACGGGGACAACTTTATCAGCTTGTGGTTTTGAAGATTTTCATGGTTCAAGTAAAGTAGGCATAAGTCGATGCTTTTTACACAATGAAAAAATATTTCTCGATTGCTGGTTTGTGGATGTCCGTACTCTTGGTCGGTTGTGGTGGAGGCGGTAGTGCATCAGAGCAAACTGTGCCCCCATCATCCCAGACGCCTTCTTCGACTCAAGCGGAAGTTTTTAGTCCGGTAGCGGGACAGTCGCAAATGAGTCACCCGGCACCAGCCGCATTGAACAACCCTCGGTTGATGTTTTTTGATGGTGTCTATCTTTATGTTGCGACTGGTATAGATAACAGCGTGATCAGAATTGATGCGAATGGCATTCAAACAACATTGACGGGTTTCTCGGGGAGTCCTGTTGGGGTGGCGACACGCAATGGCGTTATGTACGTAACGCAAATGGGTGGGCTGTATCAGCTAAGTTTAAATAGCGTGGCAGTGGCAAATGGCGGCAGCGTTGTCACAAATCCCCAATTAGTGGCCAATAGTAGCAACAACAGTTGCAGTAATTGTTTCGGTCTTGTCTTTAATGGCAATGTTGCTTATGCATCAGATGGAACGTCGACCCTGCATGCGTACGATACTGTGAACAACGGATGGATGGCCATTACCTTGTCCAGTCAAGCCTACGGTTTGGCATTGAAAGAGAATTATCTATTGACGACTGATTACAGTCAGCATTTAACCGGTTTTGCCACCTCTTCAATTACCTCAACTTGGCCGGCGGTCGTTCAGCAAACTATTGCAGGTCAACCATATGGTGTTGCGATTGCTTCGAATGGAGATGTTTATGTCTCTAGCTTTGTCGCAAATACAGTGACCCGAATTCGCCGAGGCGTGGTGGATTCTGTTCCTTTTTTAGACTCAACAAAGGTCTGTCATCCGCTTGGATTAGCTATCAATGAGCAGACTCAATCTTTGTATGTCGCCAGTCAAAGAGGTACCGCAAATTGCGGCCTCCAGAGTCAAACGACTGGTTATATCTTGCGCGCTAAGATTGACTTGGGTTTCTGAGTACTATCTTTTTTTGAATTGTGTTTTGCCAAAAAGTATGTCGCGTGACAGCTCATCTTTCAGGGGTTTTCGCAAATCAGCCAGTACTTGAATCCCCCGTTGCACCGCAGGACGGGCTGAAATCAAATCAAACCACGCTTTGAGGTGCGGGTAATCGGTCCAATCAATGCCTTGGTTTTGCCAGCTGCGCAGCCACGGAAAAATTGCAATGTCGGCAATGCTGTAGCTATTGCCACCCATGAACTTGCTGTGTTGCAAACGTTTGTCCATCACCCCGTACAAGCGTTTGGCCTCGTTGGTGTAGCGGTTGTAAGCGTAGTCAATTTTCTCTGGCGCGTAGATCCGAAAGTGATGCGCTTGGCCCAGCATGGGGCCAACACCGCCCATTTGAAACATCAACCACTGCAGCACTTCAAACTTGGCGCGGTCGCTCTTGGGTAAGAGCTTGCCGGTCTTGGCGGCGAGGTACAACAAAATCGCGCCTGACTCAAACACGCTGATGGGCTTCCCATTGGGGCCATGGGGATCAACCAACGCAGGTATTTTGTTGTTGGGGCTGATTTTCAAAAAATCAGGTTTGAATTGGTCGCCTTGGCCAATGTTCACAGGATGTGCCACCCAGTCACGACCCAAGCGTAGGCCGCACTCCTCAAGCATGATGTGCACTTTGTGGCCATTGGGCGTTGCCCATGAGTAAACGTCGATCATGAATGCTCCTTAGCAGCCGCGTGTGATGGGTATCTCGACCTCTTGCGGTTCCGAGACGATGTGTTTGGCCAATTCCAACTTGGCAATGGCTTGGCGGTGCACCTCGTCGGGCCCATCGGCCAAACGCAGGGTGCGTTGGTTGGCATACGAATAGGCCAACGGAAAGTCGTCCGAGACACCCGCAGCACCATGGGCTTGAATTGCCCAGTCAATGATTTGGCAGGCCATGTTGGGGGCAATCACTTTGATCATGGCGATCTCTGCACGCGCCACTTTGTTGCCCACGGTGTCCATCATGTAGGCGGCTTTGAGGGTGAGTAAACGCGCTTGTTCAATCATGATGCGGGCATCCGCAATGCGTTCGTGCCACACGCCTTGCGTCGAAACGGGTTTGCCAAATGCCACGCGGCTGCTGATGCGTTTGCATAGCAACTCAAGTGCGCGCTCGGCCGCGCCAATGGTGCGCATGCAGTGGTGAATACGGCCCGGCCCTAAGCGACCTTGCGCAATCTCGAACCCTCGGCCTTCCCCCAGCAACAGGTTGCCAGCGGGCACGCGCACGTTGGTGAGTTGGACTTCCATGTGGCCGTGTGGTGCGTCGTCGTAGCCAAACACGCTCAAGGGGCGAACCACTTTCACGCCAGGGGCATTGGCGGGGACGATGATCATGCTTTGCTGTTGGTGCCGCGGGGCATCAGGGTTGGTCTTGCCCATCACGATGTAAACCGCGCATCGTGGGTCACCTGCACCCGAACTCCACCACTTGGTGCCGTTGATCACGTACTCATTCCCCTCACGCACGATGCTGCATTGGATGTTGGTGGCATCTGACGAGGCCACCGCAGGCTCTGTCATCAAGAACGCGGACCGAATGTCTCCGCGGAGCAAAGGTTCTAGCCATTGGTCTTTGAGCGCTTCGCTGGCATAGCGTTCAAAAGTTTCCATATTGCCTGTGTCAGGCGCGGAGGAGTTGAAAACTTCAGCGGCAAAAGGCACACGCCCCATGATTTCGCACAGTGGCGCATATTCCAAATTGCTCAGCCCTTCAGGTGCACGCGGGCTGCGTGGCAAAAACAAGTTCCACAAACCTGCTGCACGGGCTTTGGGCTTGAGTTCTTCCACGATCTGGGTGGGAACCCAGGCGTTGCCTTTGGCGCGGTTGGCTGCAATTTCTTCGTAGAAACGCTTTTCGTTGGGGTAAATGTGTTCGTCCATGAAAGCCAGCAAGCGGGCTTGCAAGGTTTTTACTTTGTCGCTGTAGTCGAAGTTCATGACGTGTCCTTGGGGAGGTAAGAGAGATCAAGCCTGTTGTGCAAAACGCCATGCCAGTTCAGCCATGGGGCGTGCACCGGCCGCATGGGTTTTGGCTTGCGCGCTCGAGGCGGTGCCGGCTTCCACGCGTTTGGCAATGCCTTGCAAGATGGCGGCAATGCGAAACATGTTGTAGGCGAGGTAAAAGTTCCAGTCGGTTTTCAAGTCGGCGGGCGTCGCCAAGCCTGTGCGGTCGCAGTAGCGGTGGATGTACTCGGACTCGCTGGGAATGCCAAGTGCCGCAATGTCGATGCCGCCAATGCCGCGGAAAGTGCCAGGGGGAATGTGCCAGGCCATGCAGAGGTAGCTGAAATCAGCCAAGGGGTGGCCGAGTGTGGACAGCTCCCAATCGAGTAGCGCCAATACGCGGGGTTCGGTTGGGTGGAACATCAGGTTGTCGAGGCGATAGTCGCCGTGCACGATGCTGACTTTGCTGGCGTCTTGAGCGCTGGCGGGCATGTGGGCGGGAAGCCAAGCCATGAGCTGGTCCATCTCTTCGATCGGTTCGGTCACCGAGGCCACATATTGTTTGCTCCAGCGGCCAATCTGGCGCTCAAAGTAGTTGCCGGGTTTGCCGTAGGTCGCGAGCCCACGCTCCGCAAACGGCACGGTGTGCAGTGCGGCGATGACGCGGTTCATTTCGTCGTAAATGGCTGCACGCTCGGTGTTGGACATACCGGGCAATGTTTGGTCCCACAGCACGCGGCCTTGTACATAGGCCATCACATAAAAAGCACGGCCAATGACGGATTCGTCTTCGCACAGCACATGCATGTGTGCCACAGGTACTTTGCTGCCGTACAGGCCTTGCATCACTTGGAATTCGCGTTCAATTGCATGGGCCGAAGGCAAGAGCTTGGCTACGGGGCCTGGCTTGGACCGCATCACATAACTTTGCTTGGGCGTGATGAGTTTGTAAGTGGGGTTGGATTGCCCGCCTTGAAACATCTCCAGCGACAGCGGACCTTCAAACCCAGGCAGGTGGGCATGTAGCCACGCTTCGAGCGCCGCGATGTTGACGCTGTGTGTGTCGCTCACAGGTCGGGTGGGGTGGGTGTCTTCCCGACTCATGCGAGGTCTCCTGTCAGTTGTCGGCTTCGCTGATGTGGAGCAAAGCGTCGCGGTTGCGAATCACCAAACCACCCGGTTCGATGCGGATGGCTTCTTCGCGTTCCATGGCTTTGAGTTCTTGGTTCACCCGTTGGCGTGATGCGCCCAGCAGTTGCGCCAATTCCTCTTGTGCCAAGTGCAAGCCGATGCGAATTTCTTGTCCGTTCGTCAAGCAAGGCACGCCATAGCTGCGTGCCAAATGCAGCAGTTGTTTGGCCAAGCGTGAGCGCAGGGGCAGGGTGTTGAGGTCTTCCACCAAACCAAACAGTTGGCGAATGCGACGTGCTTGCAAGCGCAGCATGGCGTCGTAAAACTCCACATGCTGACTCAGAATTTTTTGAAAGTCGGCTTTGGCGACGCAAACGATCGTGGTGTCCCCGTGGGCATACACATCGTGCGTGCGTCGGTCTCCATCCAAAATTGCCACATCGCCAAACCAAATGCCGGGCTCCACATAGGTGAAGGTGATTTGTTTGCCCGACAGAGACGTCGAGCTCACACGCACGGCGCCCCTGGCGCAGGCCATCCACTCGTCGGCCGAGTCGCCGCGTGCGGCAATCAAGTCGCCGTCTTTGCATCGTTTGACGTAAGCGCATCGAAGAATGTCGTGTCGTAGTGAGGGTGAAAGTGAAGAGAACCAACGTCCAGCGTTGATGGCTTCGCGCTCTTCGATATTAAGAATGGGATCGTCCATAGCCTGTCTTTTGCGTGACCTGAAATTGAAAGTTTGTCACTCAGGGGACCCGAGGGGTTGGGTTGTTCTGAGTGTGTGGTGAATGTGTGGGCAGTGAGTTTAATTTTCGGTGTGCATCAAGCTCAAACCGAGCGCCCCACGCCGACGCAGCCAGGGGCTTGGGCGATACCGTGTGTCGCCATAAACGGTTTGCACATTGAACAGCACTTCCAAAATTTCGGTGGGACCATAGAGGTCACCCATTTTCAAGGGGCTCGTGGGGTAGCCCCAGTCTTCGGTGCTGGCGGCGTCGAAGTCGCGTGGGGTGCAGAGCCCTTGCTGACACAAGTCGCACGCAATGTTGATGAGGTGAGCAATCACGCGTTGGGTGACAAACCCGCCACTGTCTCGAATCATGCTGACGGCTTTGCCATCGCGGGCGAACAAGGCGTGCGCGGCGTCGCGCATGTCGGCCCGTGTGGCGGGGTTGGTGGCGAGCACGCGACGGCGGGTGAGTTTGTCGTCAATCAGCAGGTCGATGCCGATGGTGCGCGCCGGATCAAGCCGTTCGACGATGGCCACCGTGGTGACATCAAAGCCCAACGGAGACACGATGGACAGCGCTTGCGCCGAAGGCGAGGTGCCGGTTTCAATCTTGGCGCCCAAATCCTTGAGCAATTGGTACAGCTCAGCTCGGCGCACGGCGCGGGACGACACCCACACAGGCGGTAGCTCTGCCACAGTGGGGACGGCTGGTTCGGGGCTGACTTGTGCAACACCGTTTACGTAGGTGTAAAAGCCCTTGCCAGCCTGTTGGCCTGTGGCTCCGGTGCCCACGCGTTGGGCGGCCAAATCGCTGGGGCGATAGCGGGGCTCGTGGTTGTATTGTTGGTAAAACGAGGTGATGGCGGCTTGCGCCACGTCGATGCCGGTGAGGTCGAGCAACTCGAAAGGGCCGAGCTTGAAACCTGCTTGGTCGCGCAAGATGCGGTCGATGGTGGCGATGTCGGCGGTGCCTTCGGATGCGATCTGTAACGCCTCTGTGGCGCCTCCCAAAATGCCGAGTGTTTTGTAGATTGAATTCATGACAAAGATTATGACTGAGGTGTGCCAGAATCAAATTCATCTCATTCTTTTTGGAGCGCTTTCATGACCCTCAAA
The DNA here is from genome assembly GCA_041311135.1 of Comamonadaceae bacterium. GTDB lineage: Bacteria > Pseudomonadota > Gammaproteobacteria > Burkholderiales > Burkholderiaceae_C > Limnohabitans. The sequence continues at coordinate 11,602 of JBFYKC010000036.1, read as the reverse complement.
CTGTGCGGCTTTGCGGTGAGCAACTACTACAACAAATTGAAAATTCAGTTGCTTGAAAAAGGTGTGCCGTTTGAGGAAGAGTTGGTCTGGGTGAAGCCGGTCGAGCCTGCCACGTTGCTGCGCTCACCCATGGGCAAGATTCCGTTTCTGGACACGCCGCATGGTTGCATCAGTGAATCGGCGGTGTGCGCCGAATACATCGAGCAAGCCTACCCCCAGCATCCGTTGATGCCAGCAAACCCGTTTGAAGCCGCCAAGGTGCGTGAAATCATCACCTACTTGGAGTTGCATGTGGAGTTGGTGGCGCGCGAGTTGTATCCACAAGCTTTCTTTGGCGGGCAAGTGGACGAAGAAACCAAAGTGCGTGTGCGCAAGCAGCTCACCAAGGGGGTTGAGGGCTTGAGCAAGTTGGTCAAGTTCAAACCCTATGTGGCGGGCGAGACATTCACCTTGGCCGATTGCTCGGCGATTGTGAATTTGTCATTGGCCTCGATGGCGTCAAAAGCGGTTTACGGGGAAGACTTGTTGGCGAACTTGCCCGTCAAGGCCTACACCCAGCAAATGTCTGAGCGGGCCTCGGTGCAAAAAGTCAACGAAGACAAGAAAGCCTGCATGGCCTTGATGGCCGAGCGTGCGGCTGCACGCAAGTCGGCGTAAAGCGTCGTTAACGCAGGCTCAGCGGCGCACTTGCAAAGCGCCAGGGTTGACGATGTTGGTGGGCGTGCCTTTGATGAAGTTCACCACATTGTCAAAGGCAGTGCCGAAATACAGCTCGTAGCTGTCTTGTTCCACATAGCCAATGTGGGGCGTGCAGATGCAGTTCTCCAAGCGTAGCAGAGCGTGGCCTTGCAGAATCGGTTCGCTTTCAAACACATCGATGGCTGCCATGCCTGGGCGTCCGCGGTTCAAACCTGTGATCAACGCATCGGGCTCGATCAGCTCAGCACGTGAGGTGTTGACCAACAGCGAAGTGGGCTTCATGCGGTTGAGGTCGGCCAAGGTGACGATGCCACGCGTTTCGTCGACCAACCGCAGGTTCAAACTTAGCACATCGGCTTCTTCAAAAAACGCTTCGCGTGACGCGGCGACGTTGAGGCCATCTTTGGCGGCGCGTTCACGCGAGGCCTCGCTGCCCCACATCATCACGCGCATGCCAAAGGCTTTGCCGTACCCCGCCAGCAGTTGACCAATCTTGCCGTAGCCCCAAATGCCCAGCGTTTTGCCGCGCAGCACTTGGCCAAGCCCAAAGTTGGTGGGCATGGAGCCCGCTTTGAGGCCCGCTTGTTGCCAAGCGCCGTGTTTGAGGTTGCTGATGTATTGGGGCAAGCGGCGCATGGCCGCCATGATCAAAGCCCACGTCAATTCGGCTGGCGCGATGGGCGAACCCGAACCTTCGGCCACGGCAATGCCGCGTTCGGTGCAAGCGGCCAAGTCAATGTGGCTACCAATCTTGCCGGTTTGGGAAATGAGTTTGAGTTTGGGCAGCTTCTCAAGCAGCTGGCGCGTCAGGTGCGTGCGTTCACGGATCAGCACCAGCACTTCGGCGTCTTTGAGTCTGACGGACAGTTGGCCCACGCCTTTAATGGTGTTGGTGTAAACCTTGGCAGGGTAGGCGTCTAATTTGGAGGCGCAATCTAACTTGCGCACGACATCTTGGTAGTCGTCGAGGATGACAATGTTCATCCCCCAATTGTGCCTTGCCCCCGAGGGCCTCGTGGCGTGCACGAGGCCTTGAGGGGGTATCAGTGACGGTTCTCGAGTTCGGCCAAACGGTCGAGCTCTGCGCACACGTCGGCCATGCGACCCGAGATCACCATGCGGCCAGCGTTCTTGCGGTTGTGTTGGGCTTCCATCACACGTGCTACGCGCAAAGGCAAAGGGCGATGAGCGCTTTGCAAGGCCTGTTCGGGCATGAAGCTGCGAACGACGTTGTGAAGAGGGTTCAAGAGGCGATAAGCGCCAAAAAGTGCGAGGCTCATGGTCGTGCTTTCTTTACATCATCATGGTGTTACGGATCAGGCCGACGGCCAGACCTTCAATTTCAAACGGCTCGCCTGGCTCCACCAAGATGGTTTTGAAGTCAGGGTTTTCAGGCAACAGCTCGATGTGACTGGCAGTTTTGCGGAAGCGTTTGACCGTCACTTCCTCGCCCAAGCGGGCCACCACGATTTGCCCGTTCTTGGCGTCGCGGGTGGATTGAACCGCAAGCAAGTCGCCATCCATGATGCCGGCATCGCGCATGGACATGCCGCGCACGCGCAACAGGTAGTCGGGCTTGCGTTGGAACAAGCTGCTTTCCACAAAGTAGGTTTGGTCTACATGCTCCTGCGCCAAGATGGGGGAGCCTGCCGCCACACGCCCCACCAATGGCAACGAAAAGCCTGAGGGGGAATGAGTGAAGGACGGCGTGTCTTGGTAGCTGCGTTGGTGGTGGCCTTTGAGTCGAATGCCACGTGAGGTACCGCTGACCAGCTCGATGGCACCTTTGCGTGCCAAGGCTTGCAAGTGTTCTTCGGCTGCGTTGGCAGATTTGAAGCCCAGCTCGTTGGCAATTTCAGCGCGGGTGGGAGGCGAGCCGGTGTTGGCAATGGCCGATTGGATGAGCTCCAAAATTTGCTGTTGGCGCGGTGTGAGTTTGGGCATTTCAATCATCGGTTCGACTCCTGCACAATGTGGTCTCGGGGGATGTGCCTGTTTGGGCATCCAGTAACTGTATTTTTAACCAGCTTTCTGAGTTTTGCAAGCATGGACGCAAAAAAAACTAAAAGAATTGTTGTTTTAGCCACAGGCGGCACCATCGCCGGCTTGGCTCCTGATGTCGCAAACCCGCATGAATACAAGGCTGGACAGGTAGCTGTGGCTGATTTGTTGGCAACAGCTGACCCTGCCAATTGCCCTGTGGTGAACGAGCAACTGGCCCAAATTGACAGCAAAGACATGTCGTTTGCACTGTGGCAAAGCCTGTTGGCGCGCGTGGTGCATGGGTTGGTGCAAGACGATGTGCAAGGTGTGGTCATCACCCATGGCACCGATACGATCGAAGAAACCGCTTACTTTTTACAAACTGTGCTGCAGCCAACCAAGCCTGTGGCGTTGACCTGTGCCATGTTGCCAGCCAATGCGCCTGGCAGCGACGGTCCTGCCAATTTGAAGCAAGCCTTGGAATGGGTGCAAGCCAGCGATGCACGTGGCGAACCTTCGTCTGTCGCTGTGGTGTGTGCGGGTCAGGTGCATGCGGGGCATGCTGTGCAAAAGGCGCATAGCCAGCAACGCAACCCGTTTGTATCCACACAGCCTGCGGCCCAAGAAGTAGGCGCCATGACTTGGCAAGTACCCAGCGTGGCGCAGGTGTTGGCTTGTCCATCGTGGCCGCGGGTGGACATCGTGCTTAACCATGTGGGTGCTGACGGGCGCTTGGTACGCGCAGCAATGGCGCATGACGCCCCACAAGGCTGGGTGGTGGCGGGGACGGGCAACGGCACCTTGCACCACGACTTAGAAGCCGCGTTGCTAGAAGCGCAGCAACAGGGGGCTTTGGTTGTGCGTGCTTCGCGTTGTGCTTTGGGTGGCGTGCAATCACGTGAGGGAGATGTGTTTCCACACGCGGGGTCTTTGACAGCTGTACAAGCGCGAGTGGCGATGTTGCTGCACCTCATCAGCCAAGGCTCCGCGTGATGCGACGCTATAGGAATGAATGACAAACCAATGTCAAACATGACCAACGACCCAACAAAAAAAGCCGCTCAGTGAGAGCGGCTTTTTTGTGCGGATTACCCTGTTGAACGGAACTGAAGCTTTGACGCAAGTCCTTAAGCTGCCAAGGCTTGGAATGCGCGTTCTTTGATCTCGTCCACAGAGCCTGTGCCGCTGATAGCCCGGTACTTGGGGGCCGCTGCTGCGTCGGCCTTGGCCCAGCCAGAGTAGTAGTCGACCAAGGGGCGGGTTTGGGCGCTGTACACGTCCAAGCGTTTTTTGACGGTCTCTTCTTTGTCGTCGTCGCGTTGGATCAAGGCCTCGCCGGTCACGTCGTCTTTGCCTTCCACTTTTGGGGGGTTGAACTTGACGTGGTACGTGCGACCACTGGCCACGTGAGCGCGGCGACCGCTCATGCGCTCAATGATGGCGTCAAAGGGCACATCGATTTCAAGCACGTAGTCGAGTTTCACGCCGGCTGCTTTCATGGCGTCGGCTTGGGGAATGGTGCGCGGGAAGCCATCGAACAAGAAACCGTTGGCGCAGTCGGGTTGTGCGATACGTTCTTTGACCAAGTTGATGATCAAGTCATCGCTGACCAAGCCGCCGGCATCCATCACTTTTTTGGCTTCAATGCCGAGTGGTGTGCCTGCTTTGACCGCGGCACGCAGCATGTCGCCGGTGGAGATTTGCGGGATGCCGTATTTTTGGCAAATGAAGGTGGCCTGTGTGCCCTTACCGGCACCGGGGGCGCCCAACAAAATCAGTCTCATGCTTGGTCCTAAAGAATCAAATCGATTGGTTTTACTTGCGAAAGGATAGCACGCGCTTCCCTTCGAAAGCCTTACGCTGCCGCATCAAACAGGGCTCTGACGCGGGCCAAATCCTCAGGTGTGTCCACGCCGGGGCCAGGGGAGTGGGCGGTGACGTGGACCGCAATGCGGTGGCCGTGCCACATGGCACGCAACTGTTCGAGCGACTCGGTGACCTCGATCGGCGCCTGGGTCAGTTTGGGGAACTCGCGCAAAAAGCCCACGCGGTAGCCATACAGGCCCACATGGCGCAGCGGCGCGGGGTTGGGCAGGGCGGTCACACCTTGGGCAAAACCGTCACGCCACCAAGCGATGGGCGCACGGCTGAAGTACAGCGCGGTGTTGCGGGCGTCGAGCACCACTTTCACCACATTGGGGTTGGCAAAGTCGGCCACTTGGTCGATGGCATGGGCCAGCGTGCTCATGCTGCAGTCGCTGCGCGCTTGCAACAGTTGCGCTGCAGCATCAATGGAATTGGGATCAATCAAGGGTTCGTCGCCTTGCACATTGACCACCACGTCGGTGTCGTGCAGTTGCAGCAGGTCACAGGCTTCTGCCAGGCGGTCGCTGCCGGAAGGGTGGTCGGTGCGGGTGAGTACCACGTCAATCAGGTGGGCTTGGCAAGCCGCCACGATGCGGGCATCGTCAGCTGCTACCACCACGCGAGAAGCGCCAGACTGCTGCGCACGTTGTGCCACGCGCACCACCATGGGCAGGCCACCAATGTCGGCCAAGGGTTTGTCGGGCAAGCGCGACGAGGCCATGCGCGCAGGAATCAGCACACAAAAGGACATCAGGCTTCCAGTTCGGCGTCGGTCAAGGGGCGTGCTTCGTTTTCAAGCAGCACCGGAATGCCGTCGCGAATCGGGTAGGCGAGGCGCGCGCTGCGCGAGACCAGTTCTTGGTGTTCGCGGTTGAATTCAAGTGGGCCTTTGGTCACGGGGCAGACCAAGAGTTCAAGCAGTTTGGTGTCCATGGGGTGATGATAACTTTGCACGTTGTGCGGCCGTGAGGTGTTGGTCCACAGCGGCCAGCAAGTCGGCAGGCAGCGTGGTTTCAAGGGGGACCGCCCAAGCCTGCGGGTCAATCGCCCACAACTTGACGGCGTCTTTTTCTGTGCAGAACACATCGCCTTTTGGGCCCGCAATGGCGCTATCCATTTGCAGGTCTTGTAAGTCCGCGTGGTCGGGCAGGGCTTGGGTGTGCGCGAGCGTCATCCCCTTGGCTCGCAGCATGGCAAAAAACACCTCAGGCTTGGCAATGCCGGCCAAGGCTTGCACGGGGGTGTGGCCCCAGCTTTGCAATTGGCGTTGTGTGCCATCCGCTTGCAGAGCATGGTCTGCCAAGGCGCGTGTGACTTGGAAGACCCCAGGGCGTGCAACGCCTGAGGTCTGCACCAGCAGCATCGGTACGTTCGGGGTCACGGGGTGGCGAGGCCAAGGCTCGCGCAACGGGCCGGCAGGTAGCAGCAGACCGTTGCCAACGCCCCGTTCGTCAAACACACAGAGCTCAAGGTCGCGTGCCAGTGGCCAGTGCTGTAGCCCGTCGTCGCAGACCAGCACTTGCACGTCGGGGTGTTGTTGCAGCAAGGCACGTCCGGCAGCAGCGCGGTTTGCGCCCACAAATACAGGTACGTGGCAGGTGCGGGCCATCAGCAGGGGTTCATCCCCCACATCTTCGGCGCAGTTCTGGGCTGTGACGGCTTGAATATCTGGACTGTTGTGCGAGGGGCGTCGGCCGTAGCCACGCGACAGCACGCCCACGCGCCAGCCTTGCGCGGTCAGGTGCTGCACCAAGGCCATGGTCACCGGGGTTTTGCCAACGCCGCCCACCATCACATTGCCCACCACGATGACGGGGACGGGCAGTGTGTGAGGCTTGTAAACCCCCAGTTGGTAAAGCGTGCGACGCAGAGCGACCAAGGCCCCAAATAGCCAACTCACGGGGCGTAATGCCTGTGCCATCAAGAGGCCCCAACCGCCTTGGCCGTTCCAAGCGTGCGTCAAGGCTTGGCGCACGCTCGTCATGGGGGTCATCATGGGCTCAGTCGGCCTTGCCGTTGGGCGATTGGGCTGCAAACGTCAGCTGATTCAAACCATTGCGGCGTGCGGCTTCCATCACCATCATCACCGACTGGTGGCTGGCCTGGGCGTCCGCACTGATGATGACCATGGGGTTGTCCATGCGCTGCGTCACTTGGGCCAGGGCTTGGCTCAGGCCTTGTACGTCGCGTGTGTGGACGGGGGTTTTGTTGACCACGAATACACCTTCGCTGCTGATGGCCACGATCACTTCGTTGGGACGATCTTGCTGCGCTGCGGTGTCGGCCACAGGCAAGTTGAGCTGCATTTCGGTGAACTTGCTGTACGTGGTCGAGAGCATCAAAAAGATCACCACCACCAACAAAATGTCGATGAACGGAATCAGGTTGATCTCAGGTTCGGGGCTCTTGTCGCGGTGGAACTTCATGGGCGTTGAGGCTTGTGACTGCTGCCTGTTACTTCAAGCGGGTGCGCATGGCCAGCAGGTGACGAACAAAGCGCTCGGCATCTAGCTCAAAGCCCAGCACGTAGGCATCTACACGCGCGCGCAAGTAGCGCCACACCATCAGCGCAGGGATGGCAACGATCAAGCCAAACGCGGTGTTGTACAAAGCCACCGAAATACCGTGTGCCAGTTGCACAGGGTTGCTGGTGCCGGGGGCCTGAGAGCCAAAGATGTCGATCATGCCAATCACGGTGCCCAACAAACCGAGCAATGGCGCGGCAGAGGCGATGGTGGCCAGCGCCACCAAGTGTTTTTCAAGCTCATGCGCGGCTTTGCGGCCTACAGATTCCATGCTGGAGCGCAAATCTTCGGCGCTGATCAGCGGCTCGGCTTGCAGTGCTTGCCAACCGCTGGCCAAGATGCGACCTAAGACGGAGTGGTCGTGCAGCTGGGTGATCACCTCTTGCGAAGGCAGGTTGTCGTGGGAGGCTTGCAGTGCTTGTTCCAACAACCCTTCCGGAGCGACCAGGTGCGGGCGCAGGCTCATCAAGCGTTCAATGATCAGCGCTAAGGCTACGACAGAGCACGCCAAAAGAGGCCAAATCGGCCAGCCAGCCGCTTGTATGATGGAGAACAAAGCAAACACTCCCGAGAATTGGTTGTGCTTGAATTATCGCCGACACGACCATCCACATGAACTGTGGATAACTTTGGGGATAAGCTTGACTCGATCGACGTCAAAGCCGCATGAATGGGTTATTTGAACAAAATGATCGAAAAATGAGCGGTAAAAATATCAATTAAATCAAACACTTACTCCGAGTGTTCGTGATTTCTCCCAGTTTCAAGCCTATAACGAAAAGTTCTTTACATTTGTGGATGAGTTGTCTATGTCAGCCCCCGAAACCCTAGGTTTGACGCCGCGAATTTGGGCTGTTGGCGCCCTGTGCCGCGCCGTGGCTGATGCTTTGGAGGCGCGTTTTAACCCTGTCGCTGTGCGAGGGGAGATTTCGGGCTTCACGCGTGCAGCCAGCGGGCACTGCTACTTTACGCTCAAGGATGCAAGCGGTCAGTTGCGCTGCGCCATGTTCAAGCGCGCAGCCCAAATGCTCGACTTTCGGCCTGTGGATGGTGAATTGGTCGAAATCAAGGGACGCTTGGGGGTGTACGAACCCCGTGGTGAGTTGCAACTGGTGGTGGAGCACATGCGCCGGGCCGGCCAAGGGGCGTGGTTCGAGCAGTTTTTGCAGCTCAAAGCCAAGCTCGAAGCCGAAGGTTTGTTTGATGCCGAACGTAAACGCCCGCTCAACACCATGCCGCGTGGTATTGGGGTGGTTACCTCACTGGGGGCAGCGGCTTTGCATGACGTGACCACCGCCTTACAGCGCCGCGTGCCGCATATTCCGGTGGTGATTGCCCCTTCGTTGGTTCAGGGAGCCGATGCTGCGGCCAGCTTGACGCAGGCATTGCAGCAGCTCAGCCAGCAGCCCCTGATCGACGTGATCTTGCTGGTACGGGGTGGTGGCTCAATGGAAGATCTGTGGGCCTTCAATGACGAAGCCTTGGCGCGGGCCATTGTGGCCAGCTCCATCCCGGTGATCAGTGGGGTGGGCCATGAAACCGACTTCACCATTGCCGATTTTTGTGCCGATCTGCGCGCGCCTACGCCTACGGCCGCGGCCGAGATGTGCGCTGTGCCGCAAGCTGAGCTGCTTGCTAACCTGCAACTGTGGGGCGGCGCCATGCAAACCTTGGTGCATCGACATCTTGATACCCAAGAGCAGCGTTTGGATCGCGCCCAAGCCCGCTTAGGCCGCCCGTCCGAAGCGCTGAGCAGCGAAAAAATGCAGTTGTTGCGCCTGCAGCAACGCCTGAGTCAAACGGTGCAAACCCGCGGCCAGCGCTGCCACAACGAACTGGCCACGCTCGCCAGTGGCTTGGCGCGTGGGGTGCAACAAACGCCCGCTGCTGCGCGCGAACGGCTGCAGCGAGCCGCCTTGCGCCTAGAGCTGCTCGACCCCAAGCTGGTGTTGCAGCGCGGTTTTGCGTGGCTCAGCGACGACCAAGGTCAAGCGGTCAGCTCGGTGGCGCAAACCACCGAGGGCCAAGCGCTGCAAGCAACCCTTGCTGATGGCGTGGTTGATTTACGCGTCGCTGCAGCAACTCGGATTTAGTTTTTACAATTCATCATTTTTCAACTAGAGGACACCATGGAACACACGCTCCCCGCACTGCCTTACGCCATTGACGCATTGGCCCCTCACTACTCCAAAGAAACCTTGGAGTTCCATCACGGCAAGCACCACAACGCTTACGTGGTGAACTTGAACAACCTGCAAAAAGGCACGGAGTTCGAAGGCATGGCGCTGGAAGAAGTCGTCAAAAAGTCCAGTGGCGGCATCTACAACAACGCCGCTCAAATCTGGAACCACACCTTTTTCTGGAACTGCATGAAGCCACAAGGTGGCGGCGAACCCACTGGCGCTTTGGCTGCGGCCATCAACGCCAAATTCGGCAGCTACGCGGCTTTCAAAGAAGCCTTCGTCAAGAGTGCTGTGGGCAATTTTGGTTCAGGCTGGACTTGGTTGGTTAAAAAGGCCGATGGCTCTGTGGACATCGTCAACATGGGCGCCGCTGGCACGCCATTGACCACCGGCGACAAAGCCTTGCTGACTGTGGACGTGTGGGAACACGCCTACTACATCGACTATCGCAATCTGCGTCCTAAGTTCGTTGAGACCTTCCTCGATCACTTGGTGAACTGGTCTTTTGCTGAAGCCAACTTCGCTTAAGTCTACGCCTTGCAAGGCGTTGCATCTCGCAACAAAAAAGCCGCCTCCGGGCGGCTTTTTTATTGTCTCAACCAACATCAGGGCTTAAACGCCACACCACTCAAGCGGCTTCCCGCTTTCAGGCCTTTTTTGGCAAACCAACCTTGGTGCATTTCCAGCACGAAGCGCACAGGCTTGGCGGAGCAGTGTGAATCGGTGGTTTGTGGTTTCATGTCGGCCAAGTTCACGATGGTGCCGTCGTCGGCCACAAAGGCTGCGGTCAGGGGTAGCAGGGTGTTTTTCATCCAAAAACACTGCGTGGCAGCTTGTTCAAACACAAACAGCATGCCCTCGTGCTGCGGCATGTCGGTGCGATACATCAGGCCCACGCTGCGTTGCTCAGGGGTTTGAGCCACTTGGGTGTCAATCTGGAACATGCCCGCTTGCAGTTTGATGCGGGGCAGATTGGTTTGCGGAGTATCTTGGGCGGAGGCTGAAAAAGCCAATGCCGAAAAAAGAAAGGTGAGCAAAGCGCGTTTCATGCATGCGACTGTATCGCACGTCGCTGGCTAGAATTCAGGTGAAATTACTCCGTACAGGGAACGTCGCTCATGTCTTACCAGCACATCCAAGTGCCAACTGCCGGTCAAAAAATCACGGCCAACGCTGACCAATCGCTGAACGTTCCTGATCACCCCATCATTCCCTTCATCGAGGGCGATGGTGTGGGCCAAGACGTGACGCCCGTGATGCGCAAGGTGGTGGATGCTGCGGTGGCCAAGGCGTATGCAGGGAAACGTCAAATTCATTGGATGGAGCTGTTTGCAGGTGAAAAAGCCACCCGTATTTACGGCGCCGATGTGTGGTTGCCCGAAGAGACCGCACAAGTCATGCGCGAGTACAAGGTGTCCATCAAAGGTCCGCTCAACACGCCTGTGGGCGGCGGCATTCGGTCGCTCAATGTGGCGCTGCGCCAGGCACTTGATTTGTTTGTGTGCTTGCGCCCGGTGCAATACTTCAAAGGCGTTCCTTCGCCCTTGAAGGAGCCCGAAAAAACCAATATGGTGATCTTCCGTGAGAACTCGGAAGACATCTACGCCGGCATTGAGTACGCGGCTGAAAGTGCCGAAGCCAAAAAGCTGATTCAGTTCTTAAAAACCGAGATGGGTGCAAGCACCATCCGCTTTCCCGATACCTCTGCCATCGGTGTCAAGCCGGTGTCGATTGAAGGGACCGAGCGCTTCATCCGCAAAGCCATTCAGTACGCCATTGATCACGACAAGCCTAGCGTCACCATCGTGCACAAGGGCAACATCATGAAGTTCACCGAAGGCGGCTTCCGTGATTGGGCTTTGGCGCTGGCACAAAAAGAATTTGGCGCCAAGCTGATTGACGGGGGGCCGTGGTGTCGCATCACCAGCCCTAAAACTGGCAAGTCGATCATTATCAAAGACGTGATTGCAGATGCTTTCTTGCAGCAAATTTTGATGCGGCCAGCCGAGTATTCGGTGGTGGCCACCCTCAATTTGAACGGCGACTACATCTCAGACGCTGTGGCTGCTCAAGTGGGCGGCATCGGCATCGCGCCCGGGGCCAACCTGTCAGATACCGTGGCTTGTTTTGAGGCCACGCATGGTACCGCGCCTAAATACGCGGGGAAAAACTATGTCAACCCCGGCTCGATGATTTTGTCTGCCGAGATGATGCTGCGACACATGGGCTGGATTGAAGCGGCTGACCTCATCATCAAATCCATGGAAGCTGCCATTGAGACCAAACGTGTGACCTACGACTTTGCTCGTTTGATGGATGCGGCAGAGCAGGTGAGTTGCTCTGCGT
>JBFYKC010000018.1:0-13564 GCA_041311135.1 Comamonadaceae bacterium | reverse complement strand
GTCGCACGCAGCCATGCTTGCGACAAGCCGCACCACCCCATGACCAAGGCAAACCACGCGGGTGCGAGGTACTCCAAAGAAGCAATGGCACGTGTGAGGCGGCTGGGGTGGTGGGTGGCAGTGGGGGCAGTCATGCATCAATTTTAGGCCCCGTGTGCCCCTGCAAAGCCCCGTGGATAATTGGCACATGGACAAACTCAAAGCCTTTGAGTCCTTTGTGTCGGTGGCATTGAAGGGCAGCTTGACTGCTGCCGCCAAGGCGGAGGGCGTGGCGCCCGCGATCATGGGGCGTCGCCTCGACAGCTTGGAAGCGCATTTGGGCGTCAAGCTGTTGGTGCGCACCACGCGACGCATCACGCTCACCCACGAAGGCACCGCCTTTTTGGAAGACTGCCAACGCTTGCTGGCCGATGTGGCCAACGCCGAGGCCAGTGTCAGCGCGGGGGGCTTGAAAGCCAGTGGCCATTTGCGCATCACGGCGCCGGCAGGTTTTGGGCGGCGTCATGTGGCGCCGTTGGTGCCGCTGTTTCACACCCTGCACCCGGATGTGACGGTGTCTCTGAACTTGAGTGACCGTGTGGTCGATTTGGCCGCCGAAGGGTTTGATTGCGCGGTGCGTGTGGGCGATCTGCCCGACTCATCGCTGGTCAGTGTGCGCATGGCCGACAACCGCCGCTTGTGTGTGGCCACCCCTGAATTTTTGAAACGCCATGGCACGCCCAAGTCGCCCGGCGACTTGATGCGTTTTCGTTGCCTCACTCTGTCAAGCGACGCCTCGCAAACCCGGGGCTGGGCTTTTCGTGTGCCGGTAACGGGCAAGGGCGAGGGTGTCACACACGAGGTGGTGCACCTACGTCCCAGTGGGCCAATGGATTGCTCGGACGGCCAAGTGCTGCATGACTGGTGTTTGGCGGGCCACGGCATTGCATGGCGCAGCACCTGGGAGGTGGCGTCTGAGATTCGCACCGGCCAATTGGTGTCGGTGCTCGAAACGTTTGCCGCACCACCGAACGGCATCTACGCCGTGTTTCCCCAACGCAAACATTTGCCTTTGCGTTTGCGTTTGTGGATCGACTTTCTCAAAGACCACTACGGCCAAGCCCACTACTGGGGTGTCGAGCCATGAACGCCACAGCGTTGAAACACGTCGTGCTGTGTGCCGACGATTACGCCTTGAATGCCCCCGTGTCGCAAGGCATCGTCGCCTTGGCCGTGTTGGGGCGTCTCAGTGCCACCAGCGTCATGAGCCTGTCCCCGCGGTGGGGCGAAGACGTGGCCGCTTTGCGCGAGGTGCGTGGCCTGCTCGATGTGGGACTGCACTTGGACTGGACCAGCAGCTTCGCAATCGACGCGGGCCATGGCAGTGGTCTGGGGCTGCTCATGGCCCGTGCGGCCCTTCGCTTGTTCAGCCAGCAACAAATTGAAGACGAAATGTCGCGCCAGTTGGATGCATTTGAAGCGCTTTGGCAAGCAGCGCCCGACCACATCGACGGGCATCAACACATTCACCAGTTCCCTGTTTTTCGCGACGCTTTGGCGAAGGTGTTGATGCAACGCTATGGCAGCCGTGCGGCACGCCCGTGGGTGCGCGTGTCACACGTGGCGCAGCCGGGATTGAAGGCGCGCGTCATCTCGGCCATGGGCGCGGAAGGCTTGCAACGCTGGGCGCAACTGCAGGCATGGCCCACGGTGGGCCCGTTACTGGGCGCCTATGGGTTTGATGGCAGTCTGGAAGATTACGCCCACCACATGCAACGCTGGTTGGCCAGTTTGCCTGTCGACCAAACAGCGCTCATCATGTGCCATCCAGCGGTGTCGGCGCAAGCCGACGACGACATTGGGCCCGCCCGCAAACGAGAGTTTGCTTATTTGGCGAGCGACGAATTTGCGCAGCATGTGTCAGATGCAGGTGCGTGTTTGGTGCGTGGCAGTGGCGCAAGCGATGAACGGGTGAGTCGATGAACCGAATGATTTCTTTCTTCTCTTCACCACGCTGGCGCACCTGGGGCGTGTGGGTGTTGCCCTTGTTGCTGCTGGTCTTGGCCACCGCTCGGCCCCTGGCCGTGCCCGATGAAGGCCGTTATGCCGAAGTGGGCCGTTGGATGTGGGTGACGGGTGATTGGCTCGCCCCGCGTTTGGATGGCATTCCGTTTTTCCACAAACCACCGTTGCTGTATTGGCTTGAGGCTACAGCCATGTCGGTGCTGGGCGCCGCCCCATGGGTGGCGCGTTGGGTGGTGGCGGCACACGCCATGTTGATGATGGCGCTGATGTATGTCAGCGCGCGCCACTTTGCTGGCGTCGAGGTGGCGCGTCGTGCGGTTTGGATCTTGGGGTCCAGCCTGACGTTCTTGATTGCGGGGCAATACGTCAACCACGACATGATGGTGGCCACCTGGATGGGGGTGGCCATTTGGTGTTTCGCGCGTGCCTTCTTGCACGACAGTGGGGTGCATGCGGGTTGGGCGCGCGCCGGGTTTGTGGCGTGTGGTTTGGGCATTTTGAGCAAGGGCTTGATTGGCTTGTTGCTACCCGGACTGGTGTTGTGTGTGTGGGTCGCCTACACACGCCAGTGGCGCAAAATTTTGGCTTTGCCCTGGTTCACCGGTTTGTTGCTACTGGCGCTGGTGGCCGTGCCTTGGTTTGTGTTGGCCGAGCGTGAGCACCCAGGCATGCTGGCCTATTTGTTTGGCAAACACCAGTTTGGGCGCTACACCGCGACCACGTTCAACAACGCACGGCCTTGGTGGTTTTATGGTGTGGCGGTGACGCTGCTGCTGTTTCCCTGGGTTTTCTGCGCCGTGGCCGAGGGCGTGCAACGTTTGCAGCGCTTGTGGCGTCCCAACGCCGATGGTGTGGATGCACATTCCTTGGTCAATGCGCCATGGTTAGCGCTGTGTTGGATTTGGGTGGTGGCGATTTTGGGTTTCTTCTCCATCCCCAATTCGAAATTGGTGGGCTACGCCTTGCCGGTGATTCCGCCGTTGGCGGTGTTGGCGGCACTCTGGTGGGAGCGCGTCATCACACCGCGTGCTGGGGGTCGTGTGGTATTTGGCCTCGTGGTCGCCGCCAGTTTGGGGTTTGCCGTGGTGGCTAATTTTTATGCCGGTCAATACACCATGAAACGCAGCGCGCGTGGCGTGGCGCAAACGGTGGCGTGTGCTGTCGGACCCGATGAGGTACTGGCTGTGGTGGACGATTTCCCCTACGACTTGCCGTTCTACGCACAGAGGCAACGCCCGATCGAAGTCATCCAAGACTGGGAACGTGAAAAAGTCGAGGCGGGTGACAACTGGCGTCGCGAGTTGTTAGATGGCGCGGCGTTCGATGCTGCTGCGGCGCGCGTGTTGCAGCCTCTGTCGCGCTTGGGGGAGTTGCGTCGTGATCCCCACGCGTGGGTGCTGGCGCCACGTTGGCAAGCTTCGTTTGATGCGCGCGTCTACGACGGGTTTGAGTCGGTCTACCAAGACGACGCGTGGGTCTTGTACCGCGGCACCGCGTCATCCCCCGCGGCGAAAAGCCCAGAAGCGACTGAGCACAAAGGTCTGAGCGGATGCAAAGACCAGGGCCACAAATAAAGCCAACCAGTCTGGCCAACTCAAGCCGCGTAACAACACAACAAACATCAACTCGTTGGCGACAAACCCAGCGAGGGCTGTGGCCGCAAAGCGACGCAGGCTTTGCCACAGCGAGGTGTCTGTATCAGCAAAGCTCAGCTTGCGGTGACCCATGAAACTCACCACAAACGCCACACAAAAACCAGCGGCGTTGGCCAACTCAGGCCACAGGTAAGGGGCAGCTAACAGAAACACCGCCATGTGCACAGCGGCAGCACTGGCACCCACCACCAAAAACCAAAACCCTGTGCGCATGGCTTACACCGGATGCGGTGGGTCGTTGTCGATCACGACGGGCGGGGTTGTTTTCATGGGGGCCAAAGACAAGCCTGCGCCCCAGCGTTGACTGACCAAATACATGGGGCGTTGTTTCACTTCTTCGTAGATGCGCCCCACGTATTCAGACAACACGCCGATGGACAGCAACTGAATGCCACTGAAAAACATCAGGCCCACCACCAAGGTGGCGTAACCCGGCACATCAATCCCCCAGAGAAAATATTCGACCACCACGAATGCGCCGTAGCCCAAGGCCACCAGGGCCAGCATCAATCCGAAAAGCGTCAATGCGCGCAGCGGTGCAATCGAGAAGGCCAGCACACCTGTGAGCGCCAGTGCAAACGAGCCGCGCAGACCAAAGCTGCTTTCGCCTGCAGCGCGCGGCAAAGGCTCATAGTCAATCGCCACGCTGGGGAAACCGACCCAAGCGTACAAGCCCTTCATAAAGCGGTTGCGCTCAGGCAGTTGCTTCAAGGCGTCCACCACACGGCGGTCCATCAAGCGGAAGTCGCCTGCATGCGCCGGAATCTTCACCCGGTTGCCGGTGTTGATGAGTTTGTAAAACAGTCCCGTCAAGCTGGCATGCAAGGCCGATTGGTCGTCGCGTGTGCGTCGAATCGCATACACCACGTCCGCCCCTTCGCGCCAACGCTTGACCATCTCAGCCACCAATGACACGGGGTGTTGGCCGTCCGAATCCATCAGCACCACCACCTCGCCGCGCGCGGCGTCGATGCCTGCGGTCAAAGCAGCTTCTTTGCCAAAGTTGCGCGACAGGTTGATACCCACCACCTCGCGGTGTGCCTCGCACAGGGCTTGAATCACTTGGGCGGTATCGTCGCGGCTGCCGTCGTTGACGAGCACGATCTCCACTTGTGAGCCCAAAGCCTGCAAGGCGTGTAGCACCTGAGGCACCAAGGTGCCTAAGTTTTTGCCCTCGTTGTAGGCGGGCATGACGCACGACAAGGTGGGGGTGTATTGGAAACGGTCAGAGGGGGTGAGGTCGTGGGCGTCGCGCATATAGGGGTAGATCATGCCAAAAAATAAACCTGCGCCAGCCCCAGGGAAGCCCGCCCCGTAAAATCTAGCCATGCTCCTCGTCAAACAAGAATTGCTGGCCGCTCTGAGCCAAGCCCTCGATGGTTTGTTGCCCGGCTCCGGCAGCAAAGCCGCTTTTGAATCGCCCAAGGTGGCCGCCCATGGCGACTTTGCCATCACCGCCGCCATGCAGTTGGCCAAACCCCTCAAACTCAACCCGCGTCAATTGGGCGAGCAGTTGCGCGACGCGCTGTTGGCGGCCCCCGCGTACCAACAGTGGGTGCAAGACATCGAGATCGCCGGCCCCGGCTTCATCAACATCCGTTTGAAGCCAGCGGCCAAGCAACAAATCGTGCGCGAGGTGTTGGCTGCCAAAGATCACTTCGGTTTTCAAGCCGACAACGGCCAACGTGTCTTGGTCGAGTTCGTGTCTGCCAACCCCACGGGTCCCTTGCATGTGGGCCACGGCCGCCAAGCGGCACTGGGCGATGCGATTTGCAACTTGTTTGCCACGCAAGGCTTCCACGTTTACCGTGAGTTTTATTACAACGATGCGGGCGTGCAGATCAACACCTTGGCCACCAGCACGCAGTTGCGCGCGCAAGGGTTCAAGCCCGGGGATGCGCAATGGCCCAGTGGCGAAAACGCCCCTGCCTACAACGGCGACTACATCGCCGACATTGCCGCTGACTTCCTTGCCAAGAAAACCGTCAAGTCGGACGACCGTGAATTCACCGGCAGCGGTGACGTCAACGACCTCGACGGCATGCGCCAATTCGCCGTGGCCTACCTGCGCCACGAGCAAGACCTCGACTTGAAAGCCTTTGACGTCAAGTTCGACAACTACTACTTGGAAAGCAGCCTCTACACCAGCGGCAAAGTCGCCGATGCGGTGAGCCGTTTGCAAGCCGCGGGCAAAACCTACGAGCAAGACGGCGCCTTGTGGCTCAAGTCCACCGACTACGGCGACGACAAAGACCGTGTGATGAAAAAGACAGACGGCACCTACACCTACTTTGTGCCGGACGTGGCGTACCACATCACCAAGTGGGAACGTGGGTTCACCAAGGTCGTCAATATCCAAGGCACCGACCACCACGGCACCATCGCGCGCGTGCGCGCGGGCTTGCAGGCCGCCAATGTGGGCATTCCAGAAGGCTACCCCGACTACGTGCTGCACACCATGGTGCGCGTGATGCGCGGTGGCGAAGAGGTGAAAATTTCCAAACGTGCGGGCAGCTACGTGACCTTGCGCGACTTGATTGAATGGACCAGCAAAGACGCTGTGCGTTTCTTCTTGCTGAGCCGCAAGCCCGACACCGAGTACACCTTCGATGTGGACTTGGCCGTGCAAAAGAACAACGACAACCCCGTGTACTACGTGCAATACGCGCATGCCCGCATTTGCTCGGTGCTGCGTGCCTGGGCTGACAAAGACGGCGGTGATGTGGCGTCGCTCAAAGACGTGGACCTGTCTGCGTTGGACAGCCCGCAAGCGCAAGCCCTCATGTTGCAACTGGCCAAGTACCCTGCCATGCTCACCGCTGCATCGGCCGACTTTGCGCCCCACGATGTGACCTTCTACTTGCGCGATCTCGCGGCCAGCTACCACAGCTACTACGATGCCGAGCGCATTTTGGTCGATGACGACGCAGTGAAAAAAGCCCGACTGGCGCTCGTCGCTGCCACCGCGCAAGTGCTGCACAATGGCTTGGCGGTGTTGGGTGTGTCAGCCCCCGCCAGCATGTAATCGAACGGGAGACTGGGACCATGAATCAGCAACGCGGCAGCACCTTGGTGGGCTTCATCATCGGTTTGGTGGTGGGTTTGGGCATTGCTTTGGGCGTCGCCATTTACGTCACCAAAGTGCCGATCCCTTTCATGAGCAAAGGTCAAATCCGTTCGGCTGAACAAGATGCGGCAGAGGCCGAGAAAAACAAAGATTGGGATCCCAACGCGCCGTTGTATGGCAAAAAAGGGACGAAGTCCTCTGACAAAGGCGATGTTGCTGACAAGTCCGATGCCGCCACCAAAGTGGACCCGAAAAGCAGCGACCCCTTGGGCGACTTGGCCAAGGTGAAGGCGGCAGAACCCAAAGCCGAAGCAAAGCCCGAAATCAAGTCGGAACCCAAACCAGAATCAAAAACCGAAGCCAAAGCGGTTGAGCCGAAAGTGGCCGAACCGAAGTTGGCCGACAAGCCCAGCAGCAGCGATCCGTTTATCTACTTTGTTCAGGCAGGCGCTTACCGCAGCAACGACGAAGCCGAGGCCCAGCGTGCCAAAACCGCCTTGCTCGGTTTGGACGCCAAGATCAGCGAACGTGACCAAGGCGGCCGCACGGTCTACCGTGTGCGCGTGGGCCCAATGGACAAAACAGACGCCGAGCGCGTGCGTGCCAAACTAGACGCCGCGCACATTGATTCCGCCATGGTGCGGGTGCAACGTTGAACATTGATTGAGGTGACCCATGAAACGTCGTGATTTTTCTTTGGCTGCACTTGGCGCCACATCCGTTGTGATCAGCTCGCCGTTGATGGCCCAAGCGCCAGCGGCCAAAAAACCAGTGGAAGGCACCGACTACTTGTCTCTTGACAAACGTGTGCCTGCAGATGTGGGTGCCGGCAAGATTGAGTTGATCGAATTCTTTTGGTACAGCTGCCCTCATTGCAATGCATTTGAACCGCAATTCGCCGCATGGATGAAGGCGGCCCCCAAAGACGTGGTGGTGCAACGTGTGCCAGTGCGCTTCCGCGATGACTTTGAAGCGCAGCAACGTGCTTACTATGTGTTCGAGTCGCTGGGCCTGGTAGACGCTTTACACAGCAAGTTGTTCCACGCCATTCACACCGAGCGTCAGCAACTCAACAATGCCGCCGCGTTGGCTGCTTGGGCCAATAAAAATGGCCTGCCTGAGAAGAAGTTCATGGACACCTTCAACAGCTTTGGCGTGGCTGCCAAGGCCCGCCGTGCCACCCAGTTGCAAGAGGCGTTCAAGGTGCAAGGGGTGCCGTCCTTGGGTGTTGCGGGGCGCTTCTACACCGATGGCTCGCTGACCCAAACCATGGACCGGGCCTTGCAAG
Organism: Comamonadaceae bacterium; assembly: GCA_041311135.1. GTDB lineage: Bacteria > Pseudomonadota > Gammaproteobacteria > Burkholderiales > Burkholderiaceae_C > Limnohabitans. The sequence goes on along the minus strand of JBFYKC010000018.1, from coordinate 5,550 downwards.
TGGCCGAGTACCTGATTGGCGAAGTTCGCCGCGGCCGCTAACCTCACCCAGTCAGCACGAAAATTGCTAGTGTTGGTGGTTAGAATGCCACCAACCTAAACGAGCAATATCCGTGCCTTGACTTCATTTGCTTCTTTGTCGCTAGCCCTGCTGATGGCCCTTGTGCCGGTAGCGGCGTCGGCAGAAAAAGCAGACCGTGACAAACCCACTCACATTGAAGCCGACAACTTGTCTCATGACGAGTTGAACCAAGTCAGCATTTTCTCGGGGCGTGCAATTCTGCGACGCGGCACCATGATCATGCGCGGTGCGCGCATCGAAATGCGTGAAGACGCCGATGGCTATCAATCAGGCGTCATCCTCCCCGCTCCCAATCAACGCGCGTTCTTTCGTCAAAAGCGTGAAGGCGTGGATGAATTCATGGAAGGCGAAGCCTTGCGCATCGAGTTCGATGGCAAAACAGATCGCATCAAATTGATGGACCAAGCCGAGGTGCGTCGTTATCGCGGTGCGGTCCTGGGTGACCACATGACGGGCAAACTCATCATTTACGACAACCTTGCCGACGTGTTCACCATCGATGGCCAACGTGCCCGTGAAGGTGACAAGCCCAGCGGTGGACGTGTCCGTGCGGTCTTGGTGCCACGTAACAAAACGGAGGATAAGCCGTGAGTGACACGACCGAGAGCTTCTTGGAAGCACGTCACCTGCAAAAGTCATATGGCAGCCGCAAGGTGGTGCACGATGTGTCGATCGTGGTGAAGAAGGGCGAAGTGGTGGGCTTGCTGGGCCCCAACGGCGCAGGCAAAACCACGTCGTTCTACATGATTGTGGGTTTGGTACGCGCCGATGGCGGTGACATCACCATCGACGGTCAGCCCGTGGCACATTTGCCAATCCATCGCCGCTCCCGTTTGGGCCTGAGCTATTTGCCGCAGGAAGCGTCGATCTTTCGCAAATTGAATGTGGAAGACAACGTGCGTGCCGTGCTCGAATTGCAACGCGACGAACAAGGCAGACCCCTCACACCTGAGGTGATTGAAGCCCGCTTGACTGCTCTGTTGCAAGAGCTTCGTGTAGAACACTTGCGTGCTTCGCCGTCAGTGGCGCTGTCAGGTGGTGAGCGTCGCCGTGTTGAGATTGCGCGCGCCTTGGCCACCAATCCGCGCTTCATTTTGTTGGACGAACCTTTTGCTGGCATCGATCCGATTGCGGTGATTGAGATCCAGCGCATCATTGGTTTCTTGAAAGCGCGTGGCATGGGCGTGCTCATCACCGACCACAACGTGCGCGAAACGCTGGGCATTTGCGACCATGCGTGCATCATCAGCGATGGCCGTGTGTTGGCTCAGGGCTCGCCCACTGAGATCATCGAAAACGCGGACGTACGACGCGTGTATCTCGGCGAACACTTCCGAATGTGATCTCATGAAACAAGGCTTATCACTTCGCGTTTCCCAGCATCTGGCGCTCACGCCCCAGTTGCAGCAGTCGATCCGCCTGTTGCAGTTGTCCACGCTGGAGTTGAGCCAAGAGATTGAGCAAATGCTCGACGAGAACCCGTTTCTCGACAAAGACTTTGAAGAAGCGCCGCGCGAAGAATTTGGTTTGGACAAAGCCGATGCGCCCGCCCGTGACGATGACGCCGAGGTGGTGCGCGAAGTGCCATCGCTGGATGGCGGCATGTCGGAAATCAGCGTGGACAACACCGCCAGCGACACCGAACCCAGTGTGGACGGTGTGGCCGAAAGTTGGGACGGCGATGGCAGCGTGGAGTTTTCTGCCGACGACTCCGAATGGGGCGGCGACGCCCCCGCCAGCAAAAACAACAACACGGCCGACAGCGACGAAGCCGATGCCACTGAACTCGCGCGCATGCAAGAGTCGTTGGCCTCGCATTTGCACCGCCAAGCGCTGGCCTTGCGCCTGAGCGAAACCGACCGCGCTGCGCTGCGCTACCTGATTGAAAACCTCAACGACGACGGGTACCTCGAAGACACGTTGCGCAGCTTGGCCGAAGGTTTGGGCGGCGATGATGAAGAACAGATTGAGGAGCTTGAGCACCGCTTCCAAGTGGCGCTGTCGTTGCTGCAAAGCTTAGAACCCGTCGGTGTGGGCGCGCGTGATTTGGCCGAGTGTTTGATCTTGCAACTCAAAGCTTTAGAGCCCAAAGGCGAAGACGCATTGCAAGTGCGGCAGACGGCCATCCACATGTGCAAGCAGCCCATGGAAATGCTGGCCAAGCGCGACTTCAAACGCTTGGCCGTGGCGGTGGGCGACACCGAGGCCAACGTCAAAGTGGCGATTGCCTTGATTGGTCGTTTAGAGCCCAAGCCCGGGCGTCGCTTTGCGGATGTGGAGCGCCATGTGGTGGTGCCCGATGTGCTGGTGACGCGTGTGGGTAAATCCACCACGGCACCTAAATTCAAAGTGGCGTTGAACCCCGACGTGATGCCGCGTTTGCGTGTGCACGACATTTATGCCAACGCATTGCGTGGTGGCAAAGGTGAGGCGCACGCGGGCTTACAGCAACGTTTGCAAGAAGCACGTTGGTTCATCAAAAACATCCAGCAACGCTTTGACACCATCTTGCGTGTGAGCAATGCGATTGCCGAGCGTCAAAAAAACTTCTTCATCCATGGCGAACTGGCCATGCGTCCGATGGTGCTGCGCGAAATTGCAGAAGAGCTGGGCTTGCACGAATCCACCATCAGCCGCGTCACCACCAACAAGTACATGAGCACGCCGTATGGCACGTTCGAGCTCAAGTATTTCTTTGGCTCAGGGCTCGAAACCGAGAGCGGCAACAACGCATCAAGCACGGCGGTGCGTGCGTTGATCAAACAATTTGTCGCCAGCGAGAATCCGAAAAAGCCGCTGTCTGACAACCAGTTGTCCGAGATGCTCAAAGAGCAAGGCATTGAGTGCGCGCGTCGCACCGTGGCCAAATACCGCGAGGCGCTGCGAATTGCGCCCACCACACTGCGCAAAGCGCTGTAAAGACACCTATGAATCAGCTTCATCTTTTCTTGCCGTGTGCGGCAGGCGTCGAGTCCTATTTGGCCGAGGAGGTGCGTCGCATCACCGGTGTGGGCGATGAAGACCTGCGTGCTTTCCGTGCCGGCGTGATGGTGCGCGCTTCGTGGCGCGATGTGATGCTGCTGAACCTGCACAGCCGTTTGGCGCAACGGGTGTTGGTGGAGTTGTCGCACACGATGTACCGCCAAGAGCAAGACCTGTATCGCGCCGCATGTGAGGTGGCGTGGGAGCTGTGGTTCTCGCCCAAAGAAACCTTCAAGATCGAAATCACCGCACAACACAGCCCGTTGAAAAGCTTGAACTTTGCGGCACTCAAAATCAAAGACGCCGTGGCCGACCGCTTCCGTCACAAGTTTGGTGTGCGCCCCGATGTCAACACCCAATGGCCCGACGCGCGCATCTACGCGCACTTGACCACCGATGGCTGCACACTCTACATCGACACTTCGGGTGAACCCTTGTTCAAACGCGGTTGGCGCGCTGACAAAGGCGATGCACCGTTGAAAGAAACCTTGGCTGCCGCCATGTTGGCCGCCAGTGGGTGGAGCCAAGGCGACGGCACAGAGGCCAATCCGGATGGGCTGGTCGCGCAAGGCGTGCCGCTGTACGACCCCTGTTGCGGCAGCGGCACCATCGCGGTGGAGGCTGCACAAATTGCTTGCAACATCGCGCCAGGCTCGATGCGCAAGTTTGGTTTTCAAAAACTCATTCCCTACCAAGAACATGTGTGGCACGGCTTGCTCGACAACGCACGTGCGCAAGAGTGCGCGCCCCGCGCGCCCGTGTTTGGCAGCGACGTGGCATTCCGCATGGTCGACTTTGCGCAACGCAATGCCGAGCGTGCAGGCGTGGCCCATGCGGTGCAGTTGCGCGGGGGCGATGCCTTGCAACGCATGCCGCCCAGCGAAGTGCCGGGCGTGATGTTGGTCAACCCGCCATATGGCGAACGCATTGAAGCGGCAGGTGTGGCGGGTGCTGCGCGTCGCGCGCGCTATGCGCCACCGACGGAATACGTGTCGCCTTATGAAGACGTGCATCAACCCGATGAGGAAATGGTGCGCAACGATGTGCCTCGCTTCGGCGCGCGTGACATTGCACAAACCGAAGATGGTGGCGATTTCTTTGCCCAACTCGCCAGCCACTGGAAGAAAAACTACGCGGGTTGGTCGGCCTGGATGTTGACGCCCGACCTCAAGCTGCCCGGTCGCATGCGCTTCAAAGAATCGCGCCGCGTACCCATGTGGAATGGCCCCATCGAATGCCGCATGTTCCGTTTCGATTTGCGTGCGGGCTCGATGCGCAATAAACCATGACCCATGCCGCGCCCGTGCGTGTGGTGCTCGACACCAACATCGTGCTCGACCTGTGGCTCTACCAAGACCCCGCTACACCCGCGCTGTTAGAAGCGCTGAAAAACAAATCTGTGCAATGGCTCGCGACGCACGTCATGCGCGATGAGCTTGAGCGCGTGTTGGCCTACACGCACATTGCGCAACGGTTGGCATTGGGTCAACTGGCGGCCCAAGACATCTTGGCGCAGTTTGATGCGCATGCCCAACGCATGCCCATCGCTGCCAAAGCGCAGTTTGTGTGCAAAGACGCGGACGACCAAAAGTTCATCGACCTCGCGGCAGCGCACCGCACCCAGTTGATCAGCAAAGACAAAGCCGTGTTGACCATGCGCAACCGCATGGCGCGTTTGGGTGTGGCGGTGGGCAAGGTGTTTCCAGCCGCGTTGCCGGCTTAGTGCTGCTGCAGCAATTCCAGCAAGGTTTTCAATGCGTGCTGCGTGGCGGCTTCGCGCACCGCAGCACGGTCGCCTTCAAAGTGCACTTGCTCCGTTTTCACCCACGCGGTTTCTGCGCCCAGCGTGGGGCCTGCATCGCTGGGCGTGGCCCAACCCAACCACACGGTGCCTACCGGTTTGTCTGCGCTACCGCCAGTGGGTCCCGCCACGCCTGTGACAGCGATGGCCACTTGCGCACGCGAGTGGCGCAAGGCGCCCAGCGCCATCTCTTGCGCCACGGCTTGGCTGACAGCACCGTGTTCGGCGATGAGGGCCGAGTCGACGCCCAGCATCTCGTGCTTGGCTTCGTTCGAATACGTCACAAAGCCGCGTTCGAACCAGTTGCTGGAGCCAGATAAATCGGTGCAACGGCTGGCGATCAAGCCGCCCGTGCAACTCTCAGCCGTGGCCAACATCCAGCCGTGCTGCAACAGCACTTCGGCCAGTTGTTCTGTCAACGAGGGTGCATGACTCATAACGACCTCCACACAGCAAAGACCAACAAGGTGCAAAACGCAGCCACCAAATCATCAAAGATGATGCCCCAGCCCCCGCGCCAACCGAAGCCTTTGAACAGGCTGTCAGCCCAACGCACCGGCCCTGGCTTGGCGGCATCAAAGTAGCGGAACAAAAGGAATGCACCGAGTTGACCGCCAAACGTGGTCGGGGTCACCAACCACAGCACCAACCAAAAGGCGATCACCTCGTCCCACACAATCGCCCCC
>JBFYKC010000006.1:0-5311 GCA_041311135.1 Comamonadaceae bacterium | reverse complement strand
GCCTGGTTCCAGTACAGCTCACCTGCGCTGTTCTCGATGACCATTGGCTTCGTCGGTGTGTGGCTGTTCTCCATCTTGGACAACAGCGAACAAGCCAAGAAAGAGCGTGCCGATTTCGCCGCACAACAAGTGCGTTCGGAAACGGGCTACGGCGCCTCAGGCGCTTCAGGTCACTGATCTGCTACTCGTCAGAGCGCCTTGCGCGCTCTGCGAAAAAACCGGGAACCCTCCGCGGGTTGCCCGGTTTTTTTATGCCTAGTGACCGCGTAACTGACGCAGCTTGATGAAGGCCATGGCGGCCATCACTGCGTCATTCAAGGCATCATGCGCCTCGCGCACGGGCAAATCCAAATCGGACATCAAAGTGGCAAAGCGCAAATCGATGTTCGGGTTGGTTTGTTGCTCATAGGGCAGCATCTGACGGAACTTGTAGTCGTAGTACATCGCCGACACCTCGATGGTGGGTTGTGGCAGTCCCTGGCCGAGCAAAGGCCAAATGGCTTTGTTCAACATGGCCACATCAAATTCCAAGTAGTACCCCACCAAGGGACGGCTGCCAATGAAACGCATCAGCTGCTTCATGGCCTCGTCAGCGGGCAAGCCTTGGGCCACATCTTGCTCACGCAAGCGGTGAATGCGCACGCTGTCTGCCGACACGCCACGCTCAGGACGCACCAACACTTCGAAGCGCTCGCTGGTCATGATTTTGTTGCCAACGATGCGCACGGCCCCAATCGAGATGATTTCGTCCGTGCCCACGTTTAGACCCGTGGTTTCGCAATCCAGCGACACCCATTCGTCAGGCGGCGGCTTGTCAAACATGAAGCGAAACTCAGGCAACCCCAAGTGGTAAATCAACCACTCACGCTTGAGCGAGCGCCACCAGTGCGAAGGAGAAATGATCGACTTCATCAGAGCGAATCAAGTTTGAAGCGACCGCGCAGCAAGGTCTTGAAGTGCTTCACCACGCCGAGTGCGTCTTTCAGCAAATCGCGCTCCAGGGTCGACAGCTTGCCCACATCCACCAAGCCAGACACCTCGCGATGGGTTTCAAGCTCAGTCAAGCCAGCTTTCAGCTTCAAGCCCATCAAGAAATGCAAACTCTGCGTCAAGTCAGCGCCCAACGCCGGCGTGATGACATCTTTGGCCACCAACATCTCAATGCGTGCTGTGGTGCTGGTTTCTTTCAAGTGCTCAGCCAAAGCCAAGCTGCGCACGCCATGCACCAGTGGAAAAATGCCTTCTTTCTTGAGGTGCAGGCCTTGTTGGTCATTCAACCCCAGCAGTCGGTTCCACCAACCTTGGCTGTTGCCAAACGCATCGATCGATGCGGCAAAGCGCGCTAGCATGGCATCGTTGTCGGTCGCCAAACGCTGCAGCACCTGTTGTGCGTGCTGCAACAAATGTGCGTCGCCACACACAGCATGGGCGTCTAAGAAAATCGCCAAGTTCATCAAGCTGTTGGCGTCTGGCATCAACAACCACTTCTGCACCATTTGGCCAAAGTCGTAAGACGTTTTGCGCCACATGGGGTTGCTCACCATGATGTTGCCTGGGCATTCGGGATAGCCAAAATCACGCAGCGCACGCGAGAATTTTTGGCAAATTTCTTCCAAGTTCTCAGGCGGGGTGTAGCCATCACGCAAGATCAAACCATTGTCTTGATCGGTCTTGAGCAGTTGCTCGCCACGCCCTTCACTGCCCATCACAAACAAGCAACTGTTCACCACCAAGTCTGTTGGCGCAATCAACTGCCAGGCACGTTCAAACAAACGCGCATTCAAGTCTTGCACCAAGCGCGCGATCAAACTCACGCGGGTGCCACTGCGGTGCAAGGTGGTGACCATGCGGGTGATTTGCGACGCCGCTTGCGCCAAACCCTCAATGTCTGCGGCCGCTTCTACTTGCACCGTGATCAGGTGCGAGTGGTTGGACAAGAAGCTGAACAAATCCAAGGCTTCCAGCACCCCGTGGACCTGTTCCCCGTCTTTCACCACCAAGCGGTGTACCCGGTGGCGTTGCAACAAGGCCAAGGCATCGCCCACTTGATCGGAAGGACGAACGCTGACCAACTGAAAGCTCGCCAGTTCTCCTACTTTTTGTTGGTTCAATGGCGTGCCATTCAAGATGGCGCGTTGCAACGTGGACGAGGTGAACACGCCCAAGCGTGGAGGCACGGTGGCGTCATCACGCACCAACACACACTTGGTCCGCTGAATTTGCATCACTTGCACGGCAGAGACCACATCCGCATCCATGCTCACAAAATGCGCCGGCCGCACGAAGGCCTCGTCCACACGCGACAGGGTGAGGGACTGCAACTCATGCTGACTCTGACGTTGCGACAACGCGGTGAGCTTGTTGCTCAAGTCGGAGAACAGCAAGGCACCAAAGGTGGCGTTGTCGGCAATCAACCCCGTGACGGTTTGGCGTGCCAATTGGTAGCACACCACCTCTTCTTGGGCGACAAAACGGCTGCTGGTTTTGCCTGCCACCAAGCCGCGACCGTCAAAGGTGTCGTCCGGGCCAAAGGTGGTGATGACTTCGTCCCCTTCGTACTGCGTGACAAACCCCTTGATGATGACAAACAGATGTGTCGGCGCCAGGCCCACATCCAAGATCGTCTCGCCTTCGGGGTAATACGCGACATCGACGCTGTCGCGCACCAAGCGCTGTTCCTCGGTGGTTAAGCAGTCAAACGGGGAGGCAGAAAAATTAAAAGCGTTGGGCATGGGGCTCTTCGAAAAGCAAGTCCACCATTCAACGCTTCACGCCTTGCTGGATACTTGCGGCGCTGTCCCACGCCGAGTCAAACCATTGATCTCCGTCAAGGTAGGCCCGCATCATGGGCAGGGCGTCTAAGCCCCAAAATAATTTGTCGTCCACGCAAAACGTGGGCACACCAAAGGCGCCACGCGCAATGGCTTCTTCGGTGTTGGCTTTGAGTTGCGCCTTCACCTCGGGCGCATCGACCGAACGCGGAGGCGCCATTCGCTGCGCCAACGCTTGCACGCGTTCTGGGTCATCCGCTAACGCCCCGCCTTGCCACACGTGCTTGAAAATGGTTTCGCAGACATAGCGGTTGGGTTCGCCCTCGGCGCTGCAAGCCACCGCCAACCGCAGCAAGACCAAGGGGTTGAACGGGTGTGACACAGGCATGTCAAACGGGATGCCCAGCTGCTTGGCCTGCCACACCACTTGGCGGTACGTCCACTCACGCTTGCCGGCAATTTCTGCAGGGCCCAATTGCCCGTGGTGCTTCAGCATGCCCGCAAACAACACCGGCTTGTAGACCATGCGGTGGCTCACGCCCATCAAGCTGTTGGGCAAGGCCTCGAACGCGAGGTAGGCATAAGGGGAAATGAAATCGAGGTAGCAGGTGATGGTTTTCATAACGTCCATCCTAACCAGCAGCACGCGCCGCCAAGCGCTCCCCAATGGCCACCCACACCGCGCGTTTTTCTTCGGGCGAGCGTTGGGCCCATCCGCCAATTTCAGCCAGCGTGCGCCAGCAGCCCACGCAAGCGGTGGCATCGTCCGACATCAGACACACCGAAATGCAAGGCGACGGGGGAGTGCCGGGGTTGGCCAACACGCGTGGCACTTGCGCGCGCAAGCGCAAGTCCGAAGGCGTCAGCCCTTGAGGTTTGGGAGTCAGTTCGCTTCCACACATAGGGACATTGTCAGCGAACGCACAGGCTTCAAGCCGCGCGCTTGTTCAAAACCGCCCGTGCGACCCGGGAATTGGTTTCACGCCCGAGCACTTGACTGATGAACACGCCCGCATCGATCAACTGGTCCAGGTCAATGCCGGTGTCAACGCCCATGCCGTGCAGCATGAACACCACATCTTCGGTGGCCACATTGCCCGTGGCACCTTTGGCATACGGACAGCCGCCCAAGCCCGCCACAGACGACTGAAAGTTCCACACCCCTACCTGCAACGCAGCCAAGGTGTTGCTCAACGCCTGGCCATAGGTGTCGTGGAAATGGCCTGACACATCGTTGAGCGCGTAGTGCTTCAAGGTGGCTTCCATCGCGGCTTGCACCTTGCGCGGGGTGCCCACCCCAATCGTGTCGGCCACGTCCACGCGTTGCACGCCAATGCCCTTCATCAAGCCGGCCAAGTAACCCACGCGCTCTGGCGCAATGTCGCCCTCGTACGGACAACCCACGGTGCAGCTCATGGCCCCACGCACGGCAATGCCTGCGTCACGCGCGGCTTTGACCACGGGGGCAAAGCGCTCAATGCTTTCGGCAATCGAACAGTTGATGTTCTTTTGACTGAAGGCTTCGCTGGCGGCACCAAACACCACGATCTCATCGGGCTTGGATTTCAAAGCGGCTTCAAAGCCCTGCAAGTTCGGTGTGAGCACCGAGTAGCGCACGCCCGCTTGGCGTTGCACGCCCGCCATCACCTCGGCGTTGTCGGCCATTTGCGGCACCCACTTGGGCGACACAAAGCTGGTGACTTCGATCTCTTTGAGCCCTGCCGCTTGCAGACGATGCACCAGCTCCACCTTGACGGCCGCAGGCACAGGTTGCTTTTCGTTTTGCAGGCCGTCGCGCGGCCCCACATCAATCAAACGCACACGATGCGGCAAGGACTTCAACATGGTCACACTTTCAATTTCAACAGCTCTTCGCCTTCGGCCACTTGGTCGCCAGGCGCATAGAGCAACTCCAACACTTCCCCATCGGCCGGTGCGGCGATGGTGTGCTCCATTTTCATCGCTTCCATCACCGCCAACGCTTGACCGGCTTTGACCTTGTCGCCCGCCTTCACGGCAAACGACACCACCTTACCGGGCATCGGGGCGGTCAAACGGCCACCGGCTTCTTGGGTTTCACCGGCATGCGCCAGTGCATCGACCACGGTGATGCGTGTCGCGCCTTGCGGTGCAAACACATGGGCCACTTCTTCGTGGCCTTGCATCTCATGGAACACCTGCACACAGGCGGTGTGATGGGCAAAACTCACGTGCAAAGCGTCGCCTTCTTGACGGTAGGCCAAGACACCTGAGACATCGCCATCCACATCGGCCACCGACAACTGCAAGCTGCCGTCGTGGGCATAGGTCAACGCCGCGTTGTACGACGCGCCATGGAACACGAACCCGAAGTGGCGGGTGGCCACGCCGTAAGCGCGCCAGCCATCGCGGCTGCTGAAGGGGTCGTGACCTTTCAAGGTGTGCTCGTGGTGCAAGGTGTTGGCCACCACCGACGCCACGGTGAACGCCAAGCCCAACGGCTCTTGCGCGAACAAGACTTTTTCTTCGCGCTGAATCAAGGCCGTGTCGAGCTTGGCCGT
>JBFYKC010000189.1:0-11861 GCA_041311135.1 Comamonadaceae bacterium | reverse complement strand
GGGTAGGTTTCCAAGGAGATGGCTCCACTGTTGATGTGGATCAGATTATCGCACCACCCAAGCCAGACTAGGGGTTTTCCGCAGGCGCTTTTGCGTGAAATTTGATGTTCCCCCATTGCCTTTTTGTTTGCTTAGGGGCATAGTGAAATTGCTAACTCACCAACGGAGGCTTTTTATGAACTTGACGATCAGTGGTCACCATCTTGAAGTAACCCCAGCTCTGCGCACCTATGTGGCAGGCAAGCTAGACCGCATTACCCGACATTTTGATCAAGTGGTGGACGTGAAGGTGCTGTTGAGCATTGAGAACCAAACCGAAAAAGAGCGCCGTCAAAAAGCCGAATGCAATATCCACGTCAAAGGCAGCGACATGTTTGCCGAGAGCGCCCATGAGGACATGTATGCGGCCGTGGACGAACTCATTGACAAGTTAGACCGCCAAGTGGTGCGCCACAAGGATCGGTTGCAAAACCACCACCATGAAAGTCCCAAGCGCCTGATGTGAGGCGTCAGATACTTCTCAAAACCGCCATTCAAACGGCGGTTTTGTCGTTTTGGCCTTTGTTATTTAGCGAGTGCATAATCTGCGCTCAATCATGAATCGCCTAGCTTCTATTCTTTCTCCCGCACAAGTATTGGTGCGCGTGGAGGTCACCAGCAAAAAGCGAGCCTTTGAAGAGGCTGGCTTGCTGTTTGAGGGCCTGCATGGACTCAACCGTGCGCTGGTGGCCGAGAGCCTGTTTGCGCGCGAACGTTTGGGCTCCACAGGGCTGGGTCATGGCGTGGCGATTCCACACGGTCGCATCAAAGGGCTGAAGTCACCGATGGCGGCGGTCTTCCAGCTGGACCAGCCGATTGGCTTTGATGCCCCCGATGAAAAGCCTGTGAGCTTGCTGATCTTTTTGCTGGTCCCTGAAGCATCGACGCAAAAACATCTGGAAATCTTGTCTGAAATCGCCGAATTGCTCAGCGACACGGGCTTGCGCGAAAAAATCAAAACCTGTGATGACGCGGTCGAACTTCACCGCATCGTCTCTACCTGGAATTCGGTGCAGTCGTGAGGCCGTCGGTCATCAGCGCGGACGTGCTGTTTGAGGCCTTTCGTGGCCGTTTGCGTTGGCAGTGGCTGGCTGGCTTGGGTGCCTCGGAGCGCCACTTTGACGAGGTTGCGGTCCGTGCCGCACGTTCCGGTGCCGATTTGGTGGGCTACCTCAACTACATCCATCCTTACCGTGTGCAGGTCTTGGGTGAGCGTGAGGTGGCGTACATCTCTTGCGAAAACGAGGCAGATTCTGCGCGGCGTATGGCGCGCATCGTCACCTTAGAACCCCCTATGCTGGTGCTCGCAGATGGCCAGCCTGCCCCTGATCACTTGATCTCCATGTGCGAGCGGGCGCAAATCCCGTTGTTCTCCACCTCCGAATCGGCCGCTTTTGTGATCGACGTGCTGCGGGCCTATTTGTCCAAACACTTTGCCGATCGCACCACGATGCACGGTGTGTTCATGGATATTTTGGGCTTGGGGGTGATGATCACCGGCGAGTCTGGCTTGGGCAAGAGCGAGTTGGGGCTGGAGTTGATTTCACGCGGCAACGGTTTGGTGGCGGACGATGCGGTGGATTTGTTTCGCATCAACCAAGCCACGATCGAAGGCCGTTGCCCAGAGCTGCTGCAGAACTTGTTGGAAGTGCGCGGCATTGGTTTGTTGGACATTCGCGCTATTTTTGGTGAAACCGCGGTGCGCCGAAAAATGCGCCTCAAGCTCATCGTGCATTTGGTGCGCAAAGAAACCTTGGAGCGTGACTACGAGCGCTTGCCCCATGAGCCCTTGATGCAAGACGTGTTGGGTGTGCCCGTGCGCAAGGTGGTGATTCAAGTGGTTGCGGGTCGCAACATCGCGGTGTTGGTGGAAGCGGCCGTGCGCAATTCCATCTTGCAACTGCGCGGTGTCGACACCTATCAAGAATTCATTGCGCGCCACCAGCGCGCCATGACGCAAAAGTAACGCTTTTTTATTTGCCCGCAGGGCGGTGCTCGCAGGCTTTCTTTTTGCAGTGCGCATACAAGCTGAGCGCATGGTCGGCAATTTCAAATCCTTGACGCTTGGCGATCTTCACTTGCAGCGCTTCAATTTCACTGTCGTGAAACTCTTCTACCCGTCCGCAGTCTAGGCAGACCAAATGGTCGTGGTGCTCGCCCTCATTGAGCTCGTACACCGCGCGTTCACTTTCAAAGTGGCTGCGCTTCAAGATGTCGGCTTGCTCAAACTGCATCAACACGCGATAGACGGTGGCCAAACCAATGTCAACGTTTTGCTGCATGAGTTGGCGGTACACATCCTCGGCTGTCATGTGCCGTTGCACGCCTTTTTGAAACAGCTCCAAAATTTTCAGGCGAGGTGCGGTGGCTTTGAGGCCAATGCTTTTGAGGTCGTCTGGGTGTGCCATGGGGTCTTCCATTTGCGGCGGAAATAGACCGACCGCTACAATGATCTGATCATAGCCTTACCGCCTCATTCGGCCTTTCACACCATGTTTGAATCTTGTCGAAATGCCTTTCAGTTTTTGCCACAACCGCGCAGGTTGGCCGCGTTTGTTTGCGTGATGGCCAGCTTGGGTTTCGGTGGTTGTTCCAGCGTGATTTACAAGCCGGAAGTGGTGCAGGGCAACTTCGTGTCACGTGAGCAAGTGCAAGCCTTGCGTGCCGGCATGCCGCGCCAAGCCGTTCGCGATGTGTTGGGCACCCCGTTGGTCACAAGCTTGTTTCATGCCGATCGCTGGGACTATGCCTTCACCATTCGCCGACAAGGCGCGGAGCCGCAACAACGTCGCTTCAGTGTCTTTTTCAAAAACGACCAACTCGACCGCATTGAAGGCGATGTCTTACCCACCGAGGCAGAATTCGCGGCCAAACTCGACAACCGTCGCCCCCCAACCAAGCTGCCTGAGTTGAAAGCCAATGAAGCCGATTTGGCCAAGTTCCCGTCTAAACCTGCTGCCAGTGGGATCGCAGAACCTGTGCCAGCGGCCCCTGTTTCCTACCCGCCGCTCGAAGCGCAGCGTTGATTTCTTGAAAGTGCCTTTCCCATCATGGCTTCCTCTTCTGATATTTTGAAAATTGCCATCGCAGGTGCCAGCGGCCGCATGGGCCACATGCTGATTGAGGCCGTTCGCAACGACCCCACTTGTCAATTAACCGGCGCCTTGGACGTCCCCGCAAGCCCCGGCATTGGCAACGATGCAACCGGTTTTTTGGGTCAAGCCAGCGGCGTGACCATTGAGTCTGACTTGCGCAAGGGTTTGAAAAACAGCCAAGTGCTGATTGACTTCACGCGTCCCGAAGGCACCATGAACCACTTGCAGATGTGCCGCGAGTTGGGCGTCAAGTTGGTCATCGGCACAACGGGTTTCACCGATGCACAAAAAGCAGAAATCGCGGAGGCGGCCAAACACATTGCGATCGTCATGGCGCCGAACATGAGCGTGGGCGTGAACGTGACCTTGAAGCTCTTGCAAATGGCTGCGCAAGCCATGCCCACGGGCTATGACATTGAAATCATCGAGGCGCACCACCGCCACAAGGTGGATGCCCCCTCGGGCACAGCGCTCAAGATGGGCGAAGTGATTGCCGAGGCCATGGGCCGTGATCTCAAAGACTGTGCGGTGTATGAGCGTTACGGCCACACCGGGGAGCGTGATCCGTCCACCATCGGTTTTGCCACCATCCGTGGCGGCGACATCGTGGGCGACCACACCGTGTTGTTTGCCGGCACCGGCGAGCGCATTGAGGTGACTCACAAATCGTCCAGCCGTGCCACCTATGCGCAAGGCAGTTTGCGTGCGGCCAGCTTCTTGGCTGGCAAGAGCCACGGACTGTTCGACATGTTTGACGTCCTGAATCTGCGCTGAACCAGATGGACTTCTTGACGGCTTTGCAAGGTGACGCACTCAGTGTGGCGTTGGCCATGGCCTTGTTGGCCATGTCTGTGGCGAGCTGGTCGGTCTTGCTGTACAAAGCTTGGTTGTTGCACCGTGTGCATGTCGATGTGGTGCGTGGCAAAGCGGCTTTTTGGCAAGCGCGTGATGTGCAGCAAGGTATCGATGCTTTGCGTGCCATCGATCGTGCTGCTGCGCTGCTGCCCCTGGCGCAAGCCCATTTGCAGTTGATGCCCGGCACCTTGGGTGCGCAAGGCGACCAGGCGGCACAGCGCACGCGCGTGTTGCGCGATGCACTGCATGAGGTGCTGCATCGTTTGCAAACGGGCCAAGTCTTGCTGGCGACCGTGGGGTCCACGGCACCTTTTGTGGGTTTGCTCGGCACGGTGTGGGGCATTTATCACGCACTCACAGGCATTGCCACAGCGGGTCAGCTGACCATCGAACGCGTGGCGGGTCCGGTGGGGGAAGCCTTGGTGATGACAGCGGCTGGTTTGGCAGTGGCCTTGCCGGCCGTGTTGGCGTTTAACGTGATGGGGCGTGTGATCAACCGATTGGAGCAAGAGCTCGAAGGCTTTGCTCACGATTTGCGAGCGCTCTGATGGCGTTTGGTCGTTTCGAGCGCACACCGGGTGAGACGCCCATGAGCGACATCAATGTCACCCCGCTGGTGGATGTGATGATGGTGTTGTTGGTGATTTTCGTCATCACGGCACCGTTGATGGTGAGCGCGCTCAAGCTCGATCTGCCCCAGGCCGAAACTGTCCAAGCCAGCAGCGCGCCGCCTCGGTTTGTGACGCTGGCCATAGATGCCCAAGGGCGTGTGTATTTGAACGATGCCCCGATCAATTTGGACGCATTGAAGCGGCATTTGGCCTCGCAGGCCACCCAAGCCCTTGCCAGCGGCAGCGGTGAGTTGCCAGAAGTCCAGCTTCGAGCCGATGAGCGCGTGCCTTATGGCCGTGTGGTGGAAGTCATGGGTCTGGCCCAGCAGGCCGGCATGAACCGAATTGGCTTTGTCACCGAGCGCAAAACGCCTGCCGGCAACCCCTGATCCAAGCCCTAAAATCTAGGCATTTCCAGCCCTAGCTTTTTAGGGCGCTGCGCCCCGGTTGTTTCGGGGTTCTCTGACTGATTCCATGCAAGACAAATACAACCATACCGAGGTCGAACGTGCCGTTCAGGCCGCTTGGGCCCAAGCCGATGCGTACCGCGTGACCGAAGACGCGTCCAAGAAAAAGTTTTACGCCTGTTCCATGTTGCCCTACCCCAGCGGCAAGTTGCACATGGGCCATGTGCGCAACTACACCATCAACGACATGCTCACGCGCAACCTGCGCATGAAGGGCTACAACGTCTTGATGCCCATGGGTTGGGATGCGTTTGGGTTGCCTGCTGAAAACGCCGCATTGAAAAACGGTGTGCCGCCTGCCAAGTGGACCTACGAAAACATCGCCTACATGAAAAAGCAAATGCAGGCGATGGGGTTGGCCATCGATTGGTCGCGTGAGGTGGCCACCTGCGATGCCACTTATTACAAATGGAACCAATGGTTGTTCTTGAAGATGCTCGAAAAGGGCATCGCTTACCGCAAGACCCAAGTGGTGAACTGGGACCCGGTGGACCAAACCGTGTTGGCCAACGAGCAAGTGATTGATGGCCGTGGCTGGCGCACCGGTGCGTTGGTGGAGAAGCGAGAAATTCCAGGCTACTACTTGGACATCACCCGCTACGCGCAAGAGCTGCTAGACCATGTGCAAATGGGTAACGACAAAGCGTCGCTGAATGGCTGGCCCGACAAAGTTCGCTTGATGCAAGAGAACTGGATTGGCAAGAGCGAAGGCGTGCGCTTTGCGTTCACGCACGACATCCAGGGCGCGGACGGTCAGCTCATTGATGGCGGCAAGATGTATGTGTTCACCACACGTGCCGACACCATCATGGGTGTGACCTTCTGTGCAGTGGCGGCTGAGCACCCCTTGGCGTTGCACGCCGCGGCCAGCAACCCCGCGTTGGCGGCGTTCCTTGACGAGTGCAAGAGCGGTGGTACCACCGAGGCCGAGCTGGCCACGCAAGAGAAAAAAGGCCTGCCCACCGGTCTGTTCGTCACGCATCCTTTGACGGGCGCCCGCGTCGAGGTGTGGGTCGGCAACTATGTGCTGATGTCTTATGGCGACGGCGCCGTCATGGGCGTGCCCGCCCACGACGAGCGCGACTTTGCCTTTGCCTTGAAATACAAGCTTGCCATCAAACAAGTGGTGGCCGTCAAAGACCAAACGTTCAACGACCAAGAATGGCACGAGTGGTACGGCGACAAGCAAAGCTGTGTCTGCATCAATTCGGGCGAGCTGGATGGGTTGAACCAAAAGGCTGCGGTGCACAAAGTCGCTGAGTTGTTGGCGGCCAAAGGCTTGGGCGAGAAAAAGACCACTTGGCGTTTGCGTGACTGGGGTATCAGCCGCCAACGCTATTGGGGTACACCTATTCCCATCATCCATTGCGATGAACACGGTGCGGTGCCCGTGCCAGAAAAAGACTTGCCCGTGGTGTTGCCACAAGACTGCATCCCCGATGGGTCGGGTAACCCGTTGCACAAGCACGAAGGTTTCCATGCGGGCGTCACTTGCCCTGTGTGCGGCAAGCCCGCCCGCCGCGAGACCGACACAATGGATACTTTTGTCGACTCGTCCTGGTACTTCATGCGTTATTGCGACCCGACGAATGCCGATGCCATGGTGGCCGAAGGCGCGCAGTACTGGGCGCCAATGGACCAATACATCGGCGGCATTGAGCACGCGATTCTGCACTTGCTGTATGCGCGCTTCTGGACCAAGGTCATGCGCGACATGGGTTTGGTCAACGTGGACGAGCCCTTCACCAAACTGCTCACGCAGGGCATGGTGCTCAACCACATTTACTCGCGTCGCACCGCCAAAGGTGGAAAAGATTACTTCTGGCCGCACGACGTGGAGCATGTGTTGGATGACACAGGCAAAGTGGTGGGTGCCAAGCTCAAGCATGAAGCCGAAAGCAGCGATGGCAAATTGCCCGTGGGCACACCCATCGACTACGAAGGCGTGGGCACCATGTCCAAGTCCAAAAACAACGGCGTGGACCCGCAAGACCTGATCGAAAAATATGGTGCTGACACAGCTCGCCTGTACACCATGTTCACCGCCCCTCCCGAGGCGACGCTCGAGTGGAACGATGCGGCTGTGGAAGGCAGCTACCGTTTCTTGCGCCGTGTGTGGAACTTTGCGTTCAAGCACGAAGCCACGCTCAAGGCCGCCACGGCCGGTGACTTGAGCGCCGCCAAACCCCGCAAAGATGCGGCTGACTTGCGTCGGGAAATGCACATGGTGCTCAAGCAAGTCAGCTACGACTACGACCGCATGCAATACAACACGGTGGTGTCAGGTTGCATGAAGTTGCTCAACGCCTTGGAAGATTTCAAAGCCGATGGCAGCGAAGGCGACAACGCCGTGTTGTGTGAAGGCATGTCCGTTTTGTTGCGCATGCTTTATCCAGCTTGCCCGCACATCAGCGCCAACTTGTGGACGGAGCTGGGCTACGCCGCGCGTTTGGGGGATTTGCTTGACACGGCATGGCCCGAGGTCGATGAGTCGGCGTTGGTACGCGACGAGCTGGAACTCATGTTGCAAATCAACGGCAAGTTACGTGGTTCGGTGATCGTCAGTGCCACTGCAAGCAAAGAACAAATCGAGCAAGTGGCCTTGGCGACCGAGGCCTTTGTCAAACAGGCCAATGGCGCGATGGCGAAGAAAGTCATCGTGGTGCCTGGCCGTTTGGTCAACATCGTTGTTTAAAGGTTGATATGCACCCCACACGCCGTACATGGTTGATCGCTGCCACCTCAGGGTTTGGCCTGGCGAGCTGTGGGTTTGCGTTGCGTCAGCCGCCCAATTACGCGTTCCGCACCTTGTTCAGCAGCATTCCGGTGACATCCCCCCTTGGCGTCCGTCTTCAACGTGGCTTGGAGTCGTCGGGGCAAGTCGAAGTTATCACCGACCCGCAGCAAATCGAACGCGCTGACGTGATCTTCGATCAGTTGTTTGAACTGCGTGAAAAAGTGGTGGTCGGGCGCACGTCCACCGGTGCGATTCGTGAATTTCAGTTGCGTCTGCGCTACCGCTTTCGCGTGCGTTCACGCAACGGCATTGAGCTGATTCCCGATACAGAAATCATGCTCACGCGTGACATCAACTTCAACGAAACCGGCGCTTTGTCGAAAGAGTCTGAAGAGGCCTTGCTCTACAAAGACATGGAAACCGATTTGGTGTTGCAGCTGCAACGTCGATTGGCGGCGATTCGTCAAATCTAAGCATGCAAGTCGCGGCGACTCAATTTGCCAATCACTTGCAAGCGCAAGCGAGCAAAGGCTTGCGCAGTCTCTACACCTTTCATGGGGACGAGCCCCTGCTGCAACAAGAAGCGCTCGACGCCTTGCGCACAACGGCGCGTGCACAAGGCTATACCGAACGCAGCGTGTACACCGTAGCGGGCGCCCACTTTGATTGGGGTGAAGTGCTGGCAGCAGGCGGCTCCATGAGCTTGTTTGCCGACAAGCAAATCATTGAAATTCGCATTCCTTCCGGCAAGCCTGGCAAAGAAGGCAGCGTGGCGTTGCAGCAAATCGCCGAGTTGGCGCAGGGCAATGACAGCACGCTCACTGTGGTGCTGTTGCCGCGTCTCGACAAAGCCACCAAGTCAACCGCTTGGTTCAGCGCGTTGGACAACCACGGCATCAGCGTGCAGATGGATCCGATCGAGCGCCATGCCTTGCCCACTTGGATTGCGCAGCGTTTGGGTGCGCAGCAACAACGCGTGGCTGCAGGCGAGGCGGGGCAACACACCCTGCAATTTTTTGCCGAGCGTGTGGAAGGCAACCTGCTGGCGGCCCATCAAGAAATTCAAAAACTCGCGCTGTTGTATCCCGCCGGTGAATTGAGCTTCGAACAAGTCGAGCGCGCCGTGTTGAACGTGGCGCGGTATGACGTCTTCAAGCTCTCAGAGGCTGTGCTGAGTGGTCAGCCTTTGCGTGTGCAACGTATGCTCGACGGCCTCAAGGCCGAAGGTGAGGCCGAGGTGCTGGTGCACTACACCTTGGCCGAAGAAATTCGCGCTTTGAAGCGCGTCAAAGATGCCGTGGCTTCCGGCAAAGCCCTGCCCATGGCCTTGCGTGAGCAGCGCATTTGGGGCCCACGTGAGCGTTTGTTTGAACGCGTGTTGCCACGCTTGAGCGTGGGCATGCTCGACAAGCTGTTGCAGTCGGCGCACCAAGTGGATGGCATTGTCAAAGGCCTGAAAGCGCCAGACTGGCCTGCAGACAACTGGCAAGCGCTACATCGTTTGGCGATGCGCCTGTGTCGCGCGTGCATGCCGCGCCACGCATGAAGGAAAATCACACCATGACCACATTCAACGTTGCAGACCACATGCACGCCCTCGGCGCCCAAGCCAAGACCGCTTCGGCCTTGATGGCCAAAGCCCCGGCGGCGGTGAAGAACGCCGCTTTGCGTCACCTGGCTGCTTTGCTGCGCGCCAACATCGAGGCCTTGCAAATTGACAACGCCAAAGACATTGAGCGCGCCGTGGCGGCAGGTCTGGAGGCGCCCATGGTGGACCGCCTCAAACTCACCCCCAAAGTGCTGGAGACGTGCGCACAAGGCTGTGAACAGTTAGCGGCGATGCCTGACGTGATTGGCGAAATCATTGGCATGAAACAACAACCCAGCGGAATTCGTGTGGGACAAATGCGCGTGCCTTTGGGTGTGTTCGGCATGATTTTTGAAAGCCGCCCCAACGTCACCATTGAAGCGGCCTCGCTGTCGATCAAGAGTGGCAATGCGTGCATCTTGCGTGGGGGTTCGGAAGCGATTGAATCCAACAAAGCCTTGGCCAAGCTGGTGCAACAAGCCTTGCGCGACAGCGGCTTGCCCACCGATGCGGTGCAATTGGTGCAAACCACCGACCGCGATGCGGTAGGTCACTTAATTGCCATGCCTGCGTTTGTCGACGTCATCATTCCTCGTGGCGGCAAAGGCTTGATCGAGCGCATCAGCCGCGATGCCAAGGTGCCGGTCATCAAACATTTGGATGGCAATTGCCACACCTATGTGGACGACCCGTGCGACATCGACATGGCGGTGACCGTGGCCGACAACGCCAAGACCCAAAAATACAGCCCCTGCAATGCCAGCGAAAGCTTGTTGGTGGCGCGTGGGGTGGCGGCAGCTTTCTTGCCCAAGATCGGCGCCATCTACGCCGCCAAAGGGGTGGAAATGCGTTGCTGTCCAGAAGCCAAGGCCATCTTGGCCAGCGTCAAAGGTGCGAACCTCAAAGACGCCACTGAGCAAGATTGGTTTGAGGAATACCTGGCACCCATCATCAGCGTCAAGGTGGTGGACGGTTTGGATGCGGCCATTGCCCACATCAACCATTACTCCAGCCACCACACCGAGTCCATCTTGACCCGTGACCACATGCACGCCCAGCGTTTTTTGCGTGAGGTGGATTCGTCCAGCGTGATGATCAATGCCAGCACCCGTTTTGCCGATGGGTTTGAATACGGTTTGGGTGCCGAAATAGGCATTTCGACCGACAAATTCCACGCCCGTGGCCCTGTCGGCATTGAGGGACTGACTTCTTTGAAATACATTGTGCTCGGACAGGGCGAAGTTCGTATCTAGTCATTCCAAAGTCCTAGAATCGCCTCCCACAGACAAGGACACCATGGTTCCCCACCTCATCACGGCCCTGAATGGCCCCATCAACGAGCTCGAGCAGCGCATCCTCGACTCCATGCCCGCCATCGAGCGTTGGTTCCGCCTGGAATGGATGGAACACACCCCACCTTTCTACAGCTCGGTCGACATTCGCAACGCGGGCTTCAAGCTAGCGCCGGTGGACACCAACCTGTATCCCGGCGGCTGGAACAACCTGACCCCCGAGATGCTGCCGCTGGCGGTGCAGGCCGCGATGGCGGCAATCGAGAAAATTTGCCCCGAAGCGCGCAACCTGTTGGTGATCCCTGAGAACCACACGCGCAACACCTTCTACCTGTCCAACGTGGCGCAGTTGCAGCGCATCTTCCACATGGCTGGATTGAATGTGCGCATTGGTTCGATCAATCCCGAGATCAAAGAAAACACCACCATCGATTTACCCAACGGCGACAGCGTGACGCTGGAGCCCGTGATTCGCAGCAAACGTCGTTTGGGATTGAAAGACTTTGACCCCTGCACCATCTTGCTCAACAACGATTTGAGCGCGGGCATTCCTGGCATCTTGGAAGAATTGCATGAGCAACATCTGCTGCCACCGCTCCATGCGGGTTGGAGCGTGCGTCGTAAGAGCAAGCACTTCGAATGCTACGAAGAGGTGACCAAGCGCTTTGGCAAATTGCTGGGCATTGACCCGTGGCTGATTAACCCCATGTTCAACCAATGCGGTGAGGTGAACTTTGCCGAAGGCACGGGCATGGAGTGTTTGAAGACCAATGTGGATGCCTTGCTCACCAAGATCAAGCGCAAATACAAAGAGTACGGCATCAACGAAAAACCCTTTGTCATTGTCAAGGCCGACAACGGCACCTACGGCATGGGCATCATGACCGTGCGCGATGTGAAAGACCTGGACGTGGTCAATCGCAAAACACGCAACAAAATGAGCGTGGTCAAAGATGGCCAAGAGGTCAACCAAGTCATCATCCAAGAAGGGGTGCTGACACACGAACGCTTGAACGATGCGGTGGCCGAACCGGTGGTCTACATGATGGACCGCTATGTGGTGGGTGGCTTCTACCGCGTGCACGCCGACCGTGGGGTGGATGAAAACTTGAATGCCCCCGGTGCGAGTTTTGTGCCGCTGGCGTTTGAACAAAGCGCGCACACGCCGCAGCCAGGC
>JBFYKC010000187.1:0-12373 GCA_041311135.1 Comamonadaceae bacterium | reverse complement strand
CGCATGACTTTGTTGTTCTTGACTTGCACGATCAGGTTGGCGCCCGTAGCGTCGTGTGGGCTGACCGACTTGCGACGACCCAATTCCCAGGTACGGGCGCTGTAGCGGAAAGGCTTGCTGGTCAACGCGCCCACGGGGCAAATGTCGATCATGTTGCCGGAGAGTTCCGAATCCACCGATTGACCCACAAAGGTTTCGATCTCGGCGTGCTCACCACGGTGGGACATGCCCAACTCCATGATGCCGGCCACTTCTTGACCAAAGCGCACGCAACGTGTGCATTGGATACAGCGGCTCATCTCTTCCATGCTGACCAGAGGGCCCACGTCTTTGGGCTGCACCACGCGTTTTTCTTCTTCGTAACGCGAGGTGGTGCCACCGTAACCGACCGCCAAGTCTTGCAACTGGCACTCACCGCCTTGGTCGCAAATCGGGCAATCCAACGGGTGGTTGATGAGCAAGAACTCCATCACCGACTTTTGCGCCTTGATGGCACGGTCGCTTTGGGTGCGAACGATCATGCCTTGCGTCACAGGGGTGGCACAAGCGGGCATGGGTTTGGGGGCTTTTTCCACATCGACCAAGCACATGCGGCAGTTGGCTGCGATGCTGAGTTTCTTGTGATAGCAGAAATGCGGAATGTAAGTACCAGCCTTTTCAGCTGCATGCATGACCATGCAGCCTTCTTGGACCTCTACCTTTTTACCGTCGAGTTCGATTTCAATCATGGCACTTATCCGTGTCAAACGTAGGCAGAGACCGAGCAGGTCTTGTGCGTGATGTGGTGTTCAAATTCGTGGCGGAAATGCTTGATCATGCCGCGCACGGGCATGGCGGCTGCATCGCCGAGGGCACAAATCGTGCGACCCATGATGTTCTCGGCCACGTTGTCAAGCAAAGCCAAGTCGCTTTCGCGGCCCTCGCCACGCTCAATGCGGTCCACCATGCGCCACAACCAACCTGTGCCTTCACGGCAAGGCGTGCACTGGCCGCATGACTCGTGCATGTAGAAGTAGCTCAAGCGTTGCAGGCTCTTGACCATGCAGCGTGAGTCGTCCAACACGATCACGGCGCCAGAACCCAACATCGAACCTGCTTTGGCGATGCTGTCGTAGTCCATGGTGCAGTCCATGATGATGTCCGCAGGCAGCACCGGTGAAGACGAACCGCCAGGAATCACCGCCTTGAGCTTGCGACCTTTGCGCACGCCACCCGCGAGCTCCAACAATTTGGAGAACGGTGTGCCCATGGGGATTTCGTAGTTGCCGGGGCGTTCCACGTCACCGCTGACCGAGAAGATCTTGGTGCCACCGTTGTTGGGCTTGCCACATTCGAGGTAAGCCTGACCACCGTTGCGGATGATCCAAGGCACGGCGGCGAATGTTTCGGTGTTGTTGATGGTGGTGGGCTTGCCATACAAACCAAAGCTCGCAGGAAACGGTGGCTTGAAACGGGGTTGGCCTTTTTTACCTTCGAGCGACTCGAGCAACGCAGTTTCTTCACCGCAGATGTAAGCGCCAAAACCGTGGGCCGCATGCAGCTGGAAGCTGAAGGTCGAACCCAAGATGTTGTCACCCAAGAAACCAGCAGCGCGGGCTTCTTCGAGAGCGGCTTCGAAACGTTCGTAGGTTTGGAAGATTTCGCCGTGGATGTAGTTGTAGCCCACGCTGATGCCCATGGCATACGCAGCGATGGCCATGCCTTCGATCACGATGTGGGGGTTGTGCTGCAAGATCTCGCGGTCTTTGCAGGTACCGGGCTCACCTTCGTCCGAGTTACACACCAAGTACTTTTGGCCGGGGAACTGACGGGGCATGAAGCTCCACTTCAAACCCGTGGGGAAGCCCGCACCGCCGCGGCCACGCAAGCCAGATTCTTTGACGGTCGCGATGACTTCGTCTTGCGTCATGCCTTCGGTCAAGATCTTGCGCAGGGCTTGGTAGCCACCGCGCGCTTGGTAGTCGGCGATCGACCAGTTGTTGCCATCCAAGCCCGCCAAGATTTGAGGGCCGATGTGGCGGTCATGGAAACAGGTGTCCGTACCAGACGCACGGAACTGCGCCAAGACGTCAAGTGCTTTTTGTGACGTTGTCATGCTTATTCCTTCACCGCACGCAAGTCGTCGACCAATTTGTCGAGCTTGTCGTCGCTCATAAAGCTGCACATGGTGCGGTCGTTGACCAAGAGCACCGGCGCATCCGCGCAAGCACCCATGCATTCACCGGGCTGCAAGGTGAACAGCCCATCGGGGGTGGTGCCACCGACTTCGATGCCGAGTTTTTTAGCCATGTGCAACAAAGCGCCCTGCCCGTTACGCAATTGGCAAGGCAGATTGGTACACACGTTGATCTTGAACTTGCCAACCGGTTGTTGGTTGTACATGTTGTAGAAGGTGGTCACTTCGTGCACAGCCATGGGCGCCATGCCGAGCAACTCAGCAATCACGCGCTCGCTGTCTGCGCTGACATAGCCCTGCTCTTGTTGTGCGATCGACAAACAAGCCATGACGGCAGATTGCTTCTGGTCGTCTGGGTATTTGGCGACTTCACGCGCGAAGCGCGCATGGGCCTCGGCCGACAGCGGTGCGCTGTGGTGGGTGTTTACAGAACTCATCGGTCAATTTCCCCGAACACAATGTCCATGGTGCCAATCACCGCCACGGTGTCAGCGATCATGTGGCCACGCGCCATTTCATCCATGGCTGCCAAGTGGGCAAAACCAGGGGCGCGAATTTTCATACGGTAAGGCTTGTTGGCACCATCGCTCACGAGGTAGATACCAAACTCACCTTTTGGATGCTCCACAGCGGCATACGCCTCGCCTTCGGGCACGTGGAATCCTTCGGTGAAGAGCTTGAAGTGGTGAATCAGCTCTTCCATGTTGGACTTCATGCCTTCACGGCTAGGGGCTGCCACTTTGTGGTTGTCGGTGATGACGGGACCTGGGTTGGCGCGCAGCCAGTCCACGCACTGCTTGACGATGCGATTGGACTGACGCAACTCTTCGACGCGCACCAAATAGCGGTCGTAACAGTCGCCGGTTTTGCCCACAGGAATGTCAAAGTCCATGCGGTCATACACGTCATAAGGCTGGTGCTTGCGTAAGTCCCAAGCGACGCCTGAACCACGCAGCATCGCGCCTGAGAAACCGAGGTTTTTCGCACGCTCGGGCGTGACCACACCGATACCGACGGTACGTTGTTTCCAAATGCGGTTGTCCGTCAACAGGGTTTCGTATTCGTCGACCAACTTGGGAAAACGTTGCGTGAAATCGTCGATGAAATCGAGCAACGAACCTTGACGGTTTTCGTTCAAACGTGCCACCGACTTGGCGTTACGCACTTTGCTGGCCTTGTACTGAGGCATGCTGTCTGGCAGATCGCGGTACACGCCGCCTGGACGGAAGTAAGCCGCGTGCATGCGGGCACCGGACACGGCTTCGTACATGTCGAACAAGTCTTCACGTTCGCGGAAGCAGTAAATCAAGATGTTCATCGCGCCGCAGTCGAAACCATGGCAACCCAGCCACAACAAGTGGTTGAGCAAACGGGTGATTTCGGAATACATCACACGGATGTACTGCGCACGAATGGGCACTTCGATGCCCATCATTTTTTCGATGGCCAAGCAGTACGCGTGTTCGTTACACATCATGGACACGTAGTCGAGACGGTCCATGTAGGGCAAGGATTGAATGTAGGTTTTGCTTTCGGCCAGCTTCTCAGTGGCACGGTGCAACAAGCCGATATGGGGGTCAGCGCGTTGGACCACTTCGCCGTCGAGTTCCAACACCAAACGCAGCACGCCGTGTGCGGCAGGATGTTGAGGGCCCAAGTTCAGGGTGTAGTTCTTGATATCAGCCATGGTCAGTGCGTACCGCCGTAGTTGTCTTCACGAATGATGCGCGGCGTGATCTCGCGCGGCTCGATGGTGACGGGTTGGTACACCACCCGTTTTTGCTCGGCGTCGTAACGCATTTCCACGTGACCCGAGGTTGGAAAATCTTTACGGAAGGGATGACCCACAAAACCGTAATCGGTCAACAAGCGACGCAAGTCGAGGTGACCTTCGAACACGATGCCATACAGGTCAAACGCTTCGCGCTCGAACCAGTTGGCCGAGTTCCACAAATCGTTGACCGAGGCCACCACGGGCATGTCTTCGCTCACAGCAAACACGCGCACGCGCAGGCGCCAGTTGTGGCTGACCGACAGCAAATGACTGACCACTGCGAAGCGGGGGCCATCGGTGAATTTGGAATGGGCGCCGTCTTTGTAACCTGAGTAGTCAATGCCACACAGGTCCATCAGCTGCTCAAAACCCAAACGTGAATCGTCACGCAAAGTTTGGCAGACACCGTGGTAATCGGCCGCAGTGACCGTCAAGGTCAATTCGCCCAAAGCGGATTCGAGGAGCTTGACTTTGCTGCCCAGCACATCGTGCAAAGCCGCCTCAAGCGTTTGAATGGAATGGCTCATAGTCTCGTTTTCCTACTCAGCGGGCAATGGTGTTTTCGCGGCGGATCTTGCTCTGCAACTGCAAGATGCCATACAACAAAGCCTCGGCCGTGGGGGGGCATCCAGGCACGTACACATCCACGGGCACCACACGGTCACAACCGCGCACCACCGAGTAGCTGTAGTGGTAGTAGCCACCACCGTTGGCGCATGACCCCATGGACAACACCCAACGTGGCTCTGACATTTGGTCGTAGACCTTGCGCAAGGCAGGCGCCATCTTGTTGCACAAGGTACCAGCCACGATCATCAAGTCAGACTGACGAGGGCTGGGACGGAACAACATGCCGAAACGGTCGATGTCGTAACGGGCAGCGCCCGCGTGCATCATCTCGACCGCACAGCAGGCCAAGCCAAACGTCATGGGCCACAACGAGCCGGTTTTGGCCCAATTCACCACCGAGTCGTACGACGTGGTGATGAAGCCTTCTTTGAAAACACCTTCAAGTGACATAGTTATTCCTTATTCCCAGCAGCACAGAGAACCGACTGGGTTACTCCCAGTCGATGGCACCCTTGATCCACATGTAGGCGAAGCCGGCTACCAGGATGGCAAGGAAGATCATCATGTCGATGAAGCCAATGAAACCAATTTCCTTCAGCGCCACGGCCCAAGGAAACAAAAATGCGATTTCCAAATCGAACAAGATGAAGAGGATGGCGATCAAGTAGTAACGCACATCAAACTTCATGCGGGCGTCTTCAAACGCTTCGAAGCCGCACTCGTAGGGGGAATTTTTGGCTGGATCGGGGCGCTTGGGACCCAACAGGAACCCGATAGCTTGGGGGGCAACCCCCACGCCAAGGCCCACAAGGATAAATAAGAGGACGGGGAGGTATTGTTCTAAGCTCATCGCAATCTCGCGGGTTGACTATCGGTTTTTAGTCTGCGAAGTTTGCTGCAACCGGTTGACACCAGATTTACAGCAGACTTTTTTGGATGGTGCCGTCGGCGAGACTCGAACTCGCACAGCTTTCGCCACTACCCCCTCAAGATAGCGTGTCTACCAATTTCACCACGACGGCTTTGGGTTGTTTTGTTCTACAAAAACGAAGAGGGATAACGCTTCCTGAACAGCCTAAGAGTTTACCCCGAAAAGGGCCCCAATCTCTCTGAGGCGAGAAGGTTTTGTGTTTACTTGGTTGGGATTTGAGCGGCGCCAGAAGCCGGCTCTTGCACCACTGGCGCAGGGGCCACCACCGCACCTTCCAACACGCTGCCAGAGCTGACAGGACGCAGGTTGCCGAAGTAGGCCAAGGCCAACGTGCAAACAAAAAACACTGCTGCCAACACACCTGTGGTGCGTGACAAAAAGTTGGCGCCACCGCTGGCACCAAACAAACTGCCTGAGCTGCCGCTACCGAAAGCCGCCCCCATGTCCGCACCTTTGCCGTGCTGGACCAAGATCAAACCAATCATGCCCAAGGCAGACAACAACTGAACCACTTGGACAATATTCAAAATCAAGCTCATAAAAACTCCGAAAAATGTATTAATTTCAACGTGCCGCAGCGGCAATGATGGTCAAGAAATCTGCCGGCTTGAGGGCGGCTCCGCCAATCAGGCCGCCGTCAATGTCGGGTTGCGCCAGCAATTCAGCGGCATTGGCGGCATTCATGCTGCCGCCGTACAGAATGTGCACACGCTCTGAGTGCGAGGTGGCCGCCTTCAGTTGCGCACGCAACACGGCATGGACAGCTTGCGCTTGTGCTGGCGACGCGGTTTGCCCCGTGCCAATGGCCCAGACCGGTTCATAGGCCACCACGATTTCACTGATGCAATGGCCGTTGGTGTGAATGACGGCGGCCAATTGACGCTTGACTACCTCTTCGGTTTTGCCCGCTTCGCGTTCCGCCAAAGTTTCACCCACGCACACGATGGGCGTGATGCCCGCTGACAAAGCGCGCTGCGCTTTGTGCGCCACGACTTCGTCGGTTTCACCGTGGTACTGACGACGCTCCGAATGGCCCACAATGGCGTAACGCACCGCAAAGTCTTTCAACATCGCAGCTGAAATTTCACCTGTATAGGCACCCTGCTCGTGCGCCGACACATCTTGTGCGCCCAACTCAACACCCGAACCTTTGACCAGTTGCTGCACTTGGGACAAATACGCCGCCGGCACACACACCGCCACTTGGGCGTGTTTACCACCCAGGGCCTGTGCCAAGCCCTGCTGCACACCGTGCACCAAGGCTTCGTTGGCAGCCAAGCTGCCATTCATCTTCCAATTACCGGCAATCAGTTTGTGTTTCATCAGTGACTCCAAGTCAACACGATTTTGCCAATGTGCTGATTCGACTCCATCAACTGGTGGGCACGCGCCGCACCATCGGCCGAAGCCGCATCAAACGTGGCATAGATCACGGGCTTGATGTGTCCAGCTTCGATCAAGGGCCACACATGTTCACGCAAGTTGCGTGCAATCGCCGCCTTGAACGCCACAGGGCGAGGACGCAAAGTGGAACCGGTGATGCTCAAACGACGACGCAGCACCAAGCCCGCATTGAAGCTGCTCTTGATGCCACCCTGCAACGCGATGATGACCAAGCGGCCATCTTCTGCCAAACACTCGACTTCACGCGCCACATAGTCGCCAGCCACCATGTCCAACACCACATCCACACCTTTGCCGCGGGTGAGGCGCATGGCCTCCGCCGCAAAGTCTTGGGTTTTGTAGTTGATGGCATGGTCTGCGCCCAAGGCCACGCAAGCCGCACACTTGTCATCGCTGCCGGCGGTGGCGATGACGTTAGCTCCCATGGCTTTGGCCATTTGAATCGCCGTCACACCAATGCCGCTGGTGCCACCTTGCACCAACAAGGTTTCGCTTTTCTGCAAATGCGCCCGGTCAAATACATTGCTCCACACGGTGAAGAACGTCTCGGGCAACGACGCCGCATCGACGTCACGCATCCCCTGGGGCACGGGCAAGCACTGCACCACAGGCGCCACGCAATACTGCGCATAACCACCGCCTGCCACCAAGGCACACACGCGGTCACCCACTTTCAAGCCCGCTGCTGCCAAGGCTGCCGCATCGCCTGATTCGATGACACCTGCCACTTCAAGGCCGGGCACGTCCGACGCACCCGGCGGCACGGGGTAATTGCCGGTTCGCTGCAACACGTCAGGGCGATTGACGCCACTGGCGCTGACACGGATCAGCAACTCACCCTCGCCCACCGTCGGCACGGGGCGCTGGCCCACGCGCAGCACCTCAGGGGCGCCAGGCGTGGTGATTTCAACGATGTGCATCATGTGCGCGACCGCCTCAAACCTGGATTTAAGCTTGAGGCGCAGCGTCGTGTGCGTGGTCCGCTTGTGGACGCTCAATCAACGCCTTCATGGACAACTTCACACGGCCTTTTTCGTCTGTCTCGAGCACTTTCACGCGCACGATTTGGCCTTCGCTCAGGTAGTCGGTGACCTTCTCAACGCGCTCGTGCGCGATCTGGCTGATGTGCAACAAACCATCTTTGCCAGGCAACAAGTTGACCAAAGCGCCGAAGTCCAAGATCTTGGTGATGGGGCCTTCGTAGACCTTGCCGATTTCAACTTCGGCCGTGATCTCTTCAATGCGACGCTTGGCTTCTTCGGCCTTCGCGCCATCTGTGGCGGCGATGGTGATGGTGCCGTCTTCTTCGATGTTGATCTGTGTGCCGGTTTCTTCGGTCAACGCGCGGATGGTGGCGCCGCCTTTGCCGATCACGTCACGGATCTTCTCGGGGTTGATCTTCATGGTGAACAACTTAGGCGCGAAGGTCGACACTTCGGTCTTGGCTTCGCCCATCGCGGCTTGCATCTTGTCCAAGATGTGCATGCGCGCTTCTTTGGCTTGTGCCAATGCGACTTGCATAATTTCTTTGGTGATGCCTTGGATCTTGATGTCCATTTGCAAAGCAGTAATACCGTTGGTGGTTCCGGCCACTTTGAAGTCCATGTCGCCCAAGTGATCTTCGTCACCCAAGATGTCAGTCAACACAGCAAAGCGGTTGCCGTCTTTGATCAAGCCCATGGCGATACCGGCCACGTGTGCTTTCATGGGTACGCCAGCATCCATCATGGACAAGCAGCCACCACAAACCGACGCCATCGATGAAGAACCGTTGGACTCGGTGATTTCAGACACCACGCGCATGGTGTAAGGGAACTCTTCTTTGGTTGGCAACACAGCCACCAAAGCGCGCTTGGCCAAACGACCGTGGCCGATTTCGCGGCGCTTGGTCGAACCCATGCGGCCCACTTCGCCTGTGGCAAAGGGAGGCATGTTGTAGTGGAACATGAAGCGGTCTTCAAACTCGCCAGCCAACGCGTCAATGCGCTGGGCATCGCGCTCGGTACCCAAGGTGGACACCACCAAGGCTTGGGTTTCGCCGCGTGTGAACAAGGCTGAACCGTGGGTGCGTGGCAACACGCTGTTGCGGATTTCGATCGGACGCACGGTGCGTGTGTCGCGACCGTCGATGCGTGGCTCGCCGGCCAAGATTTGGCTGCGAACGATGTGCGCTTCGATGTCAAACAACATGTTTTCGACTTTGACGGCATCAAACTCAACGCCGTCGGCCTTGAGGGCTTCCATCACAGCAGCGTAGGCTTGGCGGCAAGCCAGCGTACGGGCTTGCTTGTTGCGGTTTTGGTAGGCCGCGCGCAGTTTTTCTTCGCCGTGCGCTTGCACCTTGGCGATCAGTGGCTCGTCCTTGGCAGGTGCAGCCCAGTCCCATGCGGGTTTGCCGGCGTCACGCACCAAGTCGTGGATGGCGTTGATGGCGATGTTGCCTTGCTCGTGGCCAAACACCACAGCGCCTAACATGATTTCTTCTGACAGCTGTTGTGCTTCAGATTCCACCATCAACACCGCAGCCTCGGTACCAGCGACCACGAGGTCCATCTGGCTGTCTTTGCGTTGTGTTTGACCGGGGTTCAACACGTATTCGCCGTTGATGTAGCCCACGCGCGCAGCACCGATGGGGCCGTTGAAAGGAATACCAGAGATGCTCAAGGCAGCAGACACAGCGATCAACGCAGCGATGTCAGCATCGACTTCTGGGTTCAAGGACACGGTGTGCACCACCACGTGCACGTCGTTGTAGAAACCTTCTGGGAACAGAGGACGGATGGGGCGGTCGATCAGACGGCTGGTCAAGGTCTCGTGTTCGCTGGGCTTGGCTTCACGCTTGAAAAAGCTGCCAGGGATCTTGCCTGCAGCGTAGGTTTTCTCGATGTAGTCAACGGTCAAGGGGAAAAAGTCTTGACCTGCTTTGGCGATCTTCGAGCCGACCACGGTGGCCAACACCACGGTGTCGTCCATGTTGACGAGCACCGCGCCGCCCGCTTGACGAGCAACTTCGCCGGTTTCCATGGTGACCGTGTGTTGGCCCCATTGGAATGTCTTGGTGACTTTGTTGAAAATTGACATGTGTTTTCCTAATGAAATTTGGCGTCAAGCCAGTGCAGTACACGATGCCATTCCAGAAAAGGTGGTGCTTTTTTGGAATGACACAGCTTTCGAATCTGCTCTGCTCTTTCTGCCGTTGGTAAAAAATGAGTGGTTAAAAGTGCAAAACGCCTGAGCTTCTTGAAAACTCAGGCGTTTGTCGTGAGAACGTTGGCAATTACTTGCGCAGGCCCAACTTGGCGATCAGCGCGGTGTAACGGTCAGCATCTTTGGACTTGAGGTAGTCGAGCAATTTGCGACGACGGCTCACCATGCGCAACAAGCCGCGACGACCGTGGTGGTCTTTGGCGTGTTGTTTGAAGTGAGGTGTGAGTTCGTTGATACGCGCAGTCAACAAAGCCACTTGGACTTCGGGGCTGCCTGTATCGCCGGCGGAACGTGCGTTGTCTTTGACGACTTCGGCAATTTTTGCTGTCAACATGGTTTTTTCCTTAAATATTTGACTTGCGTTGCACCGTGGAAGTAGGTGCAACGTGCTGTTGCTGAACCCAAAAGGTAAAGCCCACAGAGTATAACAGGCATGCGCCTCGTTGGCTAGGCGCCCCAAAACAAGGGGTTTCAGGCCAATTCAGCCAATGGCCAACGCGGTTTGACGTCAAAGCTATAGCGGGGCTGGGCTTGGGCCGCCCCGCCTGCGCTGCTTTGCAGGCGCATGGCAGCGGCCATGGCAATCATGGCCCCGTTGTCGGTGCACAGATGCAACTCGGGATAGTGCACTCGCACCCCTTGGCGCTGACATGCGGCATTGAGTTGCGCACGCAAATGGCGGTTGGCCCCCACTCCACCCGCCACCACCAAACGTTTCAAACCAGTGTTGCGCAACGCGGTGAGCGACTTTTTCAGCAACACCTCAACGATCGCAGCCTCGGTAGACGCCGCCAAATCGGCTTTGCGCGCCTCCAAATCGTCACCCAGTTTCTTCGCCTGCGTCATCACCGCCGTTTTGAGGCCTGCAAACGAAAAATCTAAATTGCCACTGTGCAACAAGGGACGCGGCAGCTTGAAGGCTGCCGGGTCGCCTTGCTCGGCCAGTTTCGACAGCGCCGGGCCACCGGGGTAGCCCAACCCCATGAGCTTGGCGGACTTGTCAAAGGCCTCACCTGCCGCATCGTCTATGGTTTCACCCAGCAGCGCATAGCGGCCCACGCCATCCACACGCATGAGCTGCGTGTGGCCACCCGACACCAACAATGCCACAAACGGAAATTCGGGTGGGTCTTGGCTCAAAAAGGGAGACAGCAGATGCCCTTCGAGGTGATGCACCCCCAGCACAGGCTTGTTCAACGCAGCGCCCAACGCACACGCCACACCGGCCCCCACCAACAAAGCCCCAGCCAAGCCAGGGCCCCGGGTGTAGGCCACCACATCCACGTCTTTCAAGGTGTGTTGCGCCTCGGCCATGACCTCTCGCGCCAGCGGAATCACGCGACGAATGTGATCACGACTCGCCAGCTCAGGCACCACGCCGCCATAAGCCACGTGCATGGCCACTTGGCTGTAGAGCGCGTGCGACAACAGCACGGGCAAGGCCTGGCCATCCGAGCGGACCAGTGCCACGCCTGTTTCGTCGCAAGAAGATTCGATTCCGAGGATCAACATAAGCCGCTAAGTTTATGCGGCACCTGCCTCAATCCAGTTGAACAGCCAGCCCTGCCTGGCCTAAATTTTCGTTAGGGAAGCGCTGCACAAGCGCATCCGAGGTGGCAGGCAACACCACCAAAGGCCCAGCGACCACGCGCCTTACTGGGGTTTGAATGTCAATCGGCGAGGCAAATGCAACCGCGGCGCAACCAAAGAGCAGCTTTGCGTAGCTCACTTTGACCGCGCGCTGCCACAGCAAAGCTGCACCTGACGCACGCGTCGACTTACCAAAAGCCGACGTCTGCGTCTGCATCGAAGGCTTGCGCACCTCTGGCATAACTGACGCATCTGCGGCATCCCCCAAACATTCAGATGAAGACGAAGAGTCAGAGCTAAAAGAAGAAGCGACCTGGGGAGACTCAACTGACACCGCCGTCGTTGACACGGGCACGTCTAACTCTGCGACGGGCAACCCATGCGTTGCTGGGAGCGGCGTCTTCGAGTTGCCCGTAGGTGCATCAACGGCATTCAATCCCATTCGGGTAAACGACGCGTCCAGCATCTGCCAATTGGCTGACGACGTGTCCTCCCCCAGCAACGCAAACGAATCATCGAAGCGATGGGCACGTCCAATTTGCAAAAAACTGAAATGATCTCGCTCAAACTTGTCCAAGCGAGCATGAACCTCTTCGACCACTTCATGGATATTTTTCAGTTGCGCTTGGGCATCGAACTGCACACGATTTGCGATCTCAGGCTCTGCCTCGATGGTTTGCACATTCAACGCCGAACCATCTTGCGCCAACAACTGCCGGTT
>JBFYKC010000179.1:0-8823 GCA_041311135.1 Comamonadaceae bacterium | reverse complement strand
TTTTCAATCTCTGGGGCCAAGCGTTTGCCCAGCTTTTTGGCGTGCGGGGTCAAGGTCACATTGACCCGACGTTGGTCGTGACTCATCCTTTCTCGCGCGATCAAGCCGGCTTCTTCCATGCGCATCAACACGCCGGTGATGCTGGGGCTGGAAATCAGGCACCGTTCGCACAGCTGACGTGGCTCCAGGGCGTCGTCTTCCAGCAACGCGCGCAAAATTCGCCACTGTTGTTCGGTCAGGCCGTGGGCTTGCAGGATGGGGCGAAAGCCGCGCATCAGCGTCTCGCGCGACTGAAGCAACAGATGCGGCAAATTGCGGTGGCGTAGCGGGCTGGTCATGTGGGTTGACACGCGAACATGTCGGTGATTAAATTGCACACATGTTAGTGAATTTCTGCAAGCCGATCAACACCTGTGATGAATTGAGGGAGTCTTTGTGATGCCGAATTCATGCCCCCCCCCTGTGCGCGGCACAGTCTATGGCACCTTGCTCAACGAGAAAGCCGCCTTGGCGGCGTTGGGGGAGCAAGTGCATGCCGCGCCTTACAAAGCGCCGCCAAAAGCGCCCATCCTCTACATCAAGCCGCGCAACACGTGGGTCGACAGTGGTGCCTCGGTGCAAGTGCCGTCTGATGCCCCCGAGTTGGAAATGGGGGCGACCTTGGGCGTGGTGATGGGCCGCACCGCGTCGCATGTGACAGCGGCAGAGGCGCTCAACCATGTGGCGGGGTATGTGGTGTTGAACGACATCAGCGCGCCGCATGCCTCTTTTTATCGTCCATCGATTCGCTACAAATGTCGCGATGGGTTTTGTCCGATCAGTCCCGTGGTGCCCAAAGAGGCGGTGGCTGACCCTGACCAGTTGGCAGTCACGGTGTCGCTAGACGGTGTAGTGGTTCAGCAAACCACCACGGCCAACCGCGTGCGATCGGTGGCACAGTTGTTGGCCGACGTGACCGAGTTCATGACCCTGCACCCCGGTGATGTGCTGAGCATCGGCGTGGCGGCGGGCAGTGCGTTGGCACGTGCCGGACAGCGGGTTCGCATTCAGATTGAAGGTGTTGGCGTGTTGGAGAACACCTTGGTGGCGGAGGCATGTGTATGAAGCGCGCAAAAGTCGCGTATGGCGGTGCCATTCACGAGGCCTATGAGCACCCTGCAGGTGTGCGTCTGGCAGATGGGCGCGTGCTGGCAGAAGACGCCGTCGTGTGGTTACCCCCTTACGAGGTCGGTACCCTCATTGCGTTGGGCTTGAACTATGCCGACCATGTGAAGGAGCTCTCCAAGGAGTTGACGGTCACCGCCCAAGATGAACCCTTGGCGTTTTTGAAAGGGCCCGGCTCACTGATTGGGCACCGTGCCCAAACCCGTCGCCCTGAGGGGGTGGCCTTCATGCACTACGAATGCGAATTGGCCGTGGTGATCGGGCGCACGGCCAAGAAAGTCAAACGCGCAGACGCCATGCAGTATGTGGCTGGCTACACCGTGGCCAATGACTACGCCATTCGCGACTATCTAGAAAACTACTACCGTCCCAATTTGCGCGTGAAAAATCGCGATGGTGGCACGGTGTTGGGCCCCTGGTTTGTGGATGTGGCCGATGTGCCTGATCCACACGCCTTGAATTTGCGAACGCTTGTGAACGGCGTGGTGACGCAACAGGGCAACACCCGCGATTTGATTTCGGACATTCCCACGCTCATTGAATACCTGAGCGACTTCATGACCCTGAACCCCGGTGACACCATTCTGACCGGCACCCCCGATGGCGTGGTGAACGTCAATGTGGGCGATGAAGTGGTGACGGAGATTGACGGCATTGGCCGCTTGGTCAACACCATCACCAGCGACGTCACCTTTGGGCGTTGAACCCCTCACCACCCATAGAAATAAAGGAAGCTCATCATGCGCATCGATCACCTGATCAACGGCAAGTCAGTCGCTGCCGATCACTACTTTGAAACCGTCAACCCCGCCACCCAAGATGTGTTGGCCGAGGTGGCCAGCGGCACCGCCAACGAGGTGAACGCCGCCGTTCAAGCCGCCAAAGACGCGTTTCCCGCATGGGCGGCACGCCCCGCCACCGAACGCGCCAAGATCATGCGTAACTTGGGCGATTTGATCGCCAAGCATGTGCCTGACATTGCGCAAGCAGAAACCAAAGACACCGGCCAATCCATCACGCAAACCGGCAAACAATTGGTGCCCCGTGCGGCTGACAACTTTTATTACTTCGCAGAAATGTGCACACGGGTCGATGGCCACACCTATCCCACGCCCACGCACTTGAACTACACCTTGTTCCA
The DNA here is from genome assembly GCA_041311135.1 of Comamonadaceae bacterium. Classification (GTDB taxonomy): domain Bacteria; phylum Pseudomonadota; class Gammaproteobacteria; order Burkholderiales; family Burkholderiaceae_C; genus Limnohabitans. The sequence goes on along the minus strand of JBFYKC010000179.1, from coordinate 6,518 downwards.
CCCCGTCGGCGTGTGTGCCTTGATTTCGCCTTGGAACGTGCCGTTCATGACGTCCACTTGGAAGGTCGCACCTTGCTTGGCTTTTGGCAACACCGCGGTGCTGAAGATGAGCGAGTTGTCACCCTTGACGGCCGCGCGCTTGGGTGAGTTGGCTCTTGAGGCGGGTGTGCCTGCCGGTGTGCTGAACGTGGTGCACGGCTATGGCAAAGACGCAGGGGAGCCGCTGTGTGCGCACCCTGATGTGCGCGCGATTTCGTTCACAGGCTCCACCGTCACTGGCAACCGCATTGTGCAAGCTGCAGGCTTGAAAAAGTTCAGCATGGAGTTGGGAGGCAAATCGCCTTTTGTGATTTTTGAAGATGCAGACTTGGACCGTGCACTCGATGCGGCTGTGTTCATGATCTTTAGCAACAACGGTGAGCGTTGCACGGCAGGCAGCCGCATCTTGGTGCAAAAAAGCATCTACGCAGACTTCGCTGCCAAGTTCACCGAGCGTGCCAAACGCATCGTGGTGGGCGACCCCTTGGATGAGAAAACCATCATCGGTCCCATGATCAGCCAAGGCCATTTGGCCAAGGTGCGCAGCTACATTGAGTTGGGCACGAAAGAAGGCGCCTCTCTGTTGTGTGGCGGTTTGGATGCGCCCGATTTACCCGCCCATTTGCACAAAGGCAACTTCGTTCGTCCCACGGTGTTTGCCGATGTCGACAACCGCATGCGCATCGCACAAGAAGAAATTTTTGGCCCTGTGGCTTGCTTGATTCCGTTCACCGACGAGGCCGATGCGATTCGCCAAGCCAACGACATTGAATACGGTTTGTCCAGTTACGTGTGGACCGAAAACATTGGCAAAGCCCACCGTGTGGCTGCCGCCATTGAAGCCGGCATGTGTTTTGTGAACAGCCAAAACGTACGCGACTTGCGTCAACCCTTCGGTGGCACCAAAGCCAGCGGCACCGGACGCGAAGGTGGCACTTGGAGCTACGAAGTGTTCCTCGAACCCAAGAACATCGCCGTGTCGATGGGGTCACACCACATTCCCCATTGGGGCGTCTAAGGAGAACCGCATGGGACAACTTGCATTGGCCGCCAAAATCACTCACGTACCCAGCATGTATCTGAGTGAGTTGCCCGGTCCTCGATTCGGTACCCGACAAGATGCGATTGACGGCCATAAAGAAATCAGCCGTCGTTGCCGCGCACTCGGTGTGGACACCTTGGTGGTGTTTGACACCCACTGGTTGGTCAATGCCAACTACCACATCAACTGTGGCCCGCATTTCAAAGGCACCTACACCAGCAACGAGTTGCCGCACTTTATCAGCAACATGACCTACGAGTCTCCCGGCAATCCCGAGCTGGGCCATATCTTGGCCAAGGCTTGCAATGCCTATGGCGTTGAAACCCTGGCCCACGACGCCACCACCTTGCAGCCCGAGTACGGCACGTTGGTGCCGCTGCGCTACATGAACGAAGACCAACACTTCAAAGTGGTGTCGGTCTCGGCCTTGTGCACGTCACATTATTTGAACGACAGCGCGCGTTTGGGCTGGGCCATGCGCGAAGCTGTGGAGAAGCATTACGACGGCAAGGTGGCGTTCTTGGCCAGTGGTTCGTTGTCTCACCGCTTTGCGCAGAACGGGTTGGCGCCGGAGTTTGCTTTCAAAGTGTGGAGCCCTTTCCTCGAACACTTGGACCACCATGTGATGGACATGTGGCGCAAGCGTGAGTGGGCCGACTTCTGCGACATGCTGCCCGAGTACGCAGCCAAAGGCCATGGTGAGGGCTTCATGCACGACACCGCCATGCTGCTTGGCGCTTTGGGCTGGCGCGCCTATGACGGCAACGTGGAAACGATCACCCCGTATTTCGGCGCTTCAGGCACCGGGCAGTTGAATGCGGTGTTCGACGTCACCCCGCAAGACGGCCAACAAATTCCCGCCGCTATGGCTAGCAGTGCACAGGGCTATCAAGCCGCAACGAGGTTGTAAGCCATGCCACATCTTGTTGTTCTCTACACCGCGCAACTGGACTCACAGGTTGAGATGAAGTCTTTGTGCCGTCAACTCGCCAACGCCATGCTCACAGTGAAAGACGAGTCAGGCAAACAAGTGTTCCCCACAGGTGGCACGCGTGTGTTGGCCTATCCTGCGCCGCATTACGCGGTAGCCGATGGTGGCGATGCGGGTAAGGCTGCTGGCGGCGATGGTGACTACGCATTTGTGTATCTCAACTTGCGCATGGGCCGTGGCCGCAGCGAGGCCACTCAACAATTGGCGGGTGACACCTTGGTCCAGGTGGTGAAAGAATTTTTTGCCTCCCTCCTAGCTACCGAACACGTGGGGGTGACGTTTCAGATCGATGTCGGTCAAGAAGTGTTTGATGCCAAGCACAGCAGTCTCCACCCTTTATTCAACAAGGCTTAACCATGTCCGTATTCACCGACGCTCAAATTCAAGAACTCGCCCACGAGCTGAACCATGCGCAAAAAACCCGCACGCAGATTGAACACTTCTCCAAGCGTTTCCCCGGCATGACCATTGAAGATGGTTACCGCATCAACCGCGCGTGGATGGCGCTGAAATTTGCTGAAGGTCGTCGCATGATTGGCCACAAGATTGGCCTCACCAGCCGTGCCATGCAGCAGTCGAGTCAGATCGACGAACCTGATTACGGCACTTTGCTGGACGATATGTTGCTCACCTGCACAGAGGGCGAGGTGTTGGAAATCCCCGTTGAAAAATTCATTGCCCCACGCGTCGAGGTGGAGCTGGCGTTTGTGCTGAAGAAAGAACTGCGCGGCCCTCATGTGACCTTGGAACAAGTGCTGGATGCCACCGAGTACGTCACGCCAGCGATTGAAATCATCGATGCACGCATCGAACAATTTGACCGCCACACCAAGGTGATGCGCAAGGTGTTTGACACCATCAGCGACAACGCGGCCAATGGGGCCATCGTGGTGGGGGCGAAAAAGGTGGACCCCAAAACCACCGACCTGCCTTGGTGCGGCGCGATTCTGCGCCAGAACGGTGTGGTCGAAGAAACAGGCTTGGCCGCCGGTGTGCAAGGCCATCCCGCGATTGGCATTGCTTGGTTAGCTAACAAATTGGCGCCCTGGGGCGAGCACTTGACGGCTGGGGAGATTGTGTTGGCAGGCTCGTTCACCAAGCCCGCCCCCGCCAAAGTCGGCGACGTCTTTGAGGCCGATTACGGCAAACTGGGTCGTTTGAATTTCAAATTTGTCTCACGTGACTGAGGAGTCGAACATGACGGAAGCCTTCATTCGTCCACAGCGTTACAGCCCAGCCGAGTGGGACGCACGCGTGCAACTGGCGGCGTGCTACCGCATCTTTGCGCACTTGGGTTGGGCCGAGCTGATCTACAACCACATCTCGCTGCGGGTGCCCGGTGAGGACGGCCATTTCTTGATCAACCCCTTTGGCTTGCACTACACCGAGGTGACGGCTTCTAATTTGGTGAAGGTGGATATCCACGGCAACATCATCGGGCACAGCGATTGGCCCATCAATCCCGCAGGCTTCACCTTTCACGGGGCCATTCACGCCACCTTGCCTGATGCGCATTGCGTCATGCACATGCACTCCACGCCAACGATGGCGGTGTGTTGCTTGAAAGATGGTTTGTCGTACACCAACTTTTATGCCGCGCAGCTGTGGGGCCAGGTGGCGTACCACGACTTCGAAGGCATCACCGTGCATGCCGAGGAAGGTGCGCGCATCTTGGCCAGTGCCGGGGGTAAGCGGGTGCTGTTCTTGCGCAACCACGGTCCGGTGGTGATTGGGAATTCGTTGGCCCATGCCTTCAACTTGATTTGGTTGGTGCAACGTGCCTGCGAAGTGCAAATGGCCAGCCAAGCGTTGGGCCCCTTGCAGCCCATCACTGAGAAAGCCTTGGAAGCTTGCGTGCGTGACTCGTTGAACTTCAATCCCAAGTTCGGTGCTGGCGAAGATTCGTTTGCCGCCATGCAACGCTTGATTGATCGGATCGATCCGAGCTACCGAGCCTGACGCTGCATCTAAAACGGAGACAAAGCATGCAGACGCCAATTCAAAAAATTGCCATCGTGGGCGTGGGTGCCGTGGGGGGCGTGTTTGCAGGACTCCTGGGCGCGCACCTGGCTGACAAAAAAATTCAACTCTCTGCACTGGCGCGTGGCCACAGTTTGGACGTGCTTCGTCGTGAGGGACTCACCTGGGTCGATGCCCACGAGGTGACACACCATGTCCCGCTGACGGTGAGTGACAACCCGGCGGATTTGGGTCCACAAGACTTGGTGATCGTAGCGGTCAAAGGCCCGGCCATGCCCAGCGTGGCTGCCTCGGTTCGTAGCTTGTTAGACCCGCACACCATGGTGTTGGTGGCGATGAACGGCATTCCCTGGTGGTTCTTCGATGGCTTGGGTGGTGCGTGCGATGGCCTGACTTTGCCAGCCGTCGATCCCGAGGGCGTGACGGCGCAGCACATTCCCACATCGCATGTGTTGGGCTGTGTGGTGCACTTCACCGCGCAATCTCCCAGGCCGGGGCGTATTGAAAAAATCAAAGGCCATCACCTGATTCTGGGTGAGCCTGCGGGCGGTAGGTCTGAGCGCGCGCAAGCGGTGGCCGCGCTGTTGATGGACGTGGGCTTTGATGTGAAAGTGTCCGAGCGCATTCAACAAGACATCTGGTTCAAGCTGTGGGGCAACATGACCATGAACCCTGTGTCTGCCATCACCGGCGCACCGTGCGACCAAATTTTGGATGACCCGCTGGTGCGCGCATTTTGCAGCGCCGTGATGTTGGAGGCGCAAACCATCGGCAACCGCATGGGCTGCGTGATTGAGCAAAACCCAGAAGATCGCCATGCGGTCACGCGCAGCTTGGGGTCTTTCAAAACCTCGATGTTGCAGGATGTGGAGAAAGGCCGCGCGATCGAACTCGACGCCTTGCTGGCCGCCGCCCATCACATTGGCCAGCACCTGCAGTTGGACACGCCGAATATGAGCGCCTTGCTCGGTCTCACGCGCTTGATGGCGCGTGAGCGAGGGTTGTATCCGAAAGGCTGATGCCTCAGGCGCGTGGCAGCACGGTGGCGATGCACTCGCCAAAACCGATGCGCACGGCGCCCGGTTTTTCGCACCACCCCTTGAGCGCGATGCTGTCACCGTCTTGCAAGAACGTGCGCGTTTCGCCGTTGGAGAGAGTGATGGGTTTTTTCCCGCCTTCTGTCAGTTCGAGCAACGAGCCCGCTTGCTCGGGCTTGGGGCCGGAGAGCGTGCCTGAACCAAACAAATCGCCAGGGCGCAGCGCACAGCCATTGACGGTGTGATGGGTCACCATTTGTGCCACCGTCCAGTACGCGGCATCGGTGAAGTTGGACGTGCTGAGTGTTTCAAATGGCAGGCCTGCTTGTCGCATCGCTTCAGTTTGGATGCGTACTTCCAAATGCACATCGAACGCACCGTGTGCGCTGTTGTTCGCAGAGCTCAAGTAGGGCAGGGGCGCAGGGTCACCCTCTGGGCGCGTGAACGCACGGCGGAACGGAGCCAAAGCTTCCAAGCTCACCACCCAAGGCGACAAGGTGCTGGCGAAATTTTTCGACAACAACGGCCCCAACGGTTGGTATTCCCAAGCTTGCAGGTCACGCGCGCTCCAGTCGTTGAACAACGTCAAACCGAACACGTGGGCATCGGCGTTGTCGATGGCAATGGCTTGGCCTTGTGAGTTGCCTTGGCCGATGACGATGCCTAGCTCAAGCTCATAGTCCAGACGGGCAGAGGGTTGCAAGACTGGCACGTCTGCATCTACAGCTTTGACCTGGCCACAGGGACGGTGAAACGCCGTGCCACTGGGGTTCAAGGTGGAGCAGCGGCCGTGGTACCCAATCGGCACCCATTTGTAGTTGGGCAAGAGGGGGTTGTCGGGGCGGAACAATTTTCCCACGGCGGTGGCATGGTGGATGCCCACATAGAAGTCGGTGTAGTCACCCACCTCGCACGGCAGACCCAGCTCAACAGAGGCCAAGGGCAGCAGCGCTTGTTGCACCTGAGCTTGGTTGACAGGCTTGTGTTCACGCAGCGCCTGCGAGATCGCTACGCGTAATGCCAAGCGTTTTTCGGGCGACAGGGCCAGTAGGTGTGCCATGTCGGCATGGTCAATCAAACCTGCAGCGCGCAAGTCCAGCACTTGGTCGCCAATGGCCACACCCATTCGCCAAGCTTCGGTGGCCGCCGTGCGAAAGCGTCCGTACGGCAGGTTTTGGATGGGGAAGTCGGTGCCGGGTTGGTTGGCAGACGTGACCCAGCTGCGCAGCTGGGGGTCGTTGGTTTGGTCTAACGCGTGCATGGGGCTGAAGCGTATGAAATGTAAACTTAAACGGCGTTGACCAGTGTGTTTTCTCGGGCCAATTCAATCGCTTGGTTCAGGACGGCACGGTCACCGATGTGGTTGCAGAGAATCAGTGCCAGTTTGGCAATCATCAGATCGGCTTGTTCGTCAGACAAGTTGCGTTGT
>JBFYKC010000078.1:0-10311 GCA_041311135.1 Comamonadaceae bacterium | reverse complement strand
GGTAGTCCGGCTGAGGGTTGCGACCTGTGCGTTCGTGGGTGAGGATGAACTGCAAACGCTCTTTGGCAACGTTCGCAGTTTTTTTCTTCTCACCGAGTAAGAGAGAGAGCAACGACATGGCTTATTTCCCGCCAAAAATGCGTTTCAAGAAACCAGGCTTGACGTTTTCGGTGAATCGCATGGGCACGTCTTCGCCCAAGAAGCGACTGATCACGTCTTTGTAGGCTTCCGACACATCGGTTTGGTCCAAGTGCACGGCAGGCAAGCCTTGGTTCGAGGCGGTCAACACGGTTTCGGATTCAGGAATCACACCGATCAAGGGAATTCGCAAGATGTCTTGAATGTCTTCCAATGACAGCATGTGGCCTTCTTCCACGCGGCTGGGGTTGTAGCGCGTGATGAGCAGGTGTTCTTTGATGGGCGTATCGCCATCAATCGCGCGTTGGGTTTTGCTGCTGAGCATGCCCAAGATGCGGTCTGAGTCGCGCACCGAAGACACTTCGGGGTTGGTCACCACCAAGGCTTCATCGGCAAAGTGCATGGCCATCATGGCGCCAATTTCGATACCGGCAGGGGAGTCGCACACGATGTAATCGAACTTCATTTCTTTGAGTTCGTTCAACACGCGTTCCACACCCTCTTTGGTCAGGGCATCTTTGTCACGGGTTTGTGACGCAGCCAACACAAACAAGTTGTCGCATTGCTTGTCTTTGATCAGGGCTTGGTTCAGTGTGGCTTCGCCGTTGATGACGTTGATGAAGTCATACACCACGCGGCGTTCGCAGCCCATGATCAGGTCCAAATTGCGCAGACCGACGTCAAAGTCGATGACCACTGTTTTGAAGCCACGCAAGGCGAGACCCGACGAAAAACTGGCGCTGGTTGTGGTCTTGCCCACGCCGCCTTTGCCAGAAGTGACCACCACGATTTTTGTCATGAAGAAAGCCCTAGGTTGTTCTAAAAATTAATCCGCAATTTTACAGTGGTTGCATCACCAACTTGTCGCCCTGCAGGCTGATTTGGGCACGCTTGCCGGCCACGTCTGGGGGCAATGGCGTGTCGCTGGTGCGGTAGGTGCCAGCGATGGAAATCAGCTCGGCTTCCAAGCACTCGGTGAAGATCCGTGCCTGCTCGTCACCGCGGGCTCCGGCAATCGCTTTGCCACGCAAAGGGGCGTACACATGAATGTGACCATCCGCCATGATTTCGGCGCCTGGGTTGACCATGGCCAGCACGATCAGGTCGCGTCCTTTGGCATACACGTGTTGGCCTGAGCGCAAGGGTTTGTCGATCACCATGGCAGAGCCGCCGGTGGGCACTTCACGGACCACCTCGACTTCGCGAATCACTTCTTGCACTACCGTTTCCACGCGTGGAGCGGCAGGTGCTTGAATGCTCAAGTCTTGGGCTTCAAACAAGCCGGCTTGACGGGCACTGGCCAATTGATGGGGCTGGGCGCCACGTACGGCCACGGGCACCATGCGATGGGTGCGCAACATCAGACAGACCGATGGCAGGTCGAGTTGGTCGTTGGGGTCTTCCAGGTTGCTGAGGTCAATCACCACGGGGTCGTTGTCAAAGAAGTCGGGCGTGCCCCCTAAGCGACGCGCTAAGTCTTCTTGTAGGGTGGAGGTGTTGGGCGTTTTGAGTACAAAAGATACCAATGGCAAGGAGGCACTTTTGATTTCGTAGGCGTGGGGTGCGGCAGCTTGACTCATGGCGGATGCAGAAAAAATAAAACCTGAACTTTACACGGCAAGGACATTCATACCTCGGTAAACTTTTTCCAATGCACGCCTCCACCTTTGCCCGTTTCTTGTTCACCCCCCTGGTCGTCAGCGTGACCGCTTTGCAGGCCCAACAAGCACCTGCACCTACGTCTGCTACAGACATGGGGCGCATTGAAATCACCAGTGGTCGAGACAACGACACACAACAACGGCGCGAGGCCACCGCCAGCAAGTTGGTGATTGGCCGTGAAGAAATTGAACGTCAAGGTGATTCAAACCTCGGCGACATCTTGAAGCGCATGCCAGGCATCACCTTAGGTGGTGCGCCAGGACGTGGAGGTGGTTTGCGCATGCGGGGGCTGAGCCAAGGCTATACCCAAATCTTGTTGGACGGCCAGCGTGTGCCGCCGGGCTTCTCGGTCGAGTCCCTCACCCCCGAGATGATTGAGCGTGTCGAAATTTACCGCGCGCCCACGGCCGAGACAGGGGCGCAAGCGATTGCGGGCACCATCAACATCATCACCCGTGAAGGCCGACGTGGCATGCCGACAGAGCTGAAAGTCGGTTCCTCGTTTCAAGGTGGCTACGCTTCGCCGATGGCGTCGATGGTGAAGTACCACGACGCAGACACATGGACGGCCAACTACACCTTGTCGGTCAATCGCTATGCAGCGCCGGACCATAGTGACAACGAATTGGTGCATACCAGCGGCGCCAACACCTTGACCCGTCAGCGTGTCAGCGACAGCCACTACGGTCGCGAAGGCATGAATGCCACCGCCCGTTTGCAAATGAAAGGGGATCCCGGCGAAACCTTTACCCTGATGCCATTTGTGGCGTTGTCACATGGCAAGACGCCTGGTTCGATTCAGAGCACCCAGACCTCTAACTATGGCGCTGCCTCGGATGGTTCGTCGGTGGCGACCACCGACAACCAAAACCATTTTGCTGTCGCGCGCTTGAATGGCCAATGGCGACGCAAGTTGTCAGCCGACAGCAACATGGAGTGGAAGTTCAATGTTGGCGGCTGGAACAGCCACAACGAATACAACCAAACCGCCACCAATTACAACTTGCTGCCCTACGTCAAAGAAAACTCACATGTGCAAGACCGTTCGGCCAATGCCAGCGGCAAATACACCCATGTGATGGGCGGCGGCCATCAGTGGGTGAGTGGTTTTGAAGTGGAGGCTGTGCGTCGTACCCAAGCCATTGCGGGGCAGTACCAAACCCGTGTGGGGGACGCGGATTACCAAGCGTCGTCCATGCGCTATGCCATGTATTCACAAGACGAGTGGCAGTTGACGCCCCATTGGGCCACGCACCTGGGCGCTCGTTACGAAACGTTGACCACCGGGGGCACCACCCGCGATGGCGATGTCACCAACCGCAATAGCGTGTTCACACCTTTGCTGCACGCTTTGTGGCGCCCAGATCCTGACAGCCGTGACCAAGTGCGCATGAGTTTGACGCGCAGCTTCAAAACACCTTCGATGCCCGTCCTGTTAACGCGTCGCACCTATGCGCGTGATGCAACCAACAGCGAAACCAACCCCGACGTGTCGGGCAACCCTAACCTCAAGCCTGAAATTGCCACGGGCTTGGACGTGGCGATTGAACGCTATCTGCCGCAAGGTGGCGTGTTGAGCGCCAGCGCGTTCCATCGCCGCGTGCAAAACCTGATTCGCAACACGCTCACGCCGCCTAGCCAAGATGTGTATGGCCGTTGGCTGTCCACCCCGCAAAACATCAGCGAAGCCATCACCGAAGGTGTCGAGCTAGAGGCCAAGTTTCGGATGGACCAATGGATCGCCGATGCCCCTCGCGTGGACCTGCGCAGCAACGTCAGCTTCTACCGTTCACGTGTGCTCAGTATTGACGGCCCCAACAACCGACTCGATCAGCAGCCCAGCATGACCGCCAACCTCGGGGCAGACTACCGTTTGTCCGTGTTGCCGTTGACCGTGGGTGGCAACCTAAACTACAACCCCGGGTACACCACGCGCTTGAGTGCTGAGCAGTGGTCCACGGTCTCGCAAAAACGTGTGATGGACCTGTATGGCTTGTGGCGTTTGGATAGCACCACCGCTTGGCGTTTGACGCTGAATAATTTAGACCCTCGCAAATACAACACCAGCAGCCTTTACAGCAGTGGCAGTGTGGTGGAAAACAGCCACACCCACAACCGCACTTGGACCAATGTGCAAGTGACTCTGGAGAAAAAATTATGACGCAACACGATGGCGCTTGGTACGACCGCATGTACAACAACCGAGCCTTGGTGCCCGAGCATGCGCAGCACTTTGCGTATTGGCGTGAAGCCTCGGCGCATGTGCGCGAGACACACCGTTGCTTCCAGGACGTGGCCTACGGCCGTGGGTTGAATGAAAGCTTGGATATTTTTCCCACTGATACAGCGAGTGACAAAGTGCCCGTGGTCGTTTTTATCCATGGTGGATATTGGCGATCTTTAGACAAAGCGGATCATTCGTTTATTGCCCCCACGTTCACGGCAGAAGGGGCACATGTGGTGGTGCCCAACTACGCGTTATGCCCTGCGGTGACGGTGTCAGATATCAGCTTGCAAATGGTCAAAGCGGTGGTTTGGGTTTGGCGCAACATCCATCGTTTTGGCGGTGATCCGCGTCGCATCACGGTGATGGGGCACTCTGCAGGAGGTCACTTGGCGGCCATGCTGATGGCTTGCGATTGGCCGGCCTATGCTGCTGATGTCCCCGCCGATGTGGTGAGCAAAGCCTTGTCGATTTCTGGCTTGTACGAGCTCGAATCGATCCGTGCCACACCTTATTTGGCCGACAGCCTGCGCTTGACCGAAGAGGTTGCCGTGCGCAACAGCCCGGCATGGATGCCTGCCCCCCAGCAAGGCACGCTCTACAGCGTGGCGGGGGGTGTCGAGAGCGACGAGTTCTTGCGTCACAACGCTTTGATCCAACAAGCTTGGGGTGCAGACCGAGTGCCTGTGGCCGAGGCTTTGGGAGGTTTGCAACACTTCAGCATTGTTGAAGCGTTGACGCAACCCGGTCATCGCCTGCACACGTTGGCGCTTGAGTTGCTGCATAAGTGAACGCTCGAATATAAAAAAGCCTGTCTGCATGCAGACAGGCTTTTTCTTTTCGTGACCGCGCAGCGCGAGGTTTACATCAACAGATGTTCGCCTGCGTTGTCGCCACCCAAGATGACGTAGTTCACCTTGCGCACGTCCATCAACTTGGTGCCGCCGGCGTAGCTGATAGAGCTTTGTACGTCTTGCTCCATCTCGATCAAGGTGTTGGCAAGCTTGCCTTTGACGGGCTCGAGGATGCGCTTGCCTTCCACGTGCTTGTATTCGCCTTTGTTGAAGTCAGAAGCGGAGCCGTAGTATTCCTTGAACAACTCGCCATTCACTTCCACCGTTTTGCCGGGCGACTCTTCGTGGCCGGCAAACAGCGAACCAATCATCACCATGCTGGCGCCGAAGCGGATGCTCTTGGCGATGTCGCCATGGCTGCGAATGCCACCGTCGGCAATGATCGGCTTGGTCGCCACGCGGGCACACCACTTGAGCGCTGACAGCTGCCAGCCGCCCGTGCCAAAACCTGTTTTCAGCTTGGTGATACACACCTTGCCGGGGCCGACGCCCACTTTGGTCGCGTCAGCACCCCAGTTTTCCAAGTCGATCACAGCTTCGGGCGTCGCCACGTTGCCAGCGATCACAAAGCTCTTGGGCAACTTGGCCTTGATGTAGCCAATCATGTCGCGCACGCTGTCGGCATGGCCGTGGGCGATGTCGATGGTGATGTACTCAGGCGTCAAGCCTGCAGCAGCCAGTGTGTCCACGGTTTCGCGGTCAGGGGCTTTGACGCCCAAAGAGATAGAGGCGAACACGCCTTTGGCATGCATGTCTTTGACGAATTGGACATTGTCCAAATCAAAGCGGTGCATCACATAGAAGTAGTTGTTTTGCGCCATCCACAAGCAGATGTTTTCATCCACCACGGTCTTCATGTTGGCGGGGACGACTGGCAAGCGAAACTTGCGGCCTCCGAGTTCAACACCTGCATCGCATTCAGAGCGGCTTTCCACGCGACACTTGCGTGGCAGCAACAAGATGTTGTCGTAATCAAAAATTTCCATTTCCCAAGCTCCAGAAAATAACGTTCGAAGATTGAGCGCTTGGCTTGGCCGGAATTAGTTCATAAAAAAACCTCTCGGCAGAGAGGTTTCAGTGAAGGCTAACAATGACCCGAAGGGTTTGTTATGCCGAAACTAAAACCGAGCACAAGAATCTTGGGCCCGGTGGCTGATTCTAGCAGCTCCTAAAATCACCCCCATGCATTCCTCTGACGAGCATCACGCTCAGCCGGTTTCGGTCTTTTCCGCCTCATCTCCTTTGCTACAAGGTCTCAACAACGAGCAAGCTGCGGCGGTGACCTTGCCGCACGCGCACGCGCTCATCTTGGCGGGAGCCGGGTCGGGCAAGACGCGGGTGTTGACCACGCGCATTGCATGGCTCATGCAAACGGGGCAGGTGTCGCCGGGCGGCATCTTGGCGGTGACGTTTACCAACAAGGCCGCCAAAGAAATGCTCACACGTTTGTCCAGCATGCTGCCGGTGAATGTGCGCGGCATGTGGGTGGGCACCTTCCATGGCTTGTGCAACCGCTTTTTGCGCGCTCACTGGAAGTTGGCCAATTTGCCGCAGACGTTTCAAATCTTGGACACCCAAGACCAACTCAGCGCCATCAAACGCCTGAGCAAGCAGTTCAATGTGGACGACGAGCGCTATCCCCCCAAGGAAACCATGCGCTTCATTGCCGGTTGCAAAGAAGACGGACTGCGCCCCAAAGACGTGGTGGTGCGCGACCCCGACGACCGCAAGCGCGTCGAGCTGTACGAGTTGTACGAAGCCCAATGCCAACGCGAAGGCGTGGTCGATTTTGGCGAGCTCATGCTGCGCTCTTACGAACTGCTGCGCGACAACGAGCCCGTGCGCGAGCACTACCGCCGCCGCTTTCAACACATCTTGGTGGACGAGTTTCAAGACACCAACAAGCTGCAATACGCGTGGCTCAAACAACTTGCGGGGCCAGCGGGTCAAGGCGGTGGTGCGATTTTGGCGGTGGGGGATGATGACCAAAGCATCTACGCTTTCCGTGGGGCACGCGTGGGCAACATGGCCGACTTTGTGCGTGAGTACCAAGTGACGCACCAAATCAAGTTGGAGCAAAACTACCGCAGCTTCAGCAACATCTTGGACAGTGCCAACCACCTGATCAGCCACAACAAAGGGCGCTTGGGGAAGAACTTGCACACCACGCAGGGCGCAGGCGAGCCGGTGCGTGTGTATGAATCGCCCACCGACTTTGCCGAAGCGCAGTGGATGGTGGAAGAGATGAAGCAACTCTTGCGCGATGGTCAGAATGACGTGGGTGATGGCGGTGCTGGCACGCAGGGCGTGAAACACCGCAGCGAAATTGCGGTGCTGTATCGCAGCAACGCGCAGAGTCGGGTGATTGAAACGGCTTTGTTCAACGCCGCCATGCCGTACCGCGTGTACGGGGGCTTGCGCTTTTTTGAACGCGCTGAAATCAAACATGCGTTGGCGTATTTGCGTTTGCTAGAGAACCCACGCGACGACACCAGCTTCATGCGGGTGGTCAACTTTCCGCCGCGTGGCATTGGTGCCCGCAGCATCGAACAGTTGCAAGACGCTGCCCGTGCCATGGGCTGCGCCATGCACGATGCCGTGAGTGCGGTGCCCGGCAAAGCCGGCGCCAACCTGAGTGCGTTCGTCGCCAAGATCGATGTGTTGCGGGAGCAAACGCAAGGTCAAAACTTGCGTCACATCATTGAGTTGTTGCTTGATCACTCAGGTCTGATCACCCATTACCAAGGCGAGCGTGAAGGAGCAGACCGCATTGAAAACTTGCAAGAACTGGTGAACGCGGCCGAGAGCTTTGTGACCCAAGAAGGCTTTGGCCGCGATGCCGTGGCCTTGCCGGTGGATGAACATGGCCAGCCGATCGCCAGCGACGCGAATGGTGCACCGACCGATGCAGCGCTTGCGGGTCAAGCCGTGTCAACCACAATGATCAACGCGGACACGGGCGAAACACTGTCGCCGCTGGCCGCCTTCCTCACGCATGCGGCGCTGGAGTCGGGTGACAACCAAGCGCAAGCTGGGCAAGATGCGATTCAGCTGATGACGGTGCATGCCTCCAAAGGTTTGGAGTTTGATTGCGTCTTCATCACCGGCATGGAAGAGGGTTTGTTCCCGCACGAAAACTCGATGAACGATTACGACGGATTGGAAGAAGAACGTCGCCTCATGTACGTGGCCATCACGCGTGCGCGCAAACGCTTGTACCTGAGCCATTCACAAACCCGCATGCTCCACGGTCAGACGCGTTACAACATCAAGAGCCGATTTTTTGATGAACTGCCCGAGCACACGCTGAAGTGGATCACGCCGGCGCGTTCTGCATTTGCCGACGCGATGCCCACGCGCCGTGATGCATGGCAAAACCCTGCGTGGCAAAACAACCCCTGGGGAGGTGGTGCGGCCACAGCGGCTGCCAAACCTGTGGTGCAGCGGGCCGCACCCGTCAGCAGTGGGCCCAACGCGTGGGTACGTGCGGGCGTGCAGGTGTTTCACACCAAGTTTGGCGAGGGTGCGGTGGTCAGCATTGAGGGCGTGGGCGACGATGCCCGTGCGCAAGTGAACTTCCCGCGCCATGGCACCAAGTGGCTGGCGCTCAGCGTGGCCAAACTCACGCAGGTGTAATCAGGCGCGCTCGGTGCGCGTCGGTGGATTACGCGTACAGCGTGTCCGACGTGAAGCAGTCTTTGAAGCTGTAATACGTCGAGCAGAAAAACATCGCGGCCAACATCAGCATCGCGGGGAGCAAGGCCATGGCGGCAAAGTCGTTGTCGCCCATCAGACTCGAGAGGAGCGTGATGGCCAAGGTGGTGCCCAAGAAAATGAACGACCACAACAACCCAAACACCAAGAAGGCGCGCCAGTTGCTCAGACACGCCACAGTGCTGAAGAACAAGCTTTTCACCACCGGCACCCCGTGCCAATGGGCGAGCGCTGGGGCATGCCAAAACACCATGGACAAGGGCAGGTACAAGACCAGCGACAACCACATGGCGTTTTGAAACTCGGGCTTCATCAAGGTGTCCATCTCCAGCGAGCCACCGACCAAATACAGCTTGGCAAAGTCACCACCATCGACCAAGGCCGACAGGCCCATCACGCCAATGAAGCCACAGGCGTACAACACACCCAAGATCAGCATGCTGCGTTTGCCCTCGGGGCCATTGCGAAAACCCACCGCCAAGATGAGTGGCATGGGGAACTTGCCCATGTCGACTTCGCGTGTGGCAGCCATCAGCCCCAGCGAAGCTGCGGGCAGCAACATCAACGCCAAGAAGCCGCCCAGCAGCGGCACGATGGACACCACCGACATGCTGACCATGAACATGAAGAACAAGCCAGTCAGCGCGAGGGGCTGCTTCCAGAAGGCGCGTATGCCTTGGCGTACCCACAAGGAGCCAGTGTTGGCGGGGACAACGTTGAGTTTCATGCGTCAGAGTGTGACAGGGTGGGACACGCGCGCGCGCAACACGCGTTCAAAGTGTGTGGGGTCGTGGGGCTTGAGCATGCTGGCTTCACGCGGCAGGTGGAAGTCCCACAAGCGCGAGGTCCAAAAACGCAAGGCGCCGGCGCGCAGCATGGGGTTGAGCAGCTGACGCTCCGCAGCAGTGAAGGGACGTACCGCTTGGTAGGCGTCCAGGAAGGCTTGTGCTTTGTCCGCATCGTGTGTGCCATCGGCATGCATGTCTTGCGCATGGTGGATGCACCAATCGTTCAAGCACACAGCCACATCAAACAGCCAAGTGTCGACCCCTGCAAAGTAAAAGTCGAAGAAGCCACTGAGCTCGGGGGCTTCTGCGGTGCCATCAAACATCACGTTGTCACGAAACAGGTCGGCGTGAATGGGGCCGCGTGGCAACGCCGTGTAGGCCGACGAGACCGCGATGTGGTTTTGGTACGCCAACTCGGTTTGAATCAACGTGGCTTGTGCTTGGTCTAAGTAGGGCAAGACCACGGGCACGGTGTCGTTCCACCAAGGCAGGCCGCGCAAGTTGGGTTGTTGGCGGTTGTAGTCGCGACCGGCCACGTGCATGCGCGCCAGCATGTCGCCCACGGCGGCGCAGTGGGCGGGGGTGGGGCTGAGTTCGCTTTTGCCGCGTAAGCGGTTGACCACCGCAGCAGGCTTGCCTTCCACGGTGAGCAAGATGTCGCCGTCTCGGTTCGAGATGGGGTCTGGCACCGGCACGCCGCCTTGTGCCAAGTGCTTCATCAGGTACAGATAGAACGGCAATTGTTCGTGCGTGAGGCGCTCGAACAGTGTCAACACGAAGGCACCTTCGCTGCTGGTGAGAAAGTAATTGGTGTTCTCGATGCCGCCTTGGATGCCTTTGAGTTCCACCAAATTGCCCAAGCGGAGTTGAGACAGCAGTTCTTGTGCGGACGACTCTGAAACTTCGGTGAAAACTGCCATGACAACCAAGG
>JBFYKC010000058.1:0-3231 GCA_041311135.1 Comamonadaceae bacterium | reverse complement strand
TTGAAGTCAACGGTGCCCATCTCATCGTGCTTGACGACGTGCTCTACACCGGCCGCACCATTCGTGCCGTGCTCAATGAATTGTTTGACTACGGCCGTCCTGCTCATGTGCAGTTGGCCGTGTTGGTGGACCGCGGAGGTCGCGAGTTGCCCATCCAAGCTGACTACGCGGCGGCGCGTGTGGCACTGCCCGCCACGCAATCGCTGGCGCTGACCAAAGACGACCACGGTCAATTTAATTTCTCAGTGAAGGGCTAGAACATGAGCCCCCACGCGCTTCACTTCGTGTATTCGCTGCCCCCCGCGGGGGCGCAGGCCTCCCTTGGGGCGGCCCAGCAGGAGGCCTAATATGCTCTACAAACGCAACCCCCAACTCAATAAAAACGGCGAGCTGATTCACCTGCTCTCCACCGAAGGCTTGTCGCGCGACATCCTCACCCACATCTTGGACACCGCGGCCAACTTTGTGTCAGTTAATGACCGCGAAGTGAAGAAGGTGCCTTTGCTGCGTGGCAAGAGCGTGTTCAACCTGTTCTTCGAAAACAGCACCCGCACGCGCACCACGTTCGAGATTGCCGCCACGCGTTTGTCGGCCGATGTGTTCAACCTTGACATCGCGCGTTCCTCAGCAGCCAAAGGCGAGTCGCTGCTCGACACCATCGCCAACTTGAGCGCCATGGCCGCCGACATTTTTGTGGTGCGCCACAGCGAGTCGGGCGCGCCTTACCTCATTGCCGAACACGTGGCACCACATGTGCACGTGGTCAACGCTGGTGACGGCCGTCACGCACACCCCACGCAGGGTTTGCTGGACATGTACACCATCCGTCACTACAAAAAAGATTTCACCAACCTCACCGTGGCCATCGTCGGCGACGTGTTGCACTCGCGTGTGGCGCGTTCCGACATTCACGCACTCACCACACTGGGTTGTGCGGAAGTGCGCGTGGTGGGCCCCAAGACCTTGGTGCCCAGTGACTTGTCGGCCATGGGCGTGAAGGTGTTCAACAACCTCGAAGAAGGCATCAAGGGCTGCGACGTGGTCATCATGTTGCGCTTGCAAAACGAGCGCATGAGCGGTGCGTTGCTGCCTTCAAGTCAAGAATATTTCAAATCGTTTGGCCTCACGCAAGAGAAGTTGCAACTGGCCAAGCCCGACGCCATCGTGATGCACCCGGGTCCCATCAACCGAGGCGTAGAGATTGACTCGGCCGTGGTCGATGGGCCGCAAAGTGTCATCTTGTCGCAGGTGACGTTTGGTATTGCTGTGCGTATGGCCGTGATGTCCATCGTGGCGGGGAATGAAGCATGAACATCCTGATTCAAAACGGTCGTGTCATCGACCCAGCCTCTGGTTTTGACCACGTGGCCGATGTGGCGGTGGCCGATGGCCACATCGTGGCGATTGTGAAAACTGATGCGAAAGCCGGCGAGAAGTTGCCCGCCAGTTTCAAAGCCGAACAAACCATCGATGCCAAGGGTTGTATCGTCGCCCCCGGCTTGGTCGACTTGCAAGTGCGCTTGCGCGAACCCGGCTACGAGCACGAAGGCATGCTCGATTCCGAACTCACGGCCGCTGTGGCCGGTGGTGTCACCAGCCTGGTGTGCCCGCCCGACACCGACCCCGTGTTGGACGAGCCCGGTTTGATCGAGATGCTCAAGTTCCGCGCCGAAAAATTGCACCGCGCCCGCGTGTTCCCGTTGGGTGCGCTGACCCGTGGTTTGAAGGGCGAGGTGCTGACCGAAATGTCAGACCTCACCGATGCCGGCTGCGTGGGCTTTAGCCAAGCCGAGGTGCCGTTGGAAAACACCCAAGTGTTGCAACGCGCCCTGCAATACGCCGCCACTTTTGGCTACACCGTGTGGTTGCGCCCACAAGACATGCACTTGGGCAAAGGTGTGGCGGCCAGCGGTCCCCTCGCCACGCGTTTGGGTTTGAGCGGTGTGCCTGTGGCAGCCGAGACCATCGCCTTGCACACCATCTTTGCACTCATGCGCGCTACCCGCGCCCGCGTGCACTTGTGCCGTATCTCCAGCGCCGAAGGGGTGGAGCTGGTGCGTGCTGCGAAGAAAGAAGGTTTGGCGGTCACGGCTGACGTCAGCATCAACTCGCTGCACCTGAGCGACCACGACATTGGCTATTTCGACAGCCGTGCGCGCGTGACGCCGGTGTTGCGCCAACAGCGCGACCGCGATGCCCTGCGCGCCGCATTGGCCGATGGCACGATCGACGCCTTGGTGTCAGACCACACGCCGGTAGACGTGGACGCCAAAGCCTTGCCGTTCGCCGAAGCCGAGCCAGGCGCCACGGGCTTGGAGCTGTTGCTCAGCCTGTCCCTCAAGTGGGCGCAAGACAGCCAGGTCAGCCTGCTGCGTGCCCTGGATGTGTTGACCGCACAACCTGCCCATGTGTTGGGCAAGATTGCTGGCCAAAGCGACAGCCTAGGCCAACTGCGTGTGGGCGGTGTGGCCGACGTGGTGGTGTTCGACCCCGACGCGCAATGGCACGTCACCCCCGATGCGCTGTGCAGCCAAGGCAAGCACACCCCCTTCGCGTTTGACATGACGGGCATGGCCTTGCCTGCGCGCGTCAAAGCCACCTTGGTGGCCGGGCGCGTGGCTTACCAAGCGGCTCAATAAATCGCGTATGCAAACCTGGCGCGCACTCTGCAAGTTGGTGCGCGTGCTGGGTTGGGTGTTGCACGGCTATTGGCGTGTGCGCACCGTGTTCCCCACACTGAGTGACGAGCAGCAAGCCCGCGCTGTTGAGGTGTGGGCGCGTGGCATGTTGCGCATCATCGGCATCGAGGTTCGTGTCAAAGGCCATCCGGCGGCTGGGCCGGTCCTGATGGCGTCCAACCATATTTCGTGGCTGGATATTTTGGTGATACATGCCGCTTGCCATTGCCGCTTTGTGGCCAAGTCAGAAATTCGCAACTGGCCCTTGGTGGGCGTGCTCACCACCGGCGGTGGCTCGCTCTACATCGAGCGCGCGTCCAACCGCGATGCCATGCGGGTGGTGCACCAAATGGCCGAGGCTTTGCAGCAAGGCCAGGTGTTGGCGGTGTTTCCCGAAGGGGGCACGGGCGATGGCATCACGCTGTTGCCGTTCCATGCCAATTTGTTGCAAGCCGCGATTGCGGTGGATGCGCCCATTCAACCCATTGCCTTGCAGTTCTTAGACGCGCAGACGCAGCAAGTGAGCCTGGCGCCTTGCTACCACCATGACGAC
>JBFYKC010000051.1:0-7665 GCA_041311135.1 Comamonadaceae bacterium | reverse complement strand
CGACGGGGGTCAGCATCTTGCGTTTGGCCCACCGGTAGATGCTGCCAATTTGGGATAAATTTCTGTTGACCGTGCTTGGGCTGTAACCGTTTTCGAGCATGGCAACGCCTGCGCGAGACAGTTCCTCGGGGGTAATAGTCCAAGCACTGCGGTCTTCAAGGAGTTCGATCCATTTGCGCATTTGCATGTCTGCGCCGTTGTAATGGGTGGCTAGATAGGCACGCGCGAGCTCGCCAAAGGTGAGTTGCTGATTAATTTGTGGAGTTGGCGACGCTTCGAGTGCAGCGCGAAGGTCGATGCGTTTCTGACCACGGGAGTGGGAAACGAATTGGGAATAACAAGTATTTGAAGAAGGCATCGTTCGGGTTCCTTTTGATCACTGTGAGTGACAAACAAAACACCGCTTCGCCGCGATACCATTTTCTTCAACCAAATCAACGAGTTAAGTTGATTTGGTAGGCGCGATTGGAATCGAACCAACGACCCCCACCATGTCAAGGTGGTGCTCTAACCAACTGAGCTACGCGCCTACATTGTTCGAAGCTGAAATTATAGCAGAGTTCAACGCCGCTTAGCCGCACGCACGCCGCGTACCTCTTTCACCAAGCTCAACACTTTCTGCAAACGACGCGAATCCCCAACCTCCACGGTGAACGTCATCCATGCCAAGTCTTTGACCGACTGGGTTTTCACCCCGACCACGTTCATTTTTTCTTTGGCAAATACCTCTGAAATATCGCGCAACAACCCTTGCCGATCAGATGCTTCGATGTTCACATCCACTGGATAGACCAAGGCTTGCGCGGCGGCAGACTGCCCCCAATCCACATCAATCACGCGGTCGGGATCATGCAAGGCAATTTGTTTGAAGTTGGCGCAATCCGCACGATGAATACTCACACCTCTGCCACGCGTGACAAAACCTCGGATCTCGTCGGGCGGTGCAGGTTTGCAGCATTTGCTTAACTGAGTCAGCAACGAGTCAATCCCCACCACCAACACACCACTCTTGGTCGCTTTCTCGGGCTGGCGCGATTTTTTGAGTAATACATAGTCATCCGGTGCCATTGCGGCGGCAGGCGGGTTGAGCAGGGTTTCGATGTTGCGCAGCGAAAACTCGTCTTTGCCCACCACTTCAAACAAGGCATCGGCCGACTTGAACCCCAATTGCGAGGCCAAGTCGTCCAGCTTGATTGAGGTTTTGCCTTCCCGTTGCAACAGCTTTTCAACCGCTTCTCGGCCTTTGGCCACAGTTTCTTGCATGGCCTGGGCATTGAACCAAGCCCGCACTTTCGAACGTGCACGCGAGCTGGCTAAGAAGCCTAGCTCCGGGTTTAACCAATCACGTGAGGGCCCGCCTTCTTTGATGGCCACCACCTCCACCGTTTGCCCATTTTTGAGCTGCGTGTTGAGTGGCACCATCGCGCCATCCACGCGTGCGCCACGGCAACGATGGCCCAAGTTGGTGTGCAAGGTGTAAGCGAAATCAATGGGGGTTGCGCCTTGCGGCAACTCCACCACTGCCGCATCGGGCGTGAGCACATAAATGCGGTCGCTCAACGCATCGGTGGTGGCTTGGCTTTGTGCATCGGCAGCAAGTTCGCGCTCCCATGCCAGTAGTTGACGTAGCACCGCGATCTTCGCGTCGTAGTCGCCCGACGCACTCACCCCCGCGTAACCTTTGGTGCCGGCTTCTTTGTAAGCCCAGTGCGCGGCCACGCCATGCTCGGCATGGTCGTGCATCTCTTGGGTTCGCATCTGTATTTCAATGGCGCGTCCCTGCGTGTCACGCACCACCGTGTGCAAAGACTGATAGCCATTCGACTTGGGCTTGGCAATGTAATCGTCAAACTCCGCCTCGATGGGCGAAAAGTTGGCGTGCACCCAGCTGAGTGCCGCGTAGCAGTCAGGCACGCTCGGCACCACCACACGTAATGCGCGCACGTCAAACACGCGTGAGAAATCAAGCGATTTGCCACGCATTTTTTTGACGATGCTGTAAATGTGCTTCGGTCGGCCTGCCACTTGGGCATCGATGCCTTGTGTCTTCAACTCGGTCTCAAAGCGCTCACGCAACTGCGCCATGTAGTTTTCACGTTCGACACGTTTTTCGTCCAACAGCTTGGCCACTTCGCGGTACGTGTCCGGCTCCAGAAAACGAAAAGCCAAGTCTTCCATTTCCCATTTGATTTGCCAAATACCAAGACGGTTGGCCAAGGGCGCAAACACATGCAAAGACTCATACGCCAAGCTGTGCGGCACCGGTTTTTTGGTCGCGGCGTAGTAGCGCAGGGTTTGCAAACGCGACGCCAAGCGCAACAGCACCACACGCAAATCACGCGAAAACGCCAACAACATCTTGCGCACGTTTTCGGTTTGCATCGCCGCAATTTGGGACTCGGCCACCGCCGCACGCGCTTGACGCTGCACACGAATCAGGCGCGTCGTCTCGACTGCCAGCTCGGCGTAACTCGCGCCAAATGCTTTGGCAATCACCTCTTCAGGTTTTTGCAAATGCTCAGCCGCATAAACCAAATACGCCGCGGCTTGCATGGCTTCAGAGCCACCAATGTGATGCAAGATGGCCGCCGAAGCATCGGCATGGCTCAAAATATCTTCGCCTGTGTCTAATTCAGCGCCCATGAGCAGGGGCTGAGCAAATGCCCGAGCGCGGGTCAAAGCCTCAGGTTGTTCTGGCAGGTCTTGCAAAGACGCGCTCAACAGCGTCGCTCGTTGCATTTCTCCGTTGTGTTTCATGTCAGCCGGTCAACCGCATAATGTCAATAGGTTTCTCATCGTAATGGATCTGGAGTTTGAAATGTCTGAACGCACACTCATCGGTAAAACAGCACTCGTCACGGGCTCAACCAGTGGCATTGGCTTAGGAATTGCAAAGGCCTTGGCTCGCCAAGGCGCCAACATCATCTTGAATGGATTTGGCGATGTCGAAGGCCCACAAGCCGAAGTCTCAGCCCTCGGCGCGAAAGTGGGCTATCACGGTGCCGACATGAGCAACGCCTCTGACATCGAAGCCATGATGGCCTATGCCGCCAGCACATTCGGCGGCGTAGACATCTTGGTGAACAACGCGGGCATCCAACATGTCGCGTCTGTTGAAGACTTCCCCACTGAACGTTGGGATGCCATCATTGCCATCAACCTGACCAGCGCATTTCACACCACACGCTTGGCGTTGCCGCACATGAAAAAAAACAATTGGGGCCGCATCATCAACGTGGCCTCTGTTCACGGTTTGGTTGCCTCGGCCCAAAAATCGGCTTACGTTGCAGCCAAGCACGGCATCGTGGGCTTGACCAAAGTCACTGCACTCGAAAACGCCACAACCGGCGTGACCTGCAACGCCATTTGCCCCGGCTGGGTGTTGACGCCCTTGGTGCAAAAACAAGTGGATGCCAAAGCTGCGGCACTCCACATCTCAAACGATGAAGCCACCAAGCTATTGCTCGGCGAAAAAGAACCGTCCATGCAATTCACCACCCCCGAAGAGTTGGGTGAATTGGCAGTGTTCTTCTGCTCTTCAGCGGCGGCCAACGTGCGTGGCGTGGCGTGGAACATGGACGGCGGCTGGACAGCTCAGTAATTGAATAAAACTCATCCTTTCGATTTTTATAAAATTAATTTCATAATTTTTTAACTTTAAATTAATTCAAAAGGATGATATTTAATTTATCTTTAGGGAATGACAAAAATCTACCCCAAAGAAACCAGTCAATTTGCAGATCGATTCCGTGCTGCGTTAAGAGATGCGGGCGTTCGCGTATCCGCCACAGTGGTCGCCAATGAGTTCAATTTGCGGTACTGGGGTGAAGGCATCTCTTCACATGCGGCACGCAACTGGTTGATGGGGGTGTCTATCCCTAAGCAAGACAAGCTGCTGGTATTGTCCAAATGGCTCAAAATTTCCCCCGAAGGCTTGCTCTTTGGTACGCCTCCACAGCGCCCTGTGGATGAAAACCAAAAGGATGAACGCATCAACTTGGTCGATCAGCAATTGATCGCGCGCTATTTCTCCCTCGAACCCGAGCACCGACGCGTGGTTCGCGAAGTCGTGGATGGCCTCGCTGCACTGAGTCCGAAAACGCAATAACGTTTTCAATAAATCAGCGCCACTGCCCGCGCTTCCATGCTTTGGCCCTGTCCCACAGGGCCAATTTTTTCGGCGGTCTTGGCTTTCACATTCACGCGTGACACCTCCACATCCAAGGCCTGCGCAATCCGCTGGCACATGGCTGGCATGTACGCGGCCAGTTTGGGGGCTTGCGCCACCACGGTGCAATCCACATTGCCAATTTGATAACCTGCGTTACGCACCAACGCCACAGCTTTTTGTAACAACCCCCACGAGTCGGCATTCTTATAAGCCGCATCGGTGTCTGAAAAATGGCGACCAATATCGCCCAACGCAGCAGCCCCCAACAAAGCATCGGTGAGTGCATGCAACAACACATCGGCATCGGAATGTCCAAGCAATCCGTGCGTGTGTGGAATATGAACGCCACCCAGCACCAAAGGTCGCCCCTCGACCAAGGCATGCACATCCCAGCCTTCGCCAATTCGAAATGCAGGAATTGTCATAAGGAACCTTTCGCTCGAGATTGAAAAATAGCCTCTGCCAAAGCGAAGTCTTCTGGATACGTCACCTTGAAATTTTGAGCATTGCCCGCCACCAAACGAGGCGAGAACCCCATCAATTCCATCGCGCTTGACTCATCGGTCACCGTATCGCCAGCTTGCGCCAAGGCATTGTGCAGCGCTCCCAAGCGAAACATCTGAGGAGTTTGCGCCAACCATTTGTCTGAGCGGTCCACGGTATGCGCCACACGCCCATCTGGCGTTTCCGTCTTCAAGGTATCGGCCAATTTGTGCGCCAGCAAACCACCCACCGCATCGGTATGGCAAGCATCGATCAGCGCGTTGACTTGCTCGGGGGTCACCATGCAACGTGCGGCGTCATGCACCAACACCCAATCGGTGTCACGAGCACCGGCATGCAGCAACGCGCGCAGCCCAGCGCCCACGCTATCCGCCCGTGTCGCGCCGCCGGTTCGGACAGCAGCAAACAAGGGGTGCGGATGGGCCTTGAGCACCTCATCCATGTGCGCATCGTCAGGCGCCAACACCAATACGCCATGCGTCAGGCGTGTCACAGGGCTGAATGCGTTCAAGGTGTGCACCACCATTGGCAGGCCGGCAATGGGTTGGTACTGTTTGGGCAAAGAGGTCCCCGCGCGGCTGCCAAAGCCCGCACAGGGAATCACAACGTAAAAACGATCAGCCGCAGAGGTGGTGGATGAAGGCATGAAGAAAAGAGTGGGCTCAAAACGGCCAGCCCCCATTCTAGAATTACGCCAATGCATCTGCCCTCTTTGAGTCCCGGCAAACGATTTGCCATGCCCCGCCCTGTCGGCTCCGCGGATGCATTGCTGCTCGCGCAGCTGGGTGCACGCGAAAAAACCAAGCAACAACGTGTGGCCATCGTCACCGCCGACGCTTTGGATGCCCAGCGTCTGCAAGACGAAATGGCGTTCTTTGCTCCCGACTTGCGCTGCGTGCTCTTTCCCGATTGGGAGACGCTGCCCTACGACAGCTTCTCTCCTCACCAAGACCTGATCAGCGAACGCTTGGCCACTTTGTGGCGCATCTCGCAAGGTGATGCCGATGTGGTACTGATTCCCGCCACCACCGCGCTGTACCGCTTGGCACCGCCTGCGTTTTTGGCGGGCTACACCTTTCACTTCAAAGTCAAGCAGGCGCTCGACGAAGCCAAGCTCAAGTCGCAACTTACCCTGGCGGGCTACACCCACGTCACCCAAGTGGTCAGCCCCGGCGAATACGCCGTGCGCGGCGGCTTGATCGACTTGTTCCCCATGGGATCGTTGGTGCCCTACCGCGTTGATTTGTTTGACAACGAAATCGACTCCATCCGGACCTTCGACCCTGACAGCCAACGCAGCCTTTACCCCGTGCCCGAAGTGCGCTTGTTGCCCGGCCGCGAGTTCCCGATGGACGATGCGGCACGCGCCTTGTTTCGCAACAGATGGCGCGAAATGCTCGATGGTGACCCCACCAAGAGCCGCATCTACAAAGACATTGGCAATGGCGTGGCCACCGCAGGCATCGAGTATTACCTGCCTCTGTTTTTTCAAGACACCGCCACCGTGTTTGACTACTTGGGTGCATCGGCCACCGTGGTGTTGCACGGCGATTTGGAACCCGTTTTCCAGCGTTTTTGGCAAGACACCCAAGACCGCTTTCGACTGGTGCAAGGCGATCCCGAACGCCCTGCCTTGCCACCCGCCCATTTGTTTTTGAGCGCCGAGCAGTTTTACGCGGCAGCCAACAGCTACGCGCAATTTGCGCTGCGCCCGCAAGTCACCGACCTCATCGACAACGCGTTTGCCCAAACCCTGCCCGACCTCACCGTGGTGCGTGGTGCGGCAGACCCCTTGCAAAAGTTACAAGCGCACGCCAATCAAACCAGCAACCGTTTGCTCATCTTGGCCGAAAGCGAGGGCCGCCGCGAAAGCTTGCTCGATTTCTTGCGCTCGTCCAACGTCAGCCCGCCCGCGTTTGACTCGCTGGCCGAATTCGAAGGCAGCGCCGAAAAAATTGGCATCGCCACCGCCGCCCTCCAAGTAGGGTTCAGCTGGACAGAAACTGGTTTAGACCTCATCACCGAGACCGAACTGTTCGCCGTCGGGGCCACCACGCGTCGTCGAAAAAAACAAGAGCAAGTCAGCGATGTTGAAGCGCTCATCAAAGACTTGTCCGAGCTCAACCTTGGCGACCCCGTGGTGCACAACGCCCACGGCATTGGCCGTTACCGTGGCCTCATCAACATGGACTTGGGCGAGAAAAACCCGGATGGCTCACCGGCGCTGCAAGAGTTCTTGCACCTCGAATACGCCGACAACGCTGTGCTCTATGTCCCGGTCAGCCAGCTGCATCTGATTGGCCGCTACACCGGCGTGAGCGCCGACGAAGCGCCGCTGCACAAACTCGGCTCCGCGCAATGGGACAAAGCCAAACGCAAAGCCGCCGAACAGGTGCGCGACGCCGCCGCCGAGCTTCTCAACATCTACGCTCGTCGCGCCGCACGCGAGGGCTATGCCTTCCGCTACTCACCGCAAGACTACGAAACCTTCGCCAACGACTTTGGCTTTGACGAAACCGCCGACCAACGCGCCGCCATTCACGCCGTGGTGCAAGACATGATCAGCCCACGCCCCATGGACCGATTGGTGTGTGGCGATGTGGGCTTTGGCAAAACCGAGGTGGCGCTGCGCGCTGCGTTTGTGGCGGTGACCGGTGGCAAGCAAGTGGCCTTCTTGGCCCCCACCACCTTGCTGGCCGAGCAGCACTTTCAAACCCTCACCGACCGCTTTGCCAAATGGCCGGTGAAGATTGCCGAGATGAGCCGCTTTCGCTCGACCAAAGAAATCAACACTGCCATCAAAGGCGTGGAAGAAGGCACGGTCGACATCGTGGTGGGCACACACAAGCTGCTCAGCGAGTCGGTCAAGTTCAAAGACCTTGGCCTCTTGATCATCGACGAAGAACACCGCTTTGGCGTGCGTCACAAAGAGGCCATGAAAGCCCTGCGCGCTGAGGTGGATGTGCTCACGCTCACCGCGACCCCTATAC
>JBFYKC010000037.1:0-4786 GCA_041311135.1 Comamonadaceae bacterium | reverse complement strand
ACCCCTTGCCCGTGCACCGCACATGTGAGGCGTTGGGCACATTGCCCGCGCACACGCTGATGGTGGGTGACTCTAGCAACGACGCCCAAGCCGCGCGTGCTGCAGGTTGCCCTGTGGTGTTGGTGCGCTATGGCTACAACCATGGCGAACCCGTGGACGGGGTTGATGCCGACGCGCATGTGGACGCGTTAACCGACCTGGCCGCCCTGCTGCCCAAGGCCGGTTGAGGCTTTGCTAAACTGAGCCCCATGTTCATTCACCGCAGCACTGTCACAGGTTGTCACGACCGGGGAGCTTGGCCCTGGCGTACGCCATGTGTTGCGTTTGTCTAAAAGCACCTCGCCTGCTACGAACCAGGCGGTGCCCGCGCTGAAACACTGTGAACTGTTCAGCACTTGTCCGAATGAACGCCCCTCGGTGAAGGGGCAGAGCTGTGGAGGCTCACAATGACCGAAACCGAATTCAAACAATTGGCCCAACAGGGCTACAACCGCATCCCGTTGGTGGCCGAGGCTTTTGCCGACTTAGAAACCCCGCTGTCGCTGTACCTCAAGCTGGCCCAAGTGCAAAACAATGGCGAGCGCAGCTTTTTGCTGGAGTCAGTGGTGGGCGGCGAGCGCTTTGGCCGCTACAGCTTCATTGGTTTGCCAGCACGTACTTTGCTGCGTGCCAGTGGCTTTGGCATTGCAGCCAAAACCGAGGTGGTGACCGACGGTGTGGTGGTGGAAACCCACGCGTGTAACCCGCTCGACTTTGTGGCCGAGTATCAAAAGCGTTTCAAGGTGGCTTTGCGTGAAGGGCTGCCGCGTTTTTGTGGTGGCTTGGCCGGTTACTTTGGCTACGACACCGTGCGCCACATCGAAAAGAAGTTGACCGACTCGTGCCCGCCCGACGACATGGGCATGCCCGACATCTTGCTGCTGCAAACCGAAGAGTTGGCGGTGATCGACAACCTCTCAGGCAAGCTCTCGCTCATCGTGTATGCCGACCCTGCCCAGCCCAACGCCTATGCACATGCGCAAGCACGTTTGGCCGAGTTGAAGCAACGTTTGAAAGCGCCTGCACAAGCCCCGTCGATTGCACCTTGCGCCAGCCACCCTGCCGAACGCAGCTTTGCCAAAGACGACTACTTGGCCGCAGTAGAACGTGCCAAAGAGCTAATCGCCGCAGGCGACTTCATGCAAGTGCAAGTGGGGCAACGCATTCACAAAAAGTTCACGGCCAGCCCGCTGTCGCTGTACCGTGCGCTGCGCTCGTTGAACCCCAGCCCCTACATGTATTACTACAACCTGGGCGACGCCTATGTGGTGGGGGCTTCGCCAGAAATTTTGGTGCGCCAAGAGTCCACGCCCGAGGGGCAAAAAATCACCATCCGCCCCTTGGCTGGCACGCGTCCACGTGGCGCGACACCTGAGGCGGACAAGGCCGCCGAAGTGGAGTTGATCAACGATCCCAAAGAGCGTGCCGAACATGTGATGTTGATTGACCTGGCGCGTAACGACATTGGCCGCATTGCAAAAACAGGCAGCGTCAAAGTGACCGAGGCTTTTGTGGTCGAGCGTTACAGCCATGTGATGCACATCGTGAGCAACGTGGAGGGTTTGTTGCTGGACGGTGCAGATGGCCAACCACTCACCAGCATGGACGTGCTCAAAGCCACGTTCCCTGCGGGCACGTTGACGGGCGCGCCCAAGGTGCACGCGATGGAATTGATCGACCAGCTCGAACCCACCAAGCGCGGCTTGTATGGCGGGGCTTGCGGTTACTTGAGTTTTGCGGGTGACATGGATGTGGCGATTGCCATTCGCACCGGCATCATCAAAAACGACACGCTCTATGTGCAAGCCGCTGCGGGCGTGGTGGCCGACTCGGTGCCCGAACTGGAATGGCGAGAAACCGAACACAAAGCGCGCGCCTTGTTGCGCGCCAGCGAATTGGTCGAGGAGGGTTTGGAATGAGCAAGATCAAACTCCTCATGGTGGACAACTACGACAGCTTCACCTTCAACATCGTTCAATACTTTGGCGAGTTGGGTGCCGAGGTCGAGGTGTTTCGCAACGACGAAATCACACTCGAAGGCATTGCCGCACGTCAGCCCGATCGCTTGGTCATTTCGCCCGGTCCTTGCTCGCCTGCTGAGGCGGGCATATCGGTGGCAGCGATTCAACACTTCGCTGGCAAGTTGCCTATTCTGGGTGTGTGCTTGGGGCACCAAAGTATTGGTGCCGCGTTTGGCGGCAAGATCATTCGCGCACAAGAACTGATGCACGGCAAGACCAGTGTCATCACCACCACGCAAGAGGGCGTGTTTGCCGGGTTGCCCGAAAAGTTCACGGTCAATCGCTACCACTCGCTCGCGATTGAGCGTGCTTCATGTCCTGCATGCCTCAAGGTCACCGCGTGGACGGACGATGGCGAAATCATGGGTGTGCGTCACACCGAGCTCGACATTCAAGGGGTGCAGTTTCACCCCGAATCCATCCTCACCGAACATGGCCATGCCATGTTGAAAAACTTTTTGTAAGGGTTGACTATGACGACCACCATTCATGCCATCACGCCGCAAGAAGCGCTGCAACGCGTGATTGAGCACCGCGAAATTTTTCACGACGAGATGTTGCACATCATGCGGCTCATCATGTCGGGCGAGATGTCGCCGGTGATGATGGCAGCCTTGATCACGGCCTTGCGGGTGAAGAAAGAAACCATTGGTGAAATCACCGCTGCTGCCCAAGTGATGCGCGAGTTTTCAACCAAGGTCGATGTGGCCGATCGCACGCACATGGTCGACATCGTGGGTACCGGCGGCGATGGCTCGCACACGTTCAACATCTCGACCTGTTCCATGTTTGTGGTGGCGGCTGCAGGCGGCAAAGTTAGCAAGCACGGCGGTCGCAGCGTCAGCAGCAAGAGCGGCAGTGCCGATGTGTTGGAGAGCTTGGGTGTCAACATCAACTTGCCACCGGCGCAAATTGCCAAGTGCATTGCGGAGGTGGGCATCGGCTTTATGTTTGCACCCAACCACCATCCCGCGATGAAAAACGTAGCGCCCGTGCGCAAAGAACTGGGTGTGCGCACCATGTTCAACATCTTGGGGCCTCTGACCAACCCTGCGGGTGCGCCGAATATGTTGATGGGCGTGTTCCACCCCGATTTGGTGGGGATTCAAGTGCGCGCGCTAGAGCGTTTGGGTGCGGACCACGCCTTGGTGGTGTACGGCCGTGATGGCTTAGACGAAGTGTCTTTGGGGGCAGCCACCTTGGTAGGCGAGCTCAAAGACGGGCAAGTGCGTGAGTACGAAATTCACCCCGAGGATTTTGGTTTTGCCATGAGCAGCAACCGCACCTTGCGCGTGGAAACGCCCGAGCAATCGCGCGCCATGTTGTTGGGCGTGCTTGACAACCAAGCAGGCCCTGCGCGCGACATCGTGGTGCTCAATGCGGGCGTGGCTTTGTATGCGGCCAATGTGGCCAGCAGCATCGAGGCGGGCATTGTGCTGGCGCGTGAGGCGTTGGCATCGGGTGCCGCCAAGCGCAAGTTGGAACAGTTGGTCACGGTGGCGCACCAGCTGACCGCGGCCTGAGTTGCCGCAGGGCACAAGAAAGAATCCCATGTCAGATATCCTGAACAAAATCGTGGCGGTCAAGCACCAAGAGATTGAGGCGGCGCTCAAGCGCAAATCGTTGGCCGCCATGCGTGCCGATGCCGAGAGCCGTGTACTGACACGTGACTTTGTGGGCGCTTTGCGCGCCAAGATTGCAGCAGGCTTGCCTGCGGTGATTGCCGAAATCAAAAAAGCCAGCCCCTCCAAGGGCGTGATTCGCGAAGACTTCATTCCTGCCGACATTGCGCAAAGCTATGCCGAGCATGGGGCCGCCTGTTTGTCGGTGTTGACGGACAAAGATTTTTTTCAAGGTCAGGTGGACTACCTCAAGCAAGCCCGTGCCTCGTGTGACTTACCCGTGCTGCGCAAAGACTTCATGGTCGATCCGTACCAGGTGTACGAAGCGCGTGTGATGGGGGCTGATTGCATCTTGCTGATCGCTGCTTGTTTGAGCGATGCCCAAATGGCCGAGATGGAAGCGGTCGCACGCAGTCTGGACATGGCGGTGCTGGTGGAGGTGCATGACGCCGCCGAGCTGCAACGTGCCCTCCAACTCAAAACCCCGCTGGTGGGTATCAACAACCGCAACCTGCGCACCTTTGAGGTGACGCTCGACACGACCTTGGGCATGCTCAAAGACGTGCCCTCTGATCGTTTGTTGGTGACCGAAAGCGGCATCTTGCAACGCAGCGATGTGCAAAAAATGCGTGACGCCCATGTGCATGCGTTCTTGGTGGGTGAGGCCTTCATGCGCGCGCCCGACCCGGGTGTGGCGCTGGCTGAGTTGTTTGCTGCCTAAACAGTCTGCGCGCGCATGACCGCCGATTTGTTTGGTGAGGGGCCGTCATCGGGCGCTCCCGACGCGCCGCATTTGACGGCGTGGGCTCCCGCACAATGGCCCGTGCATGCCGATTGGCAGCCGACGTTGGAGGCGTTTTGGCGCGCTCCGACAGGCGTGGCGTTGGCAGGGTTTGTGCAATCCCGCTTGGATGCGGGCGCGGTCGTCTACCCGCAGCACCCGTTGTGGGCCTTGCAGCTCACGCCGTTGTCGCAGGTGAAGGTGGTCATTCTTGGGCAAGACCCGTATCACGGGCCGCATCAGGCGCAGGGGTTGTCTTTTTCGGTGGCGCCCGGGGTCAAAATTCCGCCCTCGCTGCGTAATATTTTCAAAGAGCTCCAGCG
>JBFYKC010000062.1:0-11399 GCA_041311135.1 Comamonadaceae bacterium | reverse complement strand
GACCCTACGCTGCGCAAAAAAATGCAGGCCGTTCTCGTGGGGGTGGTGCTGCTGTGTGTGGTGGTGCTGACTTCGTCACCTACGATACGAGACAAGCTGCGCATCACAGAGGCGCAAACAGATTTGCAGCAAATTGCGCAAGGCAATTACATGTCGTCGCTCGGCGCGCGCGCTGCCATGTGGAAAACTGCGTGGCTTATTTTTGAAGATCACCCGTTGTTAGGTATTGGATCGGGGCGCTTTGAGGCTGAAATCGTGCATCGCATCGAAGTGGGCCAGATTCCCCCCACTGAAATTTACAACCAACCCCATTCGGACGTCATGCATGCGCTGTCGTCAGGTGGGGTGTTGAAGTTGATTGCGTATTTGGGCATCCTGTTGGCTCCGTTTGCTTTTTTCTTTCAGCAGTTCAAACGCGTGCGCAGTGAGGGCGGGCAGTCCGTTATGCCGATTCTGGGGATGCAGGTGGTAGCCGCATATTTTTTGACGGGGCTTACCAATTCAAATTTGGATTTGCAGATTTACAGCGTCACCTATGCGGTGCTGGTGTGTGTGCTGGCGCGGTTGTGTGGGGACTCAGCGCAAGCGGGCCATCCAGGCAGTGAGGGTCAATAACCCCATGCAGCTGACCGCGGCAAAGAGCCACATGTGTTGCGATGCGCTCCAAGTCGCCCCCCAAACAAGGGGCGCCATCAAAACGAAAGATTGCAGCAGTGCTAAACCGATGCAGGCCCACGAATAACCCGCAGCTGTTTGGGTTTGGAACGGACGATGGCTGAAGGCGGCTGACAAGCAGGCGCAACCTTGCCACAACACCAGCGGTGCAATGTAGTGCCATACCCCCAACCATTGATTGCTGAGCCACGCTTGTTCAAGTGCCATCGCGCAGGACGCACCCAATGCCATGACGATGACAAATGCGCATAGGCCAAGCCACCAGGGGGTTGCGCCTGCGGCGGTTCGGGGCGCGGTGTCGCGGACTTGATGGCCTTTTGACAAGACAACTTGTGCCCATGCCATGTGCACCACCGCTGGTAAGAAACCGAGTACGCGTAACAAGGCGCTCATCCAGCCAGTTTCTTCGGCCCCGTAGAGGCGTTGCCACACGACGATGACGGCAGTTGCAAGCAGCGCATCTGCCAGAGTGTGTGCCATGCGCAAGGAGGCACTGCGCGTGTCCGCTGGCTGTTGTTGGGTTGGCGAAGTCGTTTCGTCGTTTGGCGCGCGATGCCACGCAGACCCTAGCCAAGTGGCCCCCAGGGCGTAGCCCAGCAGGGCTGCGACGACCAATGTGGGGCCAGACCAGTCGAGCCAGTGTCCCCACAAGGCGCCAGCCAGTGCCGTCAACGCCGCAGTCAGTGGCGGGAGCACCCGCACGTTCACTTGCTGCCAACGCGAGCCGGTGCGTAGCGTGAGGCTCTGTGCCAACAGCCAAGTCATTTGAAAAAACGCCAGTGATGCAACCCATAGCAGCGCTGGCCACAGGGTGAGTTGACTGACCCACACTGCCAGCAATGCTGCAGGAAACAGTCCGAGACCGCGCCACAAACTGGCATACCAAGCGTGCCGTGCTGCAAGTGTCGCTGGCGCATGGTGGTTGGCCAGCAGGCTCATGGGGGCTTGCGCGAGGGCCAGGGTCATCCAGAAAAAACCAATTTGACTGATGACGGAGAACTCCCCGACTTCATGTGGCGTAAACCAACGCAGCATGAGCAAGGCAAATGCGATTTGGGTCGCAAATGCAAGCATGCTTGCCAGAGCAATGGTGCGACTTGTTCTCATACGATTTGCAGGTGCTTCCAGATGGGCAAAGCACGCAAGAGCTTGGGCCAAGCCAAGTCACGGACATCGGGTACCGCATATGGGTAGGCTTCCAACGCTTCGCCAAAGCTGTGCGGCCAGGTGCTCGGGTCGTCGTGCAACACATGCAAGTTCGCTTGGTAGTGCGCCACAAAATAGCGTACCCACGCGTAGTCGTTGGTGACCACGGGCAGTCCGACTGCGCAATATTCCAGTAGCTTGGTGGACGTTTGTTGGTTGTAGGGTTCGGTGTTGCTGACGAGGTTCAGGCCAAAGCGTGCACGACGCAATTGTGTTGGCACATCGGCATGTGCCACACGACCGACACAGGTCACAGAAGGGGCAAGTTGTGAGCGCAACGTATCTGGCAGGTCGCCAATGAGCAAGAGGGTTCGGCCGGCCTCGTGAATGGTTTGGAGCAGCGGCAGAAAGGGCAAGAGACGGTGCATTTCGCCTAAGTACACCAAGTCAAATTCGCAGATCGGGGCTTGCGGCAGCGGTTCCAAGAAGACAGATGCGACGCCCATGTCGCGCAGGCTGGAGGGCACACCGTCACTGAACCCCATGCGCTCGCGCACCCATCCATTTTGAAAGATGCGGTAATCGGGCTTGGGTTGTGTCCAGTGCTTGACCCAGTCTTTGAGTCGCGCGTGTGGGGGCACCGATGCCGAGGTGTATTCATGGATGTGAAACGCATGGCGCAGACGATGCGCTTGTGCACGCGGGACACGGCCGCACATCCACCACACCACCTGTGCGTTGGCGGGGACGGTGTCGCAGGTGTCGTGGATCAAGGCGTCTTGTCCGTGAGCCTGGATGAAGGCCACATACGCATCGAGCTCGGGCAGGTAGGCCGGGCCATTGCGCACGAAGTGAACCAGGACCGAATGCTTCAACATGCGCGCAGCACCTCTTGCCAGTTGCGCATGAAGTCATCCATGTGGTGTCGCGCCACGATACGAGCCATGTCGTCACGCACTTGTTGTTCTGGCAGGCTAAGCACGGTCATGACGGCTTCAGCCAAAGCCACAGGGGCATCGCCCCGGGCCAGTAAATAAGGTGCATCGAGGTCGTACAACTCACGCATCGCGGGGATGGGCAATGACACGCAAGGCACACCGCAGGCCAATGATTCGAGCGCTGTCATGGGGCAACCTTCGTAGCGCGATGTGAGCAAGGTCATTTGCCAAGGGGTGTAGAGGCTTTGGCCGCTGGGGTGTTTGCCCAAAAAATGCACGCGACCCTGGTACATCAAATCCATGCCGTCGTGGACGATTTTTCGATGCAAGGGGCCCTCGCCGACGATGCCCAGTTGGGCTTCGTCAGGCAGGTGGCGCAAGGTGTCAAGCAGCAGGTGTGGCCGTTTTTCAGCAGACAGGCGGCCCACATACCCCAAGAGCAGCGGAGGGATGCCATCACCACCGTGGCCCGCATGCACATGAATCGCTTGTCCAGGCGGCATGGGCGCTATACCGTTGGGGACGACAGTGCTGCGTTGGTGTTTGCCCAGTTGAATTAAGCCCAGCAAGGAGTCTTGCGTGGTGCGTGAGACACACACAAACTGGCTCACTTGTTTGTAAAGCAGTTTGAGCCACAACTTTTTGACAGCGGAGGCGCCTGCTTGGTGAAGCACATCCAGCAGCGGACCGTGCACCCAGCTGACCAGCGGTTTGCCCGTGATGGCTTTGAGGGCCGCGCCGCAGTAGGTCGGGCCAAAGTTGTGCGTGGCCACGATCACATCATGTGCCTTTGCTGCACGGACCAGGACGGGCCATTGGGTTTGTCGCCAAGGCAGTGTGGTGACTTGCCAGTCTTGCGTACCCAGTCCATCAGCCAGCGTACGTGTCATGGTGTGTACGCCGCCCCAACTGGGCTCCTCCAGCAACAGAATGCGTCGGGTGCTCAAGGCCATGTCTTGGGTGGCTTTGCCTTAACGTGCACCAAAGCCGGTACAGACCGTCTTGACGGTTTTTGCCGCGATCAACAAATCGAGGGCAAGCGAGTAGTGGGCGACGTAGTACAAGTCGTAGCTGAGTTTGACGCGCGTGGCGTCAGCGCTGTCCGCATAGCCATGTTGGACTTGGGCCCATCCCGTGAGGCCTGGGCGTACTAAGTGTCGATAGGGATAGCAGGGGATGGTGGCGGCAAAGTCGCGAACAAAAGCGGTTTGCTCGGGACGTGGACCAATCAAGCTCATGTCGCCCATCAACACATTGAAAAGTTGGGGCAGTTCGTCTAGGCGTGTACGGCGCAGGAAGCGTCCTACGCGCGTGATGCGCGGATCTTCGGCCTGGGCAAAGTCGACCCCGGGGGCTTGCAAACCATGAACCATGCTGCGGAATTTCCACAGCGTGAAGACTTGCCCATCGCGACCCACTCGCGGTTGCGAATACAAGGCCGGACCTTTGGAGTCGTAACGCACCGCGAGGGCCACGCAAGCGGCAAGCGGGAGCCAAAGAGGAGACAAGGCGATGACGGTGATGAGGTCGAGCAACCGTTTGATGCGGTCATAGCTGGGATCGTTGTCGATTTCCCAAAGCGTGTCGGCTGCCGTGGGTAGCATTTTTCGACCACTGGTGAGCTCGGCAACAGCTTCAACGTTGTACAGACGCAGGTGTTGCATCTTGAGCTCTCCCAACAAACGAGTACGTTCATCTGTGGTTCGTATGTGGCGATCCAACACAATGCCGTCGCACGCGGGGAGAGGGACGCCTGTGTGGGCATTCCAAGCAATCAGCTGAACTGCTTGTGTGTCGATGGGTTTGGGGTTCAGGCAAGCAGCCAGTTGCGCGGGGACGTTGGCGTCGATGTGTACCAAACGCAAGGCGCGGTGTTTGACGTGGCGGCGATAGCCCAACCACAGCCAGGCGGTGGTGAGTGCATATGCCCACACCAATGCTGCGCGTGAGTAGGGTTGCTGTAACAACGCAAAACCCAAGGGGGTGAACACAAAGGGCGCCGACGTGGCAACCCACAACACCCCGCTACGTTCAGCCACGGGAAGGTGTGCGGTGCGCATCAACAAGTGCGCCGCCACGGCGTAGGGCAGAACACACCACCACAGGGTCTCGCCGAATTGGTAGGTCACCAATCCCGCGTCTTCAAGCAGTTGGGCGGCCATGAAACTCGGGACGAGCAACCAAATGCCCCACAAGGCCCAACTTTGCAAGGCATCGCGGCGGCGCACCGATGCGGACACCAGCGCCGCGCTGTGTGTTTCCGCTGCGTGGCTGGCGGCTTCAACTTCAGGCGTCGCGTTGGTTTGTATGCATTGGCGATACACCTGCATGACGGCATCGGCCATGGGTTCAACGGAGAAGGTGCTCTCGAAGCACTGTTGTGCGGCGCGGCCCAAGCGTTTACGCAAATAGGGCTCATTGACCAGGCGCAGCAAGGCTTCGGTCACTGCCTCGACAGAGTTGGAGACGAGCACCCCTTCTTGGTTGGGGATCAGTTGTTCACGGATACCTGGTAGGTCACTGGCTAGCACGCACAGACCAGCGCGCATGGCTTCTAGGACGGTGATGGGCATGCCTTCGTGGTCAGACAGCAATACAAAAATCTCATGTGAAGGTAACAGGGCCGGCACGTCGGCAACGTCACCGGCCCAGGTGATTTCACGAAGATTGAGCGCATGCGCTTGAGATTTGAGCTGTTCGGCCAGGGGGCCATCGCCAGCAAATGTGGTTGGAATTTCTTTGCCCAAGGTGTCACGCACACGTGACAGCGCCTGTAGCAACAAATCTTGGCGCTTGGGGTGTTGGGCCCGCGCCACCATGATGAGATGCGGGAATTCGTTTTCAGTGCTTGAAGTCGACGGCACATCCAGTTGTGGAATGCCGTTGGGGATGACGTGAACGCGGTCTTGTGCAATGGGCAGGTCGTAGGTCAGCTCGCGCTCGTGTTTGGAGACACAAATCATGTGCGTTGTCCAACGTGCCAGGGCGCGTTCGGCCAGGGATGCGGCGGTTCGACGCAGTGCGGGGGCTTCAGGCTTGAAACCAAAACCGTGGACGGTGTACACCACAGGGGTGTTGCACCGATGCCCTGCCAAGCGCGCCACGACGCCGGCAATAGCACTGTGGGCATGTACGAGGTCTGGTTTGAGTTTGTAGATCAGGCCGGTGAGTTGCTGTATCGCTGGCCACAACTTCAATGGGTTGAGCGACTCCACCATTTCAGGCATTGGGCACACAGTGATGTCAAGGCCTTCGAGCGCCTGACCTAAAACTGATGCATCAGGCCCGCCAATGACCACCGTGAATTTGACGCGTGATTGCAAGGCAGCGCACAAGGCACGGACGTGCGATTGAGCGCCTCCGGCTTCCCCCTTGGTGATGACCAGCATCACATGAGGCAGTTTGGCTCCGGTTTGCAACGCGACGGGGCTGAGTTGGGCCCACGGACTGTTGTGCCGACGTTGCGGGGACACCAAACCAGCCAAGTGCAGCGTGGCTTCCACATTGACGCCGTTGTCGACAGTTGCCTCCGGTTTGGGTTCTGCTGTTTCAGAGGTCGCCGGCGTTTCAGCAGGGGGGGGTGTTTTTCGCTTTGCACGTGTCTTCTTTGGTGCAACGGCTTTCTCCTCTGCGGGAGCGGGTGCCGGAGGAAAGTCGTCAAACAGGGACAGCGTGCCGTCGTCTTGGTTTTTCATAGCGGGGTGTCAAAGCCTTGAGGGTTCATCGATTGCCAACGCCATGCGTCCATGCACATGCGGTCGAGGTCAAATTGGGTTTCCCAGTTAAGCAGCGCCTTGGCTTGACGGGGGTCCGCCAAACACTGCGCCACATCGCCGGGGCGGCGTGCCACCACTTGGTGAGGAATCGGTACGTCATTCACCCGTGCAAAGGTGTCGACCATGGCTTGCACGCTCACCCCTTGGCCGGTGCCAAGGTTGACGGTAAGCAACTTGGGCGCGTCCAGAGCATGCAAGGCTGCCAAGTGGCCGTCGGCCAAATCGCACACGTGCAAATAGTCGCGCACGCCGGTGCCGTCGGGCGTGTCGTAGTCGTTGCCAAAAATTTGCAAGTACGGGCGTTGACCCAGTGCCACTTGCGTGATGTAGGGCATCAAGTTGTTGGGCGTGCCGTTCGGCGCCTCGCCCAACAGACCGCTGGCGTGGGCGCCCACCGGGTTGAAGTAGCGCAGGATGGCGATGGACCAGCGTGGATCGGCCGCATGCAATTCGCGCAGCGCGTCTTCGCACATCAGCTTGGTGCGGCCATAGGGGTTGGTGGCAGTGAGTGCCGCGGTCTCGGGGATAGGCACGCTCACGGGGTCACCATACACAGTGGCCGACGAGCTGAACACGATGCGGCGTACGCCTGCCCGGTCCATGGCTTGCAGCAGGTGGATCGTGCCGCTGACGTTGTTGTCGAGGT
This sequence comes from Comamonadaceae bacterium, assembly GCA_041311135.1. Classification (GTDB taxonomy): domain Bacteria; phylum Pseudomonadota; class Gammaproteobacteria; order Burkholderiales; family Burkholderiaceae_C; genus Limnohabitans. The sequence goes on along the minus strand of JBFYKC010000062.1, from coordinate 4,218 downwards.
AGCGCAAGGGCTGCGCCACTGACTCGCCGACGGCTTTGAGTCCGGCAAAGTGGATCACGCCGGCAAAGGCGTGGCGTGCAAACACAGCATCTAAGACCGCCGAATCGCGAATGTCGGCCTGCACAAATTCGATCGGGCTGGCGCCGAGCTTGGCCAAGCGATCCAACACCTTGGGACTGGAGTTACACAAGTTGTCCAAGATGACCACGGGCTGCCCCGCCTGCGCCAAGGCGGCAACCGTGTGCGAGCCAATAAAGCCCGTCCCTCCGGTGATCAAAATGGGATGTGTCATGCCGTGAAAAATTGCAAAGTTAGGTGATTATCCCCTGCAGACATGCGCGCGCCGTCCTAAAATAAATGCGGCTTGTGGGTGGGCAAAGTTAGCGCGCCCAGAGGCGGTTTTCTATCTTTTTACCTTTTTAGTACTTTCATGAAACGTCAACACACCTCTCACGCCGCTGCGCACGCTGGCGCTGAATCTTGCATTGCCCTCATCGACGCCCGCTTTTTGGCCTGGTTGCAAGGCCAAACCGATGCCAACCAAGACCAAGTGCGCCCACAGTTGCATGCCTTGCTTGGCAATGCCTTGGCCCACAACGGCTTGGATGTGAACCTGCGCCGTATCTATTGGTACAGCGACGCCGCGGATGAGCAAGCGTTGGGTGGGCAAATCAGTCGTACGGTGTTGTCGCACAGCCAAGATGGCGGTTTGTCCATGTTGCGCACCTTGGGCGCAGACCTGAAACGTTTGGCCGAGCGCGGTGCCTGCGACCACCTGTTGGTGGGCAGTGACGACGAGCGCTTGATTAGCCTGATTGACGAAGCCCAGTTGCATGGTGTGTCGGTGCATTTGCTGGCCGACGAAGCCTCGCGCAACATGGCGCAACTCAACCGCGAAGACCCCGGTTGGGCGCGCCTGCTGTCGCAAGCCGACCAACGTGTGGTGCTCGGCGCACAAGCCGCGCGAGATGGGGGTGCACGCCATGCCAGTTCGATGCACACCACGCCGGCGATTGACCCTGAGCAGTTGCGTGAGCAGCTGAACACCGTCATCAACACCTGGTGGGCCGATGAGCCCGAAGACCTGCGTGAAGAGCTGCGCGAAGAATTGCAAAACACCCGTGGCATTCCACAAGAGGTGGACCGCCAGTTGTTGCTGGGCGTGCGCCGCGTGTTGGAGCGGGCCTTGAGCTTCCAAGAGAAAAAATTGTTGCGCGAAATGGTGCGCGAGTTGGTCTTGGGCCCACAAGCTGCACACAGTGCTGCGCCTGCTGTTGAACACGCCGAATAAGCACGACGCCAAGTCATTCCCCCTGACGGAGTTACACCCCATGAGCAATTTTTCCCCTGCCGACATCTTGGCCCAGGCCCTGCCCTACATCCGCAAGTTCCATGGCAAAACCTTGGTCATCAAATACGGCGGCAACGCCATGACCGACCCCGCATTGCAAAAGGCGTTTGCCGAAGACGTGGTGTTGCTCAAGCTGGTGGGCATGAACCCCGTGGTGGTCCACGGCGGTGGCCCGCAAATTGAAGGCTTGTTGCAACGCTTGGGCAAGAAGGGCGAGTTCATTGAAGGCATGCGCGTGACCGACGCCGAAACCATGGAGGTGGTCGAGTGGGTGTTGGGCGGCGAAGTGCAGCAAGACATTGTGGGCTTGATCAACCAAGCCGGCGGCAAAGCCGTGGGCTTGACCGGCCGTGACGGCGCCATGATTCGGGCCAAAAAACTCACCGTGCACGACAGCAAAGACCCCAGCAAAGAGTACGACGTGGGCCAAGTGGGTGACATCGTCAGCATCGACCCCAGCGTGGTCAAAGCCTTGCAAGACGATGCGTTCATCCCCGTGGTCAGCCCGATTGGTTTTGGTGAAAACAACGAGAGTTTCAACATCAATGCCGACGTGGTGGCCGCCAAACTAGCGACTGTGCTGAGCGCTGAAAAACTGTTGATGCTCACCAACATCCGTGGCGTACTCGACAAGCAAGGCGAGCTACTGACCGAGTTGACGCCACGTCGCATTGACGAGCTGTGTGCCGACGGCACCATCAGCGGCGGCATGATCCCCAAGATTGCTGGCGCACTGGACGCTGCCAAGAGCGGTGTGAACGCGGTGCACATCATCGATGGTCGGGTGCCGCATGCGATGTTGCTCGAAGTCTTGACCGAACAGGCGTTCGGCACCATGATTCGTTCGCACTAACTCACTATCAACGCCATGTCCGACCACGCTGACGCTTTGCACGACACAGACGAAACGCCCAAACGCCAGCGCATGAAGCCGGGCCAGCGGCGTGAGCAAATCTTGCAAACGCTGGCGGCGATGTTGGAGCAACCCGGTTCTGAGCGCATCACCACGGCGTTGTTGGCGTCCAAGCTGGAGGTGAGCGAAGCGGCGTTGTATCGCCACTTTGCCAGCAAGGCGCAAATGTTTGAAGGCTTGATTGACTTCATCGAACACAGCGTCTTCAGCTTGATCAACCAAATTGCCGAGCGTGAAGGCGACGATGTGCAAAAAGCCGCACGCATGGTCACGGTGGTGCTGCAGTTTGCCGAGCGCAACCCCGGCATGGCGCGCGTGATGGTGGGCGACGCCCTGGTGTTTGAGAACGAGCGCTTGCAACAACGCATGAACCAATTGTTTGAGCGCATCGAGTCCGCATTGCGCCAAGCGCTCAAGGCGGCAGCGCAAGCGCATCAGTCGGCCACGCCGACGGCCGACGCCCAGGTGCGTGCGGCGGTGCTGGTGTCGTTTGCGCAGGGGCAGTTGCAGCGGTTCACGCGCTCAGGCTTTAAACGCTCCCCTCTGGACCATTTGGATGCATCGCTGGCCCTGATGTGTCGCTGAGGTGCTTGGTGCGGCCCTCGCGCGTCGCCAAAATCTAGCCGTTCATTTCCTATCGATTTTTAAATTTTCAAAGGCGACCTATGAAACTCGTGCGTTACGGCAACCCCGGCAAAGAAAAACCAGGCCTCATCGACGCCGCAGGCAAGCTGCGCGACCTGAGCCACGTCATTGCGGACGTCACGCCTGAGCACTTGAGCGACAAAGCCTTGACCAAGTTGGCCAAGCTCAACACCGACAAACTGCCCTTGGTCAAAGGCAAGCCGCGCATGGGTTGCCCAGTGGCCAACGTGGGCAAGTTTTTGGCCATTGGCCTGAACTATGCCGACCACGCTGCCGAAGCTGGCATGCCCATTCCGAAAGAGCCGATCGTCTTCACCAAGGCCATCAGCTGTATTCAAGGCCCCAACGACGATGTGATGTTGCCCAAAGGCTCGGTCAAGTCAGATTGGGAAGTGGAGCTGGGCATCGTCATCGGCACGGAGGCGCGCCATGTGTCACAAAAAGCCGCACTCGACCACGTGGCTGGCTATTGCCTGATCAACGACGTGAGCGAACGCGAATACCAATTGGAGCGTGGCGGCACTTGGGACAAGGGCAAGGGCTGCGACACCTTCGGCCCCATCGGTCCTTGGTTGGTGACGCGCGACGAAGTGCCGAACCCGCAAAAACTCAGCATGTGGCTGGATGTGAACGGCGTGCGCATGCAAACCGGCAACACCAAAACCATGATTTTTGGCGTGGCCAAAATCGTGAGCTACCTCAGCCAATTCATGACACTGAAACCCGGTGACGTGATTTGCACGGGCACCCCGCCCGGTGTGGGCATGGGCATGAAGAAAAACGGCAAACCCGCACCGGTGTACTTGAAGCGCGGTGATGTGATGACGTTGGGGATTGAAGGCCTTGGTGAGCAGCACCAGAAGGTGGTGGCTTTTAAGCTCTGATGTTTCTGATCTCTTGTCGGAAAAGCCACCTCTGAGGTGGCTTTTTTATTTGCTCCGGATCGAGCGCGTTGCGCACATGGGGTATGGCGGCTTCCTCATGCTGGGGTACCAGAAATCGTCAGCCGCCACACCCCATGCACGCAACGCTTTGGGTGTTCGTTGCTGTTGCAACATCAGCCAACCATGGTGCACGTGTCAATTTCGAGCCGCGCAATCTGATCAGTAACAACAAACGTGTGCGTGCAACTAGACGAGCGAAGCAACGTCGTACGCAGACTTCGGGGAGGGGCTTAGGGCAGGTGACGATTTCTGGTACTCCAGCATGAGGAACCTGCCCTAAGTCCCTCTCCGAAGCGAGCTCAGCACAAAGAGATCAAAGACTCAAAGCGACACCACCTGCATCCCGGGCAACGTCGCCATAGGAA
>JBFYKC010000195.1:0-15258 GCA_041311135.1 Comamonadaceae bacterium | reverse complement strand
AGCCAAACTGATCGAAGGAGCTAAACATGGGAATGAACGTAGGCCAAGGATCAGGCAATGGCGAACCGGAAGTGATGATGGACATCAACACCACGCCTTTGATTGACGTGATGTTGGTGCTCTTGATCATGTTGATCATCACCATCCCTGCGCAGTTGCACAGCGTGAACTTGGACATGCCAGTATCTAAGCCGCCAACCAAGAAGGTTGACCCTGTCGTGATCAAGATTGATGTGGATGCCAACAGTGTGATCAATTGGAATGGCAAGCCACTGGCCAGTCGTGTTGACTTGGATCTTAAGCTGCAAGAGGCGACCAAGATGGACCCACAGCCAGAGTTGCACTTGCGGTCACACGCCAAGGCCAAGTACGAGGCGGTGGCCGCGGTGATGGCCAATGCACAACGCTTAGGTTTGAATAAGCTGGGCATTGTGGGGTCAGAGCAGTTTGTGAATTAATTTCTTCAAGGTTTCTTTAAGAGGGAACCCTTTGCCCCTTCTCTCACGAGAAGGGGCTTTTTTATAGGAGGACTACACGATGGCAGCATGGAAAAAGATCTTGGCAATGAGTGCTTTGGGTGTCGCTTTGAGTAGCGTTGCGCAAGTGAATTTGCGTCCCGAAGTTGCGAAAACATTGCAAACAGCGCAAGAGGCTATCCAATCTAAGCAACCCGATACAGCCTTGCAACGAATTCATGAGTTGCGCAACGGCACGCAGTTGACTGAGGCAGAACGAATGTTGTTGGAACGCATTGCGATCGTTGCAGCAATGAATGCTCAGAAGTTTGATCTTGCTGCAGCATCGCTTGAATACCTATTGCAGAACAAAGATTTGACAACTGCGGACAGATTGACTTTGTCCGAAACCATGGTCACCGTGAGTTTGCGTAACAAGGATTACCCCAAAGTTTCGACCTGGGCGAAACATTATGTTCAAGCAGGCGGAACAAATCCGCATGTTTACTTGGCCATGATTCAGGCTTTATCTTTGCAAAAACTACACAAAGAGGTTTTGCAAGAGATGGCGGCAAGGCAAAAATTGGACGCCACCACAGGCCGTCAACCTGATGAGGCTGAACTACGTGTCTATGCGTTCAGTCAAAATCAATTGAAAGACGATGTCAACTACGTGCGCACCTTGACGCAACTGGTGAAGCGCTTCCCATCCAAAGACTATTGGAGCGATTTGCTCAACACCATGGGGCGATTGCCAGGTTTCAGTACGCGCTTGCAATTGGACATCTCAAGACTGATGGAGGCCAGCGATACGCTGGATAGCGCTGACGATTACACCGACATGGCAGTTTTTGCACTCAAAGTAGGTTTACCTTACGAAGCCCTGCGTGCGCTTGAAAAGGCGCCATCTGTAGCGAATGCCAAGCTCAAACAACAGGCTCAGCAAAGAGCGGCTGAGGATGATAAAACGATGAAGTCGTTGAGTTCGAATTCTGAAAATGTGGCCATGCTGGTGCAGTTAGGGGACGTGATGTTATCCAAAGCTCAGTGGGACAAAGCAGCCGAGGCTTACCAAAAAGCCTTGATCAAGGGTGGGCACAAACGCGAGGCAGAAGTTCGTTTGCATTGCGGTATTGCACTCTTCAAGTTGAACCAAGTTGAAGCTGCGAAAGCGATGTGGGCAAGCGTACAAGGAGAAGAGTCGTTGGTGACGCTAAGTGAGCTGTGGCTAAGTCTGGCTAAATAAAGCCCCTATGATTGGCATGTTATGGCAGCTTCTGACTCCGAAAAACGAAAAATCCAGATGATCGACATCGCTCGCATGGCGGGCGTTTCGACATCCACAGTTTCTCGTGCTTTGAATGGCAGCTCGTTGACAAACGATGAGACCCGCCAGCGCATTATCGAACTGGCGCGCTCCCTAAACTACACGATTAACCAAAGTGCCAAGAACTTGCGCATGGGGGACAACCGCACGATTGGTGTGGTGATCCCCTATGACAAAAATACGCGTCAACATATTTCAGACCCTTTCTTCTTGGGTATGTTAGGAAGCTTGGCTGATGCTTTAACTGATCGTAATTACGATTTGTTGTTGTCGCGTGTTGATGCAGATCACTTGGACGATATGGCTGCCTTATATGACACAGGCCGTGCACGAGGATTGATTGTCATCGGTCAATGGGGTCATCACGATCAATTAAACGAGTTGGCACGTCGTAACGTGCCTATTGCCGTGTGGGGCGCTCAATTGCCGCGTCAGCTTTATTGCAGCGTGGGAAGTGACAACTTATCAGGCGGCCAATTGGCGACAGAGCATTTGCTAAGTCTTGGTCGCCGGCGAGTGGCGTTTATGGGGGACGCGGACTTGCCTGAAGTTGCTAAACGTCACGAAGGGTATGTCAAAGCACACAAAAAATTGGGGGTTACGGTGGATCCCTCTTTGTATATCAAGTCATCTTTTACCCCAGAAGAGGCGCAAGAAGCCATGCATAGCTTCTTGCAAAATGGTAAAGAATTTGACGGTTTGTTTGCTGCCAGTGATTTGATTGCGATCAATGCCATGGGGGTGTTGACGGGTAAAGGAATCTCGATTCCTGAACAAATCAGTGTGGTTGGTTATGACGATATTGACATGGCATCACACAGCTTTCCACCGCTCACAACTGTTCGTCAACCAATTGATTTGGCTGGTGTGTTACTAGCTGATTCACTTCAAGAAGTGCTAGATGGCCATGTGATTGAGCCTAAGTTGCTTCCTACTTCATTGGTGATTCGTGGCTCTACATCGTCTCTTTGACAACGCCATTGGCGTCTTTGACTCTGGTGTGGGCGGTCTGTCGGTGTTGCGCGCCATTCGTGCTGCGTTGCCCCATGAAGATTTGGTCTACGTGGCGGACTCGGGTCATGCGCCTTATGGCGATCAGAGCGAAGCCCACATCACCCAACGCACGTTGACGGTAGGAACTTGGTTGGCCGAGCAGGGCGTCAAAGCCATCACCATTGCATGCAATACCGCCACGGTGGTGGCCGCCAAAACCTTGCGCGAACAAACTCATTTGCCGGTGGTGGCGATTGAACCCGCCATCAAACCTGCCGTGGCCTTGACTCGCAGTGGGGTGGTCGGTGTGTTGGCGACGCGCCAAACCGTGCAAAGCGCCAGTGTGGCGCGGTTGGTCGCGTTGTATGGCGCCGACAAGCAGGTCTTGTTGCAAGCCTGTCCTGGTCTGGTGGAACAAGTAGAACGTGCCGATTTGCACAGCCCAGAAACCGAAGCTTTGCTGCGTCAGTTCATCGCGCCTTTGCTCGCGCAAGGGGCTGACACCTTGGTGCTGGGATGCACGCATTACCCATTTCTGCGCGAAGCGATGCAGCGCGTGGCAGGGGCGCATGTGACCTTGCTCGACCCGGCAGAGGCTGTGGCCCGTGAGTTGGTTCGTCGTTTGGACGACCCCATGCATTCCGGGCCTTCAAGCCGTCCGGGTTCTGTGCAGTTTTTCACAACAGGGGATGTGGCACACACACAGCATGCGGTCACGCACCTGTGGGGGCGCGATGCCTGTGTGCAAGCGTTGCCTACCCCTTAAAGGTCGCGCAAAGCGGCTTGAAGGTTGGCCTGGAAAATGTCTGCACGACCCAGCGCATTGGCATTGAGCAAGGCCAGTTTGACCAGAAATAAAGAAGCCTTTTCTTGACCGACTTGGTCAATGGCCGTCGCCAGACTGTCGTAAACCACTTCGAGTTCGGGAATGCTGATGCTTGTAGGTGATGACGTCATGGGAACTCCTTCACTGAGGCAAAGCGGTGTGGAAGGCCGCTTGCAAACGCGTGACGTCTAAGGTCAGCCAACGCGCACAAATGTGTTGATCTGGGCGAAGCAAATAAGCGCCGCCATTGGCCGGTACACCGTAGCGTTCTCGCAGGTGGCCGTCGGCATCGGGCAAGGTTTTGTCTGCGCCGGCTACCGCACCCGTGCTGCCCACGGCAATCACGTGGACAGGCACACCTTGGGCACGTGTGGCGGCGATGAGGTCTTGCAAGGTCTTGGGTATTTCAGGTGCGTCGGTGAAATACAGCAAATCAAAGCCCCCACCCAGATGGTCTAGCAAAAAGTCATTGGCCCCCAAGCGCACGTTTTGCGGAGGCTCTCCGTGTGCAGGGCCGGCTTTGAACAAGCTGTTGTCATCGCCCAAGCTGTTGAGCATGGAGTGGGTGTAAGCGTGCGGACGCGAGGTGCGCCAGTGGTAGAGCGGACGCACAAACGCTTCGGTCAACGACAGGGACAACACCGCGTTGCGCAACAACTCAAATCCAGGGGTGGGGGGCGCCATAAACCGTGTGCTTTTTCCGGCTTCGTCAATGATTTCTCGGGCTGCCCCCACACGTTCCGCGCTGTGGTTGCGCAGCAGCTGTTGACTGGCAAGTCCCTTGACCACAAAGGCCAAATGCCAACCCAAAGACTGGGCATCTTGAAATGCCGTGTTCGCACCGCGCACCCCAAAGATGGGCAGCAAATGTGCGGCATCGCCTGTGAAGATCACGTTGCCGTGCACAAAGTCTGGCAAGGTCAATGTGCGTGCGGAATACACCGAGGACCAGTCCATTTCCCAGGGCGTGCCAGCATGGCCAATCATGGCCAATTGCGCATCGATGCGGGTTTGAAGTGATTCCGGTTTCAATGCCTCCTCGGGCGTCTCGCCCTCGGGCAGTTGGTAGTCCACGCGCCAAATGCCATGCGGCTCACGGTGCATCAAGGTGGTGTTGCCGGGGTTCCACTCGGGGTCGAAATAGGCACGCCGTTCGGTCGGGAAGGGGAGGTCAATTTTGATGTCGGCGATCACAAAGAACCCTTCATACGACGTGCCTTCCATGTCCAAATTCATCGCACTGCGTATGCCTGATCGCCCGCCATCGGCAGCGACCACCCAGTTGCTTTCCAGGGCGTAGGGACCTTCAGGCGTGTCGATTTCAAGTTCGGCAAAGCCTTCTTTTTGATGAACTTGGGTGACCTTGTTGCCCCAGCGAACATCAATCAGTGGGTTGGCTTGGCAGGCATCGTGCAGGTACTCTTCCATGTACTGTTGCTGCACGTTGATGATGGGGAAAAAGCGGTCGTCCGGATCGTGGGGGGCTTCCATTCGAAAGACCCGTTCCCCACGGTAAAAAGAATTACCAAAGCGCCAAGGTAACCCGCCTTCGGTCATGCGATCGGCCACGCCGACTTGTTGCAAGATTTCCATCGAACGCCGAGTGAAACAAATGGCACGACTGCCCTGAGAGAACTGCAACTCTGCAGACAGCACCACGCTGGCCACGCCGTGGCGCGCCAACTCCAAGGCGGTCACCATGCCTGCGGGGCCCGCACCCACGATGACCACCTGCTGGCGTGGTTGCACGGGATGTGCCGAGGCGAGCCACGGTTGGAATACCTTGTAGGTGTAGTAAATGGACGGGCGGGCTTGTGTCGTCGGTGTGTGCATGGCTGTGTGGGGAGGCAATCAGTGAGGGCGTGCGTGTGCAATGAGGCGGTCAAACAGGGTGCTCAACACGGCTTGTTCTTTGTCGCTCAGACAGCCAAAGATTTGCGTGTTGCGCTGCGTCACCATGTCCATGGTGCGCTTGAAGACTTTGCGGCCTTGGGGCGTGAGGGTGAGCACCACGCCACGGCCGTCTTGGGGATGGTCGGTTTTGCCCACCAAGCCTTGTTCGACCAAGGCCTGTGCCGCGCGGCTGGCTTGACCTTTGTTGAGGTTGGCTTTCTCCGCCAGCACTTTGACAGACACCGGTTCAAACGTGCCAATCGTCACCAAACACCGGCCATCGCTCATGGACAAACCGGTTTTTTCTGGATAGGTCATTTGGCTGTCTGCATCGGTTAGTTTGTGCAGCTGGTGCAAGCGGTAGGTGAGGGTTCGGTCCAGTGGGGTGCTCATGCGTGAATGGTACTTTTTTGGTTGCGCGCGCAACTAGGTGTTTGTCCGAATGGTTGCGCTTGCAACTAATTTGTGACGACTGGATGAATCCCCTTGAAAACACCAGGCCAAGGACCAACCCGTACACTTGAGCCCTTCATGAATGCCTTTGCCGACGTCTCTTTTTTCCCGCGCATCGCCAAGCCCCTGACCAGCTACCGCAAGTACTGGGCGGCGCGTTTTGGCACGGCCCCGTTTTTGCCAATGAGCCGCGAGGAAATGACCCAACTGGGGTGGGACAGCTGCGACATCATCATCGTCACCGGCGATGCGTATGTGGATCACCCGAGCTTTGGCATGTCGGTGATTGGCCGCATGTTGGAGAACCAAGGTTTTCGCGTCGGCATCATTGCGCAACCCGATTGGCAAAGCGCTGACCCGTTCAAAGCTTTAGGCAAACCGAACCTGTTCTTTGGCGTGACCGCCGGCAACATGGATTCGATGATCAACCGCTACACCGCGGACCGGAAAATTCGCAGTGACGACGCCTACACCCCTGGCGACGTGGGAGGCAAACGCCCCGACCGTGCCGCCTTGGTCTACAGCCAACGCTGCAAAGAGGCCTACAACGATGTGCCGATTGTGCTGGGCGGTATCGAAGGGTCGTTGCGCCGCATTGCGCATTACGACTATTGGTCAGACAAAGTACGTCGCTCCATCGTGGTCGACAGCAAGTGCGACTTGCTGCTGTACGGCAATGCCGAACGTGCGATTGTCGAGATCGCCCACCGCTTGGCCGCCAAAGAGCCGGTGGCCCACATCACCGATGTGCGTGGCACCGCTTTTGTGCGCCGTGAAACCCCTGAGGGGTGGTTTGAGATTGATTCGTCCAGCATCGACGTGCCGGGCAGGGTCGAAGCCCACGTCAACCCCTACTTGATGGTGAGTGACCAAGCCAAACAGCAAAGCCAAAGCTGTGCACGCGAAGACGAAGCGCAAGCGGTGGCCGATGCGGCCAACGTACGCGTCAGTTCCGCAGGCGCAACCGCTGATGCAGGGTTCACGGTTTCCCCCTTGAAGTTTGTTGAAAACCCCGCCTTGCACGGCAAGGGCAAGCTCAAGGTGCCGCCCCGCGAGCGCAGCGTGATTCGCTTGCCGTCGTACGAACAAGTCAAATCTGACCCCGTGCTGTACGCCCATGCCAATCGTGTGCTGCATTTAGAAACCAACCCCGGCAATGCACGCGCGTTGGTACAAGCGCATGGCGAAGGTCACACGGCACGCGATGTGTGGGTCAACCCACCGCCCATTCCGTTGACCACGGCCGAGATGGACCATGTGTTCGACTTGCCCTACGCGCGCAGCCCGCACCCTGCTTATGCGGACGAAAACGGCAGCCACGATGGTGCGAACAAAATCCCTGCGTGGGAGATGATTCGTTTCAGCGTCAACATCATGCGCGGTTGCTTTGGGGGCTGTACCTTTTGTTCGATCACTGAACATGAAGGTCGCATCATTCAAAGCCGCAGCGAAGACTCCATCATTCGCGAGATTGAAGACATTCGCGACAAAGTGCCAGGTTTTACCGGTGTCATTTCCGACCTGGGTGGCCCCACCGCCAACATGTACCGCATTGGCTGTAAGAGTCCGGAGATTGAGGCAGCGTGCCGCAAGCCCAGCTGCGTGTACCCCGGCATTTGCCAAAACCTGAACACCGACCACAGCTCGCTCATCCACATGTACCGCCGTGCGCGGGCCTTGAAGGGTGTGAAGAAAATTTTGATCGGCTCAGGCCTGCGTTATGACTTGGCCGTCAAGTCGCCCGAGTATGTGAAAGAGCTGGTGCAGCACCATGTGGGCGGCTACCTCAAGATCGCGCCTGAGCACACCGAGCAAGGCCCGTTGACCAAGATGATGAAGCCTGGTATCGGCACCTATGACCGCTTCAAAACCATGTTCGACAAATACAGCGAAGAAGTGGGCAAGAAGCAATTCTTGGTGCCGTACTTCATTGCAGCCCATCCCGGTACCAGCGACGAAGACATGATGAACTTGGCCTTGTGGCTCAAGCGCAATGGCTTCCGTGCCGACCAGGTGCAAACCTTCTACCCCAGCCCGATGGCCACGGCCACAGCGATGTACCACTCAGGGCGTAACCCCTTGGCCCGCGTGACGCGGACCAGCGAAGGTGTGGACATCGTGCGCGGTGAGCGTCGTCGCCGCTTGCACAAAGCTTTTTTGCGCTACCACGATGCCAACAACTGGCCGCTGCTGCGTGAGGCCCTCAAAGCCATGGGTCGTGCCGATTTGATTGGCAATGGCAAGCACCATTTGATTCCCACCTACCAGCCCCAAACCGATGGAGCCTACACCAGCGCACGGCGCAAAAACAGCACCACGGTACCCAAAGGCCGCGTGCTGACGCAACACACCGGCTTGCCACCGCGCAAAAAGAAATAGGTCATGCCTCGCCACGCCTTCACCTCCCAAGATGCCCGCTTTGTCTGGGCTTTGGGGGTGTTGCAGTTGATCAGTTGGGGCAGTGTGTTTTACGGTTTTGCCTTGTTCATGGCGCCACTGGAACAGGCGCTGCAGATGAGCCGTGCGGAGTCATCACTCGGGTTCAGTTTGCTGTTGCTGGCCGAAGGTGTGTGTGCCTTTCCCGTTGGGCGCTGGATTGACCGTGGCCATGAGCGTTGGGTCATGACGCTGGGTTCTTTGATGCTCGGCTTGTCTTTGTGGGCCCACAGCCATGTGGAAACGCTGACCCAGTTTTATGCGGTGTGGACCTGCTTGGGTGTGGGGTTGGCGGGCACCTTGTACCCCCCGGCATTTGCGGTGCTCACCCGCAGGTTCCCTAGGCACTTTCGGCGTGCCATCATTATTTTGACTTTGCTGGGGGGCTTAGCCAGCACGGTGTTCATTCCCTTCATTGCATGGTTGCTCAGCGTGCTGAGTTGGCGTGAGGTGATGTGCGTGTTGGCTGGGTTGCATGTGGGCGTGTGTGCACCCATGCACTTTCATTTGCTGCACACGCAGGGGCACCGGCCTGTGGTGCGGACGCCTGCAGCAGCGGATGCACCTGCTCATGCATGGTGGGCGCATCTGAGCCATCCGTCGTTTTGGATGTTGAGCGTGTTTCTGGTGTTGCTGATGGGTGTCACATCGGCTTTGCCCGCGCACATGGTGAGCCTGTTGCGCGAATCGGGCATGTCAGAAACCTGGGTCATTTGGATGCCCGCCAGCATCGGCGTGTTGCAAGTGGCCGGGCGCATTGGCCTGTATGCAGCTGAACACCGGGTGGATCGGCATGTGACCAACCGGTGGGTCACGTTGTTGATTCCATTGGGATTCGTGATGCTACTGGTGAGTCAAGGCCATGGCGTGTGGGGGCTGGCCTTTGTGGTGCTCTATGGCGTTGGCAATGGCACGCTGACCATTGTCAAAGGTACGGTCATGGCCGACTACGTGAGTCGCGAACACATGGGCAGTTTGAATGGGTTGATCGGGTTGCCCATGGCCTTGGCCCGCGCAACGGCGCCTTGGCTGATGGGCGTGTGGTGGTCGGCCGAGCAGGGCTACACCGTGGGGTTGTGGTGCATGCTGGTTTTGAGTGTGTTGGGGGTGGCCGCGTTGTGGATGGCGCAGCGCCACACGGCATCAACGGTGGCGTGACTTCATGGCGCGTTCGACTTCGCGCTTGCCTTCGCGGTCTTTGATGGTGTCGCGCTTGTCGTGCTCGGCCTTGCCTTTGGCCAAGGCAATTTCACATTTGATCTTGCCGTTTTTCCAATGCAGATTGATGGGCACCAGCGTGTGTCCTTTTTGCTCGACCTTGCCAATCAGACGCTTGATCTCGTCCTTCTTCATCAGCAACTTCTTGGTGCGCACTTTGTCGGGTGTGACATGGCTCGACGCGGTGTGCAGCGGGTTGATTTGGCAGCCGATCAAAAACAACTCGCCATCTCGGATCACCACGTAGCCGTCGGTGAGCTGCACCTTGCCTTCGCGCGCGGCCTTGACTTCCCAGCCTTCCAGCACCATGCCAGCCTCGAACTTTTCTTCGAAGAAATAGTTGAACGCGGCCTTCTTGTTGTCAGCGATGCGCGAGGGAGTTGCAGGTTTTTTGGTAGCCATTGGGGGGATATGGGGGCGATAGAGCTTCTTACAATGTGGACCATTCTATGAAAACCGTTCACAAGTCCGTTCTCATTTGGTTCAGCGCTGAGGAAATGTTTGCCTTGGTCACCGATGTGGCCCGCTATCCGGAGTTTTTGCCTTGGTGCGACCGTGCCGGTGTGGTCGACACCCATGCCGATGGCATGACCGCCGAGGTGGGCATGACCTTTGGGGGCTTTCACAAAAGCTTCATCACGCGCAATGTGCATGTGCCAGGCCGCCAAGTGAAGCTGGCCTTGGTGGACGGCCCATTCAAGCACTTGGACGGCACGTGGGATTTTCATCCCTTGCTCGATCCCAACACCCAAGCACCCCAACGCGCCTGTCGCATCGAGCTGACCCTGAACTACGCGTTTGAAAGCATGTTTGGTGCGTTGGTCGGGCCGGTGTTCGACAAAATCGCCGCCACCTTGGTGGATGCCTTTGTCAAACGCGCTGAGCAGGTGTACACCGCATGAGCAACTTGACGATCACGGTGCTGTATGCGCCAGCACCGCGTGTGGTGCATGAACGCGTGATGCAACTTCCTGCTCACACCACAGTGCGACAAGCCTTGCAACACAGCGGCTTGTTGAGCGAATGCCCCGAAATTGATTTGAGCCAGCCAGAGGCCTTCACCGTCTGCATTTGGGGTCGTAAGACCACCCCAGGGCATCTATTGCGTGACCTCGATCGTGTGGAGATTTGTCGCCCCCTGCTGGTGGACCCCAAGGTCGCGCGTCGTGAACGCTTCCAAAAGCAAGGCACCTCCCGTGCAGGCTTGTTTTCTAAGCGCAGGACAGGGGCGAAGCCGGGGTATTGAGCCGGTACAAAAGATTTAAGGGCGTTCGATGGGGCCCGCCACTGATTTATAAAGAAAAACGGCGCGGGTGATGTCCGTGACCCAAACCAAGCCATCGCCAATTTGGCCGATTTGCGCGGTGTGCACGATCAAGTCGACGATGCTGTCGCACACTTCATCTGGGGCCACAATTTCAATGCGCACTTTGGGGGTGTAGTCGGTCAACTCTTCTTTGACGTTGGTAGGGCTGTGCAAACTCGGCGCCGAGCAGCCCTCCGCCTTGCTCACTGTCATACCGGGAAAGCCGGGCAAGGTGCGCAATTTCTCGCGTAGTGTGGGTAGCTTAGAGGGGCGAATGATGGCTTTGATTTCTTTCATTGGAAACTTCCTTCGCTCAAGCTTCGGGCTCGGCTTCGTCGAACCAGTGATAAATGGTGGGTACAACGACCAAGGTCAACAAAGTGCAGGTGATCAAGCCGCCGATGACCACAATGGCCAATGGGCGTTGCACTTCGGACCCCGGGCCATCAGAGATTAAGAACGGAATCAGGCCCAACATGGCCACGGTGGCGGTCATCATGACAGGACGGAAGCGTTGGCGTGCACCTTCCATCACCGCGTTTTTTACAGACATGCCACTCTCGCGCAAGCTACGGATGTATGACACCAGCACCACGCCGTTCAGCACGGCAATGCCCCACAGCGCGATGAAACCCACCGAGGCAGGAACCGATAAATATTCACCTGCAACGAACAAACCAATCACGCCACCAATGGATGCAAACGGCAGCACTGTGATGATGAGCGTGGCGAACTTCACCGAGTTAAACAGCAAGAACAACAAGAAGAAAATGGCCGCCACAGTGATAGGCACGATGACCTTCAAGTGACCCAGGGCACGTTCCATGTTTTGGAACTGACCGCCCCATTCCAAGTAATAGCCCTCGGGCAATTTGATTTTGCTGTCGACTTTGCTTTGCAACTCGGTCACGAAACTGCCCAAGTCGCGGTCTTTCACATTGATACCCACCACGATGCGTCGTTTGGCCATTTCGCGCGAAATTTGCGCAGGGCCGTCGATCACATGAATTTTGGCCACGTCGGCCAAGCGTGCTTGAGCCCCGTTCGCCGAATTGAGAATGATGTTTGAGATGGCTTCAATGTTGTTTCTGAAACGTTCAGGCAAGCGCACCACAGCCGCAAAACGACGTTCACCTTCAAACACCTCTGAGGCCACTTTGCCGCCAATCGCAGTTTCGATCATGTCATTCACATCCGAGACGTTGAGTCCCATGCGTGCAATCGCTTGGCGGTCAATGTCAATTTGCAAATACTGCTGGCCCGAAATGCGCTCCACACGCAAATCCTGTGCCCCTTGAATGGTTTGCGCCACTTTGGCAATTTGATTGGCTACACGTCTCAATTCATCCAAGTCATCACCAAATATCTTCACAGCGATGTCAGAGCGAACGCCTGTGACCATCTCATCGACGCGGTCGGAGATGGGTTGCGCCATCACGATTTGCACCCCGGGCAAGACCTTGAGTTTTTCGCTGATGGCTTGGGTAATGTCTGTTTGATCCCAGCCGGAGGGCCACTCACTGCGTGGTTTCAGACTCACGATGGGTGTGGATTCGTTCACACTCTGCGGGTCAGCAGGGGATTCGCCACGACCCACACTGGATATGGCTGATTTCACGCCTGGCACCGTCATGACCAACTTCATGGCTTGCATTTCCATCTTGATGGACTCGTTCAGCGAAATATTAGGCACACGGTTGATGCCAGGCACCACAGAGCCTTCTTTCATTTCAGGAATAAAGGCTGTGCCAAGGAACGGAAGTACCAACACGGCCAGCACAAAAGAAGCCAACGACACTTGCACCGTGCGTTTTTGGTGAGACATCGCCATGTCTAACAATTTCAAATAACGCGATTTCAAGGCTTTGATGAGCGCTGTGTCGTGGTCACCAGTCCCCTCTGGGGGCTTGAGTAAGTAGGACGATAGAACGGGTGACAACGTCATTGATAAAACCAACGACACCGCAAGTGCAATGGCGATGGTGTAGGCGAGTGGGGCAAACATCTTGCCTTCCATGCCCTGCAAAGTCATCAAGGGCAGGAACACCAAAATGATGATGCCGACCCCAAAAATCACAGGCGTAGCCACTTCGGTGACGGCATTCAAAATGCCGCGCACTTTGCTTTCGCCTAGTTCTGCGGCGCGGCCCAATCGGGCATAAGCGTTCTCAACCACCACGACCGAACCGTCAACCATCAAGCCTATGGCAATTGCCAAACCACCCAAGGACATCAAGTTGGCGGAGATGCCCAACTTGTTCATGGCCATGAAGGTCAGCAAAGGCGTCAGTACCAAAGTTGCCACCACAATGACGGAGGAGCGCACGTCTCCTAAAAACAAAAACAACACTAGCACCACCAAGACCACGCCTTCGATCAGCACTTTGGTCACTGTCCATAGTGCCGCATCAACCAGTTCAGATCGGTCGTAATACGGAACCACCTTGAGTTCACCGGGCAACATGCCCCGGTCGTTGATTTCTTTGACGCGCGCTTTGATGCGACTGACGACTTCTTTGGCGTTGCCACCCGTCATCATCATCACAATGCCACCCACGGCTTCGGTTTGTCCGTTTTTAATCACTGCGCCTTGACGAACCTCATGGCCTAAGGTGATTTCTGCCACATCGCGCATGTACACCGGTGTTCCATTGATTTCCTTCAGCACGATCTGACCCAAATCGTTGAGACCATTGACCAATCCAACGCCTCGAATCAGATATTGCTCAGCAGCTTGGGGCAAAACGCCACCGCCAGAGTTGGCGTTGTTGCGAGAAACAGCTTGGTACACATCGGACAAACCAAGTTTGTAATGACGCAAACGTTCGGGGTTGACGAGCACATGGTATTGCTTGACGTAGCCGCCTTGGGAATTGATTTCAGCAACACCAGGAATAGAGCGGAGCAGGGGGCGCAGTACCCAATCTTGAACCACACGGCGGTGAGTGAGCTCTTCTTCATTGAGCTCTCGGTTGCCATCCGTGGCATGCTCCAAGGTGTATTGATAAACCTCGCCCAGACCTGACGACACGGGGCCGAGCACAGGCGTGATACCTGTAGGCAACCGGGTGCTCACATCCATTAAGCGTTCCATCACCAATTGGCGTGCAAAGTACACATTGGTCGCGTCAGTAAAAACCAAGGTGATCAGAGACAAACCGGGTTTATTGAGGGAGCGTAATTCCGTCAAGCCAGGCAATCCGGTCATGGCAACCTCAATCGGCACCGTGGCAAATCGCTCGACCTCTTCGGGTGAACGGCCAGGTGCTTCGGTGGCGATTTGAACTTGGACGTTGGTGACGTCGGGAAAGGCATCTACCGACAGTTTGGTGGCGGCATGAAGACCAAAAAACAGCAATACCACGGCGATAACGGCTACCACCAAGCGCTGCTTGAGCGCTGCGCGAACAAGCGACTCCAGCATGGCTTAGCCTCCGTTTTCCATGTCTTTGAGGTTGCGATGGTTGTTCAAATGAAACGCACCGTTTGAAACGATGCGCATGCCCGGCTTCACGCCCTCCAACACCACGCGTTGACCGTTTTGCTCGGGTGCCAAGCGAACAGGAATCAGACGGAAATAGTTGTTGTTTTCCGCAACGAAAACATGGTCTGATTCTTCCTCCCGAACCACTGCGGTGATGGGGACCACCACGCGCTGAATGGGAGCAGATTCGATCAGCATAGATGCAAGCATGGAGGGTTTGAGGCGTCCCCCTTTGTTGTCTAGCTCGGTGCGAACCAACACCGTGCGCGTATCAGGGTTGACTGTTTGCCCTACATAGATGAGTTTGCCAACCAGTTTTTCATTGCCCAATGCAGGAACTTCGATACTGACAGATTGCCCCACCTTCACTTGGCTGACTTGCTGTTCTGGCACTTGTGCCACGGCCCAAACGCGACTGAGGTCTGCGACGGTGAACATGACGTCAGAAGGCTGAACCACTTGGCCTGCCGCAATTTTTCGATCCACGACAACACCTTTGATGGTGGCGACGACAGTGGATACAGAATCGATTGCGCCAGTACGGTTTAGCTGATCAATGGCTTTGGCGCTGACCCCCAACACGCGCAACTGATCTTGCGCAGCACGCGTTTCAGCAGAAGCAATTTCATATTCGTTTTCACGTCGTTGAAGTTCTGCAGCGCTGATCACATCAGCAGCAAATAAAGTTTGTGCACGTTCAACATTGCGGCGATGCAGTTCTTTTTCCGAGCGTGCTTTCAGATAAGCCAGTTGCGAACTGGAGAGTTCACTGCTGTTGATTTGAGCCAAAGTGTCGCCCTTGCTAACCACGTCGCCCAACTTGGCTTGAATGTGGGTCACACGCCCAGTCACACTGGCGCCGATGCG
>JBFYKC010000054.1:0-18377 GCA_041311135.1 Comamonadaceae bacterium | reverse complement strand
GGGACGACGGTATTCGGGCGGCAAGGGACCATCGGTTTCCAAGCGACGCTGCAAGGTGGCTTCATCCAACCACTCTTGCGCCACTTGCTGCAAGGCTTCTTCAAAAGTGGCCAGGTTGTCTTCTTCCAAAGTGCAACCCGCCGCCATGGCGTGACCACCAAAACGCAGCAACACCCCGGGGTGGCGCTTGGCCACCAAGTCGAGTGCATCGCGCAAATGAAAACCGGGAATCGAGCGGCCTGAGCCCTTGAGCTCATGCCCCTTGCCTTCGGCTTGACTTGGCGCAAACACAAACGTGGGACGGTGGTGCAAGTCTTTCAACTTGGCGGCCACGATGCCCACCACGCCTTCGTGGAAATCGGGGTCGAACACACACAGCGCTGAAGGCGGATCCTCCTCGGGGTCAAACATGTCTTGCGCAAGTTCCAAGGCTTGTGCGCGCATGTCGCCTTCAATCTCACGGCGATCTCGGTTGATGCGGTCAAGCTGCGCAGCCAACTCGGTGGCATGCCCCACATCGTCGGTGAGCAGGCATTCAATGCCCAAGGTCATGTCTGACAAACGGCCCGCCGCATTGATGCGTGGCCCCAGAGCAAAACCAAAATCTTGCGACGTGCATTTCTCACTCTGCCGCCCTGCGGCTGCAAACAGGGCCGCCATGCCAGGGGGCATTTGACCTTTGCGTACACGCGCCAGCCCTTGCGCGACCAAGCGCCGGTTGTTGGCGTCGAGTTTGACCACATCGGCCACCGTGCCGAGCGCCACGAGGGGCAACAAGGTGTCCAGTTTGGGTTGCTGTTCTGCCGTGAACACACCGCGTTGGCGCAGCTCTGCACGCAGGGCCAGCAACACATAAAACATCACACCCACACCGGCGAGCGATTTGCTTTCAAACGTGCAGCCCGGTTGGTTTGGGTTGACGATGGCCGAGGCGTCGGGCAATACCGCAGCGGGCAAGTGGTGGTCGGTGACCAGCACCTGCAAACCCAGTTCACGTGCACGCGCCACGCCGTCGACGCTGGCAATGCCGTTGTCCACGGTGATCAGCACATCCGCGCCGCTGGCTTTCACACGCTCGGCAATCGGTGGGGTTAGGCCATAGCCATCGACCACACGGTCGGGCACGAGGTAGCGCACTTGGCGCGCGCCCAGCAAGCGCAGGCCGCGCACGGCCACGGCACAGGCCGTGGCGCCATCGCAGTCGTAATCGGCCACGACACACAGGGGTTGATTGGCGGCAATCGCATCTGCCAGCAACGCAGCCGCTGCGTCAATGCCTTTCAGGCCTGACGGTGGCAACAGTTGCGCGAGTGAGGCATCCAAGGTAGCGGCGTCTTGCACGCCACGTGCAGCGTACAAGCGCGCCAACAACGGATGCACGCCCGCTTGCTCGAGCGCCCAAATGCTGCGCGGTGGCTGATCGCGTGGAATGAATTGCATGGGTTTACGCTTTCAACGGCGACACGGCCAACACAGTGTCTAAAGAAGTGGGTACAACGTACGCGCGCAAGCGTTGCCACCAAGACGAAGGGGCAGGGTCATACACATGAAACGCATGTTCGCCACACAACACCACACGCACCGACTCACCCGCAGCCACGCGCGCCAGCAATGGCGCGAAGACTTCGGCATCGACCCGTTGCCACGCGTCTAACCAACCGATGAAGTCTTGTTGCAAGGCGCTGTGGCGCAAGGTGTTCACCCACGTGGGTGCAGTGTGCGCAGGCGATGTCGGCAACTCGCCTGTGCCATGCACCCAAAACGAATTGATGGCCAGTGCCCGTCCTTCGTTCACTGGGTGTGTGTAGAGCAGCATTTGCATTTCGTTTTGCAAACGCCGCAACAACTTGGCGGCGGGGCTCAGATCTGACGCAGCCGTGTGTCCGCCCACCAACCACGGGTCGATGTTGCGGCCCATCACGCGGTCCACCGACGCGGTGGGCAAGCCCACCAGCAGCGGCGATTGCGCCAGCCATTGCCCCGCTTGGTGGCGGTGCAAGACGATGCCGTCTTCGGCGAAAAAACCGCGCATGGTGTCAAACAAGGCCGCATCGGTGGCGTCGTCGATCTGCAACTGCGCGGGGTCGCCCAAAGTCACTTGGCCATTGCTGACATGCCAGTTGCACAGCGTGATGAAGGCCCAGCCCGCACCCAACAGTCCTTGCTGGGCAGCGGCCATGGCCGCCCAAGGCACGCACCCGTCAGGCACCGACCACCCCACGGCTTGCGCCCAGGCGCGCTCGTGGGGCAGCGACAGCGCGGCCAACAGCGGCTCGTTCACCACCTCCACATCAACCGCCACGCGTTGGGCTTGCGCCAGCCATGCACGTAGATTTGGCAGCTCGGCTTGGGCCAACACCGAAGCCTCGGGGCCATGGGCGGTCCAGAGCGAAAAAGGGATCAACACAGATGTCATCGCTCGATTGTCCGTGATGCGGCATGCCCCGCTGCACGCACCCCGTATGGCTACGGGATAATCACGGTCACATGCAAGGCTCCCACTCCCAACTTCCCTACGAACTGCTGATCGGCTGGCGTTACACACGCGCAGGCCGTGTGGCGGGACGCAATGGGTTTATCTCGTTCATCTCGGGCGTGTCCATGCTGGGCATTGCCTTGGGCGTGTCCGCTCTGATCATTGTGTTGAGCGTGATGAATGGGTTTCAAAAAGAAGTGCGCGACCGCATGTTGGCCGTGGTGTCTCACATTGAATTGGTCTCCCCTCAAGGCGAAGGCTTTGCCGATGTCACCGCACTGATGGCCCAAGCCAAGCAACACCCCGAGGTGGTGGCCGCTGCGCCTTACGTGGCACAACAAGCCTTGATGGCGCGTGGCGAAGACATGCGCGGCGCGCTGGTACGCGGCATTGAGCCCGAGCCTGAGACACAGGTGAGCGAGTTCACCTTGCAAATTCCTCCCGAGATTCGTGCCATCTTGCAAGCTGGCAGTTTCAATGTGGTGCTTGGGGGTGAGTTGGCAGTGTCGATGGGGGTGCGCGTGGGCGACGTCATCACCTTGGTGGCCCCGGGTGGTCAAGTGACGCCTGCCGGCGTGATGCCCCGTTTGAAACAACTGCACGTGGCCGGCATTTTTGACTCGGGCCACTACGAATACGACGCCTCCTTGGCACTGCTGCACATCGACGATGCCCAACGTATTTTTAGGCTAGAAGCCCCCAGCGGCGTGCGCTTGAAAATCAAAAACAGCCAACAAGCGCGCCGCGTGGCCGCAGACTTGGCGATGCAACTCGGACCGGATGTGATCGTGCGCGACTGGACCCGCCAAAACCGCACCTGGTTTGCCGCGGTGCAGGTGGAGAAACGCATGATGTTCATCATCCTCACCTTGATTGTTGCGGTGGCCGCCTTCAACCTCGTCACCACCTTGGTGATGACGGTGACCGACAAACGCGCAGACATTGCCATCTTGCGCACGCTGGGTGCCAGCCCCCAAAGCATCATGGCCATCTTTGTGGTGCAAGGCGCCACGGTGGGCGTGTTGGGCACCTTGGCGGGCTTGGGACTGGGATTGAGCGTGGCGTTCAACATCGACGTCATCGTGCCTGCGATTGAAAACTTGTTGGGCGCCAGCTTTTTGCCGCGCGACATTTACCTGATCAGTCGCATGCCCAGCGACCCACAAGCAGCGGATATTTGGCCCATCGCCCTCATCTCTTTGGCCTTGGCTTTTTTGGCCACGCTGTACCCCAGTTGGCGCGCCAGCCGCGTCAACCCTGCACAAGCCTTGCGTTATGAATAAGGCTTGATTGACCATGACCCACGCTGTGTTGACCGCTCACCACCTCAGCCGCCGCTTCCAAGAAGGCGCGTTGGATGTCACCGTGTTGCAAGACGTGAATCTGTCGGTGCAAGCCGGTGAAACACTGGCCATCGTCGGCTCGTCGGGCTCGGGCAAAAGCACCTTGCTGCATGTCTTGGGCGGCTTGGATGCGCCCACCTCGGGCCATGTGTCGTTGATGGGGCAATCGTTACAAGGTCAGAGCGCCAAGGCACTCGGCGACTTGCGCAACCAGCATCTGGGTTTTGTCTACCAGTTCCACCACCTGCTGCCCGAGTTCAGTGCGCTCGACAACGTGGCCATGCCCTTGTGGGTGCGTCGCCTCGACCGCGCTGCAGCCAGCGCGCAAGCGCAAGCCATGCTCGAAGCCGTGGGCTTGGGCCATCGCCTGCACCACCGCCCGGCGGAACTGTCGGGGGGTGAACGCCAACGCGTGGCCATTGCACGTGCCCTGGTGACGCGCCCGGCCTGCGTGTTGGCCGACGAGCCCACAGGCAACCTCGACCGACAAACCGCCGACAGCGTGTTCGCCCTGATGCTGCAACTCGCGCGCGACCACCACACCGCTTTTGTGCTGGTGACGCACGACAGCACGTTGGCTGCGCGTTGCGACCGACAGCTGCACTTGACTGCCGGCACGCTGAGCGGCTAACACCACAAACCACCTCCGGGCTACCCCTGAAACAAACGTCCTCGGGCGTGTTGCGTGATGGCAGCCACGCACGGGTGTGTGATGCGCCGCTCGACCGACACCGCAAAGAATTCTTCCACCAGTTCATCGCTGCGGCCAATCACCTCGACGCCGTAATGCGCCACGGTTTCTTTCTCGAGCACACCGGGGGACATGAACACACCACGCCCCTCGCGGCCAAATGCGGTCATCAACGCACCGTCATCAAACTCGCCCACCACGCGTGGCTGAATTTTTTGCCGTGCCAACCAGCCATCCAATTGCTGCCGCACCGACGACGACGCGCCTTGAAACAACATGGGGGCATCGTGCAAACACTGCGGAAACTTGCCTTTCAACGTGGCTCGAAGTGCCGGTGTACAAAAAAAACTCATCGGGGTGGAACCCAGCGCATGGTTAAAGGCTTTGACACTGATGCGTTTGGACAGAGGCTCATCGGCGATCACCAAATCCAAGCGGTGCAGGGCCAGCTGCGCCAACAAGTCGGGGAACTTGCCTTCGCTGCCGATCAAGCGCACGGGCTCAGCAATCGACAAGGCCGGCTCTAACAAGCGGTACGCCACCGACTTGGCCACCGAGTCGGCCACGCCGACGCGAAAGTCCACGGTGCGTTCGCCCGCGTCGTTGCTGGCCATGGCCGCACGCAACTCGGAGCCCAAGGCAAAAATGTCATCGGCATAGCTGAGGGCTTTGCGCCCGTCTTCGGTCAACTCCAGCTGGCGACCATTTTTACGAAATAACTGACGACCCAAGCTTTCTTCCAACAGCTTGATTTGCCCCGACAGTGTTTGCGGCGTGGTGTGCAGCTGCTCGCCCGCCCGCATGACCCCGCCCGCTCTGGCGGTGACCCAAAAATAGTACAGATGCTTGAAGTTCATGGTTGCATTATTCTTCGGTTTTTTCGAATTAAAAATAATAAAAATACGAATTTACACGAAGTGATTTTGTGCCTAGAGTGCCACCTTGCACCGCAGCATGCGCCGTGCATCAACCGTCAGGAGGGTTCTATGCGTTTGAGTACCAAAAGCCGTTTCGCCGTCACCGCCATGATTGACATGGGGTTGCGCCAGCACCAAGGGCCGGTGTCATTGGCCGCCATCAGCCAACGCCAGCACATCTCGATTTCGTACCTCGAACAAATCTTCAGCAACATGCGCCAGCATGGCTTGGTCGAAAGCACGCGCGGCCCAGGCGGTGGTTACACCTTGAACCGCGATGCGCTAGCGATCAGCGTGGCCGACATCATCCATGCGGTCCACAGCCTGGAAGAAAAAGAACAAGCCTCAGCCGATGCGTTGCACAACGGCTATGTGTCGACCGATGCGCTGTGGTCGCACCTGAATCAAAAAATGGAAGAGCACATGCGCTCCATCAGTTTGCACAGCCTGATTGCCGAGCAGCAAGGCAAAGAGACCCTTGCGCCACAAGCCAGCAGCTCACCCAAACGCGGGGTGTTTGCACAAAAGCCGCAGCCACGCACGGTGACGGCACCCAACTCGGTATTTGCCTTGGCCAACACCTTGGCCTGAAATAAGTCACGCCACGCGCCAAGGGCGACGTGGCGTGACGAGGCATCACTTCACCACCACCACCGGGGGTTTGGCTGCCGTCACCACTTTTTGCGTGACCGAGCCCAACAAGAAGTCTGCCAAGCCGCTGCGCCCTTTGGAGCCGATGACGACCATGTCGAACTTGCCGCTGTTGGCGGTCTTCACGATTTCATCAGCCACATAGCCTTGCTTGATGATGGCATCGTGGTCGAGCCCTTCTTTGTTCAAGAACTTGCGCGCGGCTTTCAAATCTTCATCACTCACAGCGCGCAAATAGTCGTCAATCTCAGACTTGCCGACGAACTGCTTGGCATGACGCAAGCCATGGTCGTCATGCACGCTGATCAAGGTAATGCGGTCCTTGGTTCTCAGCCCCACAGCCAACTTGGCGGCATACTTGACCGCATTCAACGATGACTTCGAGCCATCCACTGCAACCAATATCTTCATAAAACCTCCTTGTTGTAGAAGTTCAGTATTCACCCATCTGGGGTGATTGGTTTTGACCTTGATCAAATGACATCGCTCACCTTCATCGACACCCATGCGCATTTGGATGCCCCTGAGTTCGCGCACGACCGCGCGGCGGTGCATGCGCGCACGCGCGCAGCAGGTGTGTCGTGCTGCGTGATTCCTGCGGTGCAAGCCGTTCTCTTTGACGCCGTTCGCACGCTGGCCCATGCACAACACGATGGCTATGCCTTGGGCATTCATCCGTTGTACACCCCGGCTGCCACGGAAGCAGACTTAGCGCAACTTGATAAGGCCTTGCACACACACCGCGATGACCCCCGCTTGGTGGCAGTGGGCGAAATTGGCTTGGATGGTTTTGTGCCCGCGCTCAACACACCCGAGGCGTGGTCACGGCAGCAACAGTTTTACAAAGCCCAGCTGAAACTTGCGCAACACCACCAGTTGCCCGTGATTTTGCATGTGCGTCGCAGCGCCGATGGCTTGCTGAAAGGCCTACGTGACACGCCAGTGGTAGGTGGCATTGCGCACGCGTTCAACGGCAGCGTGCAACAAGCACAGCAGTTCATCGACCTGGGGTTCAAGCTGGGGTTTGGCGGCGCACTCACGTTTGAGCGGGCTTTGCAGCTGCGCCGCTTGGCCGTGGAATTGCCGCTGTCGGCCCTCGTGCTCGAAACCGATGCCCCCGACATTCCACCTCAATGGCTCTACCGTACTGCCGAACAACGTGCGGCAGGCCAGCCCCAAGGCCGCAACGAACCGGCAGCGTTGCCGCGCATCGCACAGATACTGGCCGAGCTGCGCGGCATCTCACTGTCTGAAGTCGCAGAGGCCACCACCGCCAATGCATGTGCTGCCCTTCCCCGTCTCCAGGTCCACGCCTAAAATGAGACCGTGAGCACCTCCATCCTCAACGCCGACCTGCACTGCCATTCCGTGGTTTCGGACGGCACCCTCACGCCCGAGCAACTGGCCGAGCGTGCCCAAGCCAATGGCGTCGAGCTGTGGGCCTTGACCGACCACGATGAAATAGGCGGCCAAGACCGCGCTCTCGCCGCGGCCCATGCGCATGGCATGAAGTACCTCACGGGCACCGAAATTTCGGTCACCTTCGCCAACAAAACCGTGCACATCGTCGGCTTGGGGTTTGATGCCCACGACGCTCAGTTGACCGCCGGCCTCCACCGCACACGCGGCGGCCGCGGAGAGCGGGCCCAAGAAATGTCGGAAGGCTTGGCCAAAGTGGGCATCCATGGCGCATATGAAGGCGCCTTGAAATACGTGGGCAACCCCGAGCTGATTTCGCGCACCCATTTCGCGCGCTTCCTTGTCGAGGCCGGTGTGTGCCAAGACACCCCCGAGGTGTTTCGTCGCTTTTTGACCGAAGGCCTGCCTGGCTTTGTGCCCCACCGGTGGGCCACGCTGAAAGATGCGGTGCAGTGGATCGTGCAAGCCAAAGGCATGGCCGTGATTGCGCATCCCGGACGCTACGGTTTCACGGCAAATGAAGAATTTGCACTGTTCACCGAATTCAAAAACTACGGCGGTCAAGGGGTGGAAGTGGTCACTGGCAGCCATACGCCCGCTGAATATGTCACCTACGCCGACATGGCCAAAGAGTTCAACTTGTTTGCCTCGCGTGGCAGTGATTTCCACAGCCCTGATGAAAGCCGCATCGACCTCGGTGCGCTACCTTGGCTGCCAGGTCAACTTACCCCTGTGTGGGAAGTGCTGGCGGACCGGATTCAATAAAACGCATTCCATCATCTCACTCTCGCGCTCACAGGGTGTGGCCCACCACCATGGCAGCCCACTCTCCGCGTACACGTCATGGCTCAGTTTCTTCAAGTTCACCCCGACAACCCCCAACCACGCTTGCTCAAACAGGCGGTTCAACTGCTCGAGCGCGGCGGCATTGTGGCCGTGCCCACCGACTCTAGCTACGCCTTGGTCTGCCACTTGGACGACAAAGCTGCGGTTGAACACATGCGACGCATTCGCCAAGTCGACGACAAACACCACCTCACCTTGATGTGTCGCGACTTGTCAGAGCTGGCCAACTACGCCCGTGTGGACAACCGCCAATATCGCTTGCTCAAAGCCGCCACGCCCGGGGCGTACACCTTCATTTTGGAAGCCACCAAAGAAGTGCCACGCCGCGTCAGCCACCCCCAGCGCAAAACCATTGGCTTGCGCGTGCCACTGAATAAAACCTTGCTGGATTTGCTCGAATTGCACGGCGCGCCGCTGCTGGCGACCACCCTGATTGCCCCCGATGAGACGGACCCGATGAACGATGCCGAAGCCATTCGCGACCGCTTCGAACACGAATTGGCAGCCGTCATTGACGCTGGCGCTTGCCCGCTCGAACCCACCACCGTGGTCGACCTCACGCCCATGGACGGCGGTGGCGACCCCGAAGTGATACGGCAAGGCCGTGGCCCGCTGAGCACTTTGGGCCTGTGAGCGGCCGCACGATTAATCCCAAAGTGTTGAATGCGACAATGACGCCGTGAATTTTCCTGCCCTGATCCAAGACATTCTGATTTTTGGCCTGCCTGTGGTGTTTGCCATCACCTTGCACGAGGCCGCCCACGGCTATGTGGCGCGCCTGCGCGGCGACAACACCGCGTGGATGATGGGCCGCGTCACGCTCAACCCCATGCCGCACATCGACCCGATGGGCACGTTGCTGATGCCCGTGTTGTTGTACCTCGCCACGGGCGGCAACTTCTTGTTTGGTTACGCGCGCCCTGTGCCCGTGAACTTTGGCCGTTTGCACCACCCCAAGCGCGACATGATTTGGGTGGCCTTGGCCGGCCCCGCCATCAACTTTGTGCAAGCCTTTGTGTGGGCCTTTGCCATGTACGCCCTGATTGCCGCTGGGGTGGAAGAACGCTATTTCATTGAAGTCTGCAAAGCAGGCGTGAAAGTGAATGCAGTGATGTTTGCGTTCAATTTATTTCCCTTGCCACCACTCGATGGTGGTCGCATCTTGGTCGGTTTGTTGCCTTGGAAACAAGCCGTGTGGTTGTCGCGTGTCGAGCCCTATGGCTTTTACATCGTGATGGCTTTGGTGGTGATGAAAGTGGTGGACACCTTGTGGATGGCGCCCCTCATGACTGTGACCTTTGAGTTGCTGAGCCTCTTGCTCAGTCCGTTTGCATTTTTACTGAAGCCTTCGCTATGAAAGAACGCGTTCTCTCCGGCATGCGCCCCACGGGTGCTTTGCATTTGGGCCACTACCACGGCGCCTTGAAAAACTGGGTACGGCTGCAATCCGAAATGGATTGCTTTTACTTCGTTGCCGACTGGCACGCTCTGACCACCCACTATGAAAATCGTGAGGTGATTGAGAAGAACGTGTACGAGATGGTGATCGATTGGCTCGCCGCGGGCCTCGACCCCAACCAGTGCACGATCTTTTTGCAAAGCCGCATTCCTGAACATGCCGAGTTGTTCACCCTCTTGGCCATGGGCACCCCACTGGGATGGTTGGAACGCGTGCCCACCTACAAAGACCAACAGGAAAAACTCAAAGACAAAGACTTGTCGACCTATGGTTTCTTGGGCTACCCGCTGCTGCAAGCCGCGGACATCTTGATCTACAAAGCCAAGCACGTGCCGGTGGGCGAAGACCAAGCCAGCCACGTGGAGTTGACGCGCGAGGCCGCCCGCCGCTTCAACCACTTGTATGGCCGCGAAACCAACGCTGAAGAAAAAGTGCAAGCCTCGTTGGCCAAGCTGCCCAAAGACAGCGTCAAGCGCTTTGAAAAATCGCGCAAAACTTACCAAGAAACAGGCGATACCAACGCTATGGAAGGTGCACTGGGCTACATCGCCACAGCGCCTGAATTGGATGTGCAGGACCGCGAACGCTTGGGCGGCTACTTCAAAGGCACAGGCAAGGTCATCTTGCCCGAGCCACAAGCCTTGTTGACCGAAGCCAGCAAATTGCCGGGGCTGGATGGCGCCAAGATGAGCAAGAGCTACAACAACTCGATTGCCATTCGCGAAGACCGCGCCACGATTGAGCACAAGGTCAAGCGCATGCCCACCGACCCGGCGCGCCAAAAACGCACCGATGCAGGTGACCCTGACAAATGCCCCGTCTGGCAGTTCCACCTGGTCTACAGCGACGCGGGTCAACGCCAATGGGTGGCCCAAGGTTGCAAAACGGCGGGCATCGGCTGCTTGGAATGCAAGCAACCCATCATTGAAGCCATCTTGCGCGAGCAACAACCCATGCTGGAACGTGCTGAGCCTTACATCAGCAACCCCAAGATCGTGCGCGACATCGTCGACGCCGGAACCGACAAAGCACGCGCCACAGCTCGGGAAACTATGCAGGATGTGCGCTCGGCAATGGGGCTAAACTACTAATATTGATACAGGAGTAAGAAAAATGAGTATGTACATCATTGACGACCATCCCTTGGTACGCCAAGCCATGGCTATGCTGTTGCGTCGCATGCGCCCTGCGTCAAAGGTGGTGGAACTCGAGAAATTCAGCGAAGTTCAAGCCGCGATCATCAAAAACGGTGAGCCTGAATTGTTCGTACTCGACTTGTTGCTGCCCGGCGTCAAGGGCACGACGGCGGTCAAAGACCTCAAAACCATGTATGCCAACGTGCCTTTGGCCGTAATTTCGGCCATGCCTGCTGGTGAAGCAGAAGAAACCTGCATCGAAGCCGGCGCTGACATTTACATCGAAAAATCAGCGGCAGCCAACGAAATTTCAGCAGCCATCCAAGGCTTGTTCGCAGCCGAACACGGCGAGGACGAGCCCACAGCCACGCCAGGTGAAACCAAGCTTTCGAAGCGTCAAAAACAACTCATCGTCATGTTGGACCGGGGCTTGAGCAACCGCGACATCGCGGCCGAGTTGGACATCAGCGAACACACGGTGAAGGTTCACCTGTGGCGTTTGTTCCGCCGCTTGGATGTGAAGAGCCGCACCCAAACGCTGCACTTCGCACGCATGAACGGCTTGCTGTAATCAGCGCGTGCTGCTCGCCAAGGCAGCACGCATGGCCTGTGTGGCCACGTCTTCCAGCCATCCCACATCCATGTGCTGATGCGCTTCGCAAATGAACCACGGCTCACGCGAGTCGGGTTCCAGCATCACCCCACGCGCGATCAATTCCCACGCAAACAGGCGGTACAAATCGCTGTTGGTCTTGCGCCAATCGCGGTAATTGGCAGGTACCGTGGCACTGAAGTGCACGCCAAACATGGCGGGAGGCCCCGCAAACGTGTGCACCACTCCTGCTGCCGTGAACACACGACCCAACGCCGCTTGGATCTGCTCACCGGCACGGTTGATGGTGTCTAGCGCAGAGGTCTCTGCCAAAATTTTCAACGTCGCATGCGCCGCACTGAGGGCCACCAAATTGGCCGTGTACGTGCCACCGTGCACCACACCACCTGCGTGTGACCCCACCACATCCATCACCTCTGCTTTGCCACCAAATGCCGCCACGGGGTATCCGTTGCCCATGGCCTTGGCATAGGTGGTCAAGTCGGCATGGATGCCGTACAACGCTTGCGCCCCACCTTTGGCGACACGAAAGCCCGACTTCACTTCGTCAATGATCAACAGCGTGCCGTGCTGCGTGCACAGATCGCGCAAACGTTGCAACCATGCAGGACTGGCGGCGACGCTGCCGGCGTTGCCAATGATGGGTTCAATCACCACACACGCCAGGGTGTCGCCTTGTGTGGCAAACAAATTCTCCAGTGCTTCAAAGTCGTTGTGACTGATGATGCTCAGCAACTCGCGACTGCGCGCTGGAATGCCCGCTCCAAATGGAATCACTTGCGGTGGCACATCACTGCCGGGTTGCCAGCGCTCGATGTCGGACTTCCACATCATCTCGTCATACAAGCCGTGGAACGAGCCTTCCACAATCGCCACGCGATCACGCCCGGTGTAGCCCCGTGCGGTGCGGACCGCGCCCATCACGGCCTCGGTGCCCGAGTTGGCAAAACGCATCTTGTCGATATGGGGGCACAGGGCTTTGATTTGCTTGACCACGGTGGTATCGAGCTCGGTCGAAAAACCAGACAGCGTGCCACGCTGGGTGATTTGTTCGATCACCGCGTTGTCCACGCGTTCGTCCCGATAGCCCAAGATGATGGGGCCGTAGCCCAAGCGGAAATCCACATAGGTTTTGCCATCGACATCGGTGAGCGTGCAGCCTTTGGCATTGGCAATGAACACCGTGTGTTGTTCACCCCAGTAGCGGTAGTTCTCAGCCACACCCTGCGGCATGTGCAAATGCGCTTCGGCCAGCAAACGTGATTG
The DNA here is from genome assembly GCA_041311135.1 of Comamonadaceae bacterium. Lineage (GTDB taxonomy): Bacteria > Pseudomonadota > Gammaproteobacteria > Burkholderiales > Burkholderiaceae_C > Limnohabitans. Next base: position 5,560 of record JBFYKC010000054.1, on the reverse strand, counting down.
ATGAGTCATGGTCGTAGCATGTGTCCCACACGCTCCTCCAACAGTTTGACCACATGCAACTCTGCCGCATCGGGGCCATAGGTTTTCATGGCTTCTTGAAACAAGGATTGCGCCATGCCCCCCATGGGCAAGTCATAGCCTTGGGATTTGGCGATGTCGTTGATCAGCCCCAAGTCTTTGCAACACAAGGCGAGTGAGAAGCTCGGGTCATAGTGACCCGCAAAGATGGACGGCACGTCATGCTCGGCCACCCAGCTGTTGCCGGCGCTGGACTTGATGGCCTCCCACACCGTGTGCAAGGGAATGCCCGCTTTGGCACCCAGCATCAAGCCTTCGCCAATAGCCGCTGCGCTGACAAACCACAACAAGTTGGTGAGCAGCTTGATAGTGGCGCCATTGCCTGGCGCCCCCACATGAAATATCTTTTCGCCAATCACATCGAAGATGGGCTTGTGTTTTTCGTAAACCGCTGCGTCACCGCCAACAAAGACAGACAGTCGACCCAGTGCCGCCATGTCCACCGCATTGGTCACGGGGGCCTCTAAAAAATCAACGCTTTTGGTTTGGGCCAAGGCCACCAACTCACGCACCAATTCCACAGCACTGGTGGAGGTGTCAATCACCGTGGAGCCCGCCTTCACGTGTGCCAACACGCCGTGCTCGCCCAACATCACTTCGCGCACTTGCACCGGACCGGGCAATGACGCCATCACGACATCGGCCTGTGCAGCGCCTTCTGCCACACTGTTTGCCCAGTGCGCGCCCAGAGCCAACAGGTTGTCTGCTTTGGTGCGTGCCACATCAAACACCGTCACGGCGTACCCTGCCTTCACCAAGTTGGCCGCCATGGGGTTGCCCATGTTGCCCACGCCAATGAAGAACAGGCTTGGTTTCTCAGCACCCATCATGAAACTTTCTTGAACTGCAAAAACAACTGGTGGTGATCTCTTTCAGGCACGTACGCAAACCCGTAGGTCCCCATCAGTTCTTTGGCTTGCGCAAAGGTATAGGTGCGGTAGTGCACGGTTTGGTCCATCAACTTGTTGTCACCGTCATGCAGGTAATAGTGTTTGGTGAACCCAATGTCGGTCGGGTCAATTTTTTGTGAATACCGCATGCCGTTGGAAATCACCGTTTCGTAGTCATGGTGCGGGCCTTGAATGCCCAACAACAAGGTGCCGTCCTTGGCGATGTGTTTGGCCAAGTGCTCGAAGCCCAAATGGTTGGCCTGGTCATCCGCAATGTGACTGACCAAGAAAGGTTCTTTGTCACCATCGATCACGAAGTACCACACACCACCGTAGGAGAACGCCAGTTCGTGTTTGTCGTTCAGCGACAACTCGGTGATGTTTTGCTGTGACAGCGAGATGGTGGGGAATGGGGCCAAGCGTTTTTGCGCGATTTTCAACATCGGCGCTGTCAGATCAATGCCGGTGATGGGCAGCTGGGGTTGGCGCTTGGCCAACTCTTCCAAGATCAGCCCGGTGCCGCATCCAATCTCTAAAACATTGCGCTCGGGTTGGTGTGACACCAAGCTGTCCACAATCTTTGCGTAGTCGTAATAGCCCGAAGTCATGATGACGTCGTAGTAGTCGGCCATGTTGGTGTAGTCGCCCATCTGTCACCCCTTTTTAGGATTTGTGAGGACCACTTTAACAAATGGATTTGAAGTTTCGGCTTCAACTCAAAGGGATTACCCTCGGTTTTGAATGCCAAACAACGGGTGTTTGGTGCGCTAACGCCTTGTCAGGGCGCAGCTTGGAGTGTGTCGCGCACCATCAAATTCAAACCTTTGCTACCGGGTTTCACGGGGCTCAGACTGACACCCAAATCACCGGCCTGTGCGGTAGCTTGCCCGCTCTTAGAGATGCGCACGCGCACGGTGACTTCGCTCATGCTGGATAACTTGACGTTGGGGTTCATCGCCGTGCTGTCATCGAGCACAAAATCCAGCGGTAATTTGTCGGCGGTGGTGCGCACAATCGCCACCGGCATGCGCGAGCCACTGACGGGAGTGGCGTACACAAACACGGTGTCCGTAGGGGCCACCAAGCCTTTCAGTTCGTTCACCAAGGTCACCCGTCCGCTGATGGTGCTCTCGGCGGCATCCAGCGTTTTGCCAGCGGTGGTGTCAGAGGCCGCACGCGGGGGAATGGGCGGCAGTCCCATCTTGTCGCGCGCCTCGGCAATGGCACGGTCGAGCTCGGGGGCGTCGGGTGAATCAGCGGGAACGACTTCGCGTGCACGCTCCCAAAAACGCAAGGCCGAGCGAAAGTTCATCTCGGCATACGACGCACTGCCCGCTAAAAACAAGGCATTCAAATGGTGCGGGTCTGCGGCCAACACACGTTGGATGATGGACCAAGGTTCACCGGCAAAGCTGCCGCCATTTTTTTGTGCCAACACTTCGGCACGTTCGATCAACAGGTTGTCATCGCGGCTCAAGGCCAAGGCTTTGGCCAAGGCCTCTGCGGCTTCTTCATAGCGACCACGCGCACGCTGCACACGACCGAGCATGACCCAGCCTTCCATGCTGTTGGGCTCATCTTGCAAACGACGTGTGAGTGCGGTCGCCATCTCAGTCAATTTTTCAGGCGTCACTTCGGCCGACGAATCCACGCCCTGCTTCAACGCCAAGGGGTCCAGCGCAGCCGGTTGCCCCCACACGCTGTACAACACCATCGATAACACAGGCACCACAAACACCACCAATGCAATGAAAGCCCACGGCTTGCGCCACACCACCGCCTCAGGGGTCATGGCATTGGAAGCCTCGGCTGGCACATCGCGCACATCGTCGAGCAGGCGTTGGGCCAACTCATCGCGACTGGCTTGCAACTCGTCGTCATTCAAATTACCCAGTTGGTGTTCGCGCTCTAACTCGGCCAACTGGTCACGGTAGACCGCCGCGTTGGCTTTGACGGGGTCATGCGCGGCTTCGGCTTGACGCGCCGCCAACAAGGCACCGCGTTGCGAACCGCGCCACAAGGCCACGCTCAACACCACCAACACCAGCGCCATCAACACAACGGCGAGATAAATAAAAGCGAGTGCGGGATTCACATCAATCTTTCAACAACTGTTCGGCGCGCGCGCGATCATCGTCGCTCAGCACGGTCGGTGCGGTCAGGGCACGGCGTTGGCGCAGGTACACCGCCAAAAACACCGCAGCCACCCCGAGCAACAGGAAGGGACCAAACCACAACACCCACGTCAACGGTTTGACCTCAGGGCGATACAACACAAAGTCGCCATAGCGGGCCACCAAGAAATCTTTGATCTCTGGGTCTGTCTTGCCGGAGCGAATCAGGTCACGCACCTCACGGCGCAAGTCATCGGCCAACTCAGCATGCGACGACGCCAAGGATTCGTTTTGACACACCAAGCAGCGCAACTCTTGCGAGATGTCGACCAAGCGGGCTTCAACCTGAGGGTCTTCAGCCAAAGGGGCGGCTTCACGTGCCACACCACCACCAGCCGTTGGCGATGCAGGGACTTGCGCCTGCGCCCATGCACCAGCCATGCTCAAGACGAAACAAACCGCTAAGAACCCAGATTTCATGATTTGTTCAACTCCGCAATCAGCGGCAAGATTTTGTCGGCCAACAACTCCGGCGTGACCACGCCCACGCGCTTGTAGCGAATCACACCCGCCTTGTCGATCACATAGGTCTCTGGCACCCCATACACACCGTAGTGAATGCCCACGCGACCGTCGAGGTCCATCACCGACGTCACATACGGATTGCCATGGCGCTTGAGCCACACTTGGCTGCGCTCACGCGCGAGTTGCAACTTGGTGTCGAACGGGGCTTTGTAGGCTTCGTCTTGCGGTTGAATTTCTTTGTAGCTCAAGCCCACGATCGGCACTTGGTACTTGTCAGCGAATGCCACCAACACGGGGTGTTCTTCGCGGCAGGCCACGCACCACGTGGCCCACACATTGAACATCCACACCTTGCCCTTCATGTCGGCAGGCGAGAACTTGGCATCGCCTTCCAAGGTGAACAAGCTGAAGTCGGGCGCAGGTTTGTTGATCAGAGGCGATGGAATCTCACGCGGGTCACGCTGCAAGCCGACCGCCAAAAACACCACCAGACCGATGAACAGCACCAACGGGATCAACACTTTTTTCATTTGCGATACCTCCGGTCCAGTGCGGCCAACACGCCCCCCAGCACCATCAACAAGACGCCGCCCCAGAGCCATGGCACAAAGGGTTTGTAGTACACACGCATGCTCCATTCGGTGCGGGCGTCGTTCAACGGTTCACCCAAAGACACATACAGGTCGCGCATGAAGCCGGAATCAATGCCCGCCTCGGTCATCGGCATGGCCGATGAAAAGTAGCGCCGTTTTTCAGGTTGCAGCAGCTCGATCACTTTGTCCTTGCGCAACACCTCGACATCGGCGCGCACGGCTTTGTAGTTTGGGCCACGCACTTCGCTGAGCGCGGCCAAACGGAAGGTGTACGGCGCGATGGTGACCACGTCATCGATGTGCATGCGCACATCACGCTCCACCTCGTAACACTTCACCCCCGTGATGCCCATGACCAACACAGCCATGCCCAGGTGCGCCGTGTGTTGCCCCCAAAACGAGGCGCCAATGCGACCGGGTTTGCGCACCCGCGTCAGCACTTGCTGCAACGAGCCCACAGCCACCCACGCCCCCAAGGCAAAACCAAACAGCGCGCCCCACGACCAAGGCCCCATCGCCCAAGTCAACACCACGGCCACCGCAACAGCGGTCAATGCCGTCCAACGCAAGGACAGCGCGATGTCACGCAAGTTGGCGTCACGCCAACGTGCCACTGAACCGGGCAAGATCAGAAACACCACAGGCACCAGCAGCGGTGCAAACACCGCATTGAAATACGGCGGCCCCACAGAGAGCTTGCCCAGGTTGAGCGCGTCAATGATGAGCGGATAAATCGTGCCCAACAACACCGCGCCTGTGGCCACCACCAGCAACACGCTGTTGGCCAACAAAAACGATTCGCGTGACACCAACTCCATGCGCCCCCCCAAGGCCACACGTGGCGCACGCCAAGCAAACAGGGTGAGCGAAGCGCCCACCACCACAGCCAAGAAGATCAACACAAACACCCCGCGTTTGGGGTCCGAGGCAAACGCGTGCACCGAGGTCAACACCCCCGAGCGCACCAGGAACGTACCGAGCAACGACAACGAAAACGCGGCAATCGCCAGCAACACCGTCCACGCTTTGAAGCTGCCGCGTTTTTCTGTGACCATCAGCGAGTGAATCAACGCCGTGCCGACCAACCAAGGCATGAGCGATGCGTTTTCCACCGGGTCCCAAAACCACCAACCGCCCCAACCCAGTTCGTAATACGCCCACCACGAACCAAGGCCAATGCCAAAGGTCAGAAACGTCCACGCAATCACCGTCCATGGACGCGACCAACGTGCCCAGGCGGCATCCAAGCGGCCGCTCATCAGCGCGGCCACCGCAAATGCAAACGCCACGGCCATGCCCACATAGCCCATGTAGAGCATGGGCGGGTGAATCACCAAACCTGGGTCTTGCAACAAGGGGT
>JBFYKC010000158.1:0-5797 GCA_041311135.1 Comamonadaceae bacterium | reverse complement strand
CCAAGCTGGATGTGTTGGATGGCCTCAGCGAATTGCTGTTGTGCGTCGGCTATGAATTGGACGGCGAAAAGATCGACATCTTGCCCATGGGTGCTGATGAGATCGCACGTTGCAAACCCATCTACGAAACCATTCCTGGCTGGACCGACAGCACCGTGGGTGTGACCGACTACGCCAAGTTGCCCAAAGCGGCTCAGCATTACTTGAACCGCATTGCTGACACCACGGGCGTGCCCATTCACATGGTGTCCACCAGCCCCGACCGTGACCACACGATCTTGTTGACACATCCCTACATCGCTTAATTTTTAAAAGGACCTTCCCATGTTGACCGAAGACGGCAAACACCTGTACGTGTCTTATGACGAGTACCACAACCTGATCGAAAAATTGGCGATCAAAGTTCACCAGTCTGGCTGGGAATTCGACACCATTCTGTGCTTGGCTCGTGGTGGCATGCGCCCTGGAGACATCTTGTCGCGTATCTTTGACAAGCCTTTGGCCATCATGTCCACCAGCTCGTACCGCGCTGACGCGGGCACGGTGCAAGGTCACTTGGACATCGCCCGTTTCATCACCACCCCCAAAGGCGAAATCGCTGGCAAGGTGTTGTTGGTGGACGACTTGGCGGACACAGGCCACACCTTGAAGGCCGTGGTGGACCAACTGCGCAACAACTACAAGCCCATCACCGAGTTGCGCACCGCCGTGATTTGGACCAAAGGCGTGTCTGCTTTTGCCCCCGATTTCTCAGTGGACTACTTGCCCACCAACCCATGGATTCACCAACCGTTCGAACCGTATGACAACATGCGTCCAGCGGCTTTGTTGGAGAAGTGGAAGGTTTAACAGTTAGAGCGCCACATCGCACACAGACTTCACCGCTTGACTGCGGGGGCGCTCTGAACTCCGCTTCGTGCGGAGTTTTTTTTGCCTGTCGTAATATCCCGGCATGACCCGCAGCACCGACCTCATTCACCACGCGTACCAACCTCCCGCCGAATTTGAAGCGCCGCAAGTCGGCGTGTTCAAAGCCTCGACGGTCATCTTTCCGAATGTGGCGGCTATGCGCACGCGTGAATGGATGGACAAGTCGGCCTACACCTACGGCTTGCACGGCACACCGACCACGTTCACGTTAGAAGAACGCTTGGCTACGCTGGAAGGTGGCACGCATTGCATTCTCACGCCCAGTGGGTTGGCAGCGATTGCGCATGTCGATTTCGCGTTGCTGAAAACCGGTGACGAGGTGTTGATCCCTGACAACGCCTACGCGCCCAACAAGTCGTTGGCTGAAGGTGAGTTGGCGCAGTTTGGCATCACGCACCAGGTGTATGACCCATTGGATGTGAACGATTTGTCCGCACGTATCACCGACCGCACACGTTTGGTATGGCTCGAAGCCGCAGGTTCGGTGACGATGGAGTTTCCAGACTTGGTGGCCTTGGTGAAGCTGTGCAAAGCCCGTGGTGTGCTGTGTGCGCTCGACAACACCTGGGGCGCAGGCTTGGCCTTCAATGCATTTGACTTGACGCCCGGACAGGGCGAGTTGGGGGTGGACTTGACCATCCATGCGCTCACCAAATACCCCAGCGGCGGCGGCGATGTATTGATGGGCAGCATCGTCACGCGCAGCGATGAACTGGCGCGCGTGTTAAAGCTCAGCCACATGCGCTTGGGCACTGGTGTGGGTGCGAACGATGCCGAAGCTGTGCTGCGTTCGTTGCCTTCGCTGCCCTTGCGCTACCAAGCGCAAGACAACGCTGCACGTGCGTTGGCGACTTGGTGTGCATCGCAACCGGTATTCAGCCAGGTGTTGCATCCTGCATTGCCCAATTCGCCAGGCCACGCGCATTGGCAGCAACTGTGCGTCACGCCGCAAACGCCCGAAGGCTTGGCGGCTGGCATCTTCAGTGTGGTGATGGACGAGCCACTTTCAACCCAGCAAGTGGACGCGTTTTGCGACGCCTTGAAGTTGTTCAAGATTGGCTACAGCTGGGGCGGTCCGATGAGCTTGGTGATGCCCTACCACCTGGGGTCTAGTCGCACACGATCGGTAGCCCATATGCAGCGCGGACGCGTGGTGCGGTTTTGCATTGGCTTGGAAGCCGTGGCTGATTTGCAAGCCGATATTGCGCAGGCTTTGCAGGCCGCAAAGCTGCCGCATGCAACATCACGTGGATGAGAGCAGCGCCAGCGCCACCTGGCGCAAGCTCTCGGCATGACGGCTCTTTGCCACACAGGCGGTGGCCTTGGCCCCTTGGGTGAAGTTGCGCACCATCGAGGCCGCATAGGTGGGGTCGTAGTGCAGCACCAGCAGGTCGCGCACCACGTTGTCAATTTGGCCGCTGTGAGCCTGTGTTTTCCAAGCCTCCACCACGGCTTTGCCACGCAACGCCACCAGGGCATCGAGGCGGTGGCAAAACAAATCGGGGTCATTCACAAAGAACGGGTAGTCTTCCATCAGTAAGGCCACGCGTTCATCTAGGCTGAGCTGCAACTCAAAACACGGGCTGTCGCGCATGGCATGCATCAGCGACTCGGGAATCGACAAGTTGCCCACTTTGCGGCTTTCTGATTCGACAAACACAGGACGTGTCGGATCAAAACTGCGCAAGGCCTGCCAGATAAGCGTGTCAAAGTGTTTCTGACTCGGCTGTGGTTGGCCTGGAATGTGACCCAGCACCGAGCTGCGGTGCGAAGCCAGGTCTTCCAGGTCCAACACCTGCGCACCTTCTGCGGCCAAGGCGTGTAGCAAACGCGTTTTGCCCGATCCTGTGGGGCCCGAGATCACCTTGAATTGCAAGGGCGCCACACGTTGTGGCATGTCCGCCACCAAGGCCGCACGAAACGCTTTGTAGCCGCCCTCGATCAGGTTCACTTTGAAGCCAATTTGTCCCAGCACCATGGACAAGGAGCCACTGCGCTTGCCGCCACGCCAACAGTAAATCAGCGGCTGCCAGTTTTTAGGCAGGTCCAACACCTCGCGTTGAATGTGGCGTGCAATGTTGGCAGCGACTAAAGCAGCGCCGTGTTTTTGCGCTTCGAAGGCACCCACTTGTTTGTACATCGTGCCCACGAAGATGCGTTCTTCGTTGTTCAGCGATGGCCAATTCACGGCGCCGGGCAAGTGGTCTAGCGCATACTCGTTTTCGCTGCGCGCATCGATGACGGTACTGAAACCACCGGGTGCACCGAGGGGAATGGCCATGCGCGCCATGGCGTCTTGCGCCGAGATGAAATGGACGCTCACGGTTTATAAATTCTTTTTAATTTCGGGCCACACATTCGCCAGCATGCGTGGGTGGGCTTCGGCCTTGGGGTGGATGCGGTCAGCCTGAAACAGCGTGGCCGCCTCGGGCACATCGGCAATGCCTTTGAGAAAAAACGGCACCAAGCCCGTGCGGTGTTTCTTGGCCAAGTTGGCAAACATCACCGTGAACTTGGCGCTGTAGTCGGGGCCATAGTTGGGCGGTATTTGCATGCCCACTAACACCACGCGCGCGTTGACGGCACGGCAGGCTTGAATCATGGCTTCGAGGTTGTTTTGCGTGCTGTCCAAATCCAAACCGCGCAAGGCGTCATTGCCCCCGAGTTCGATCACCACTTGAATGGGGCGCACTTGGTCCAGCATGGCAGGCAGTCGCGTGCGGCCACCGGCGGTGGTGTCACCACTGACGCTGGCGTTGACCACGCGCACATCGGGTCGTTCGGTTTGCAGCTTTTCAGCCAACAACGACACCCAGCCTTTGCCGCGTGGAATGCCGTACTCCGCGCTCAGCGAATCACCCAGCACCAAGATGGTGGCGGCGGGCACGGTACCAGGCGGTGGGGCCGAGCCAGGTGGCGGCACGTTGTGAGGCACTTGGCCGCGGCGGCGGTGAGGCCCTGTGGAGGTGATTTCGCCTTCCATGCCTTGGCCGGTGGAGGTGATGACTTGTTGCTGTGCAGAGGCCGTGCTTGCGCCCAATGCCCCTAGCAACGCGGCGCTGAGTGCACCCAAGTTAAAGTCACGCCTGAACAACCCATTGCGCTTCATGACCACGCCTTCATTTGAAAAAACATCCACATCGCCTTTGATTGCAGTCTCGCATTTGTCGAAATCGGTGCAAGACGCCACCGGCAAGTTAGACATTCTCCGCGATATCGACTTCACTTTGGCGCCTCGGCAGTCCTTGGCCATTGTGGGGGCCTCGGGGTCGGGCAAGAGCACCTTGTTGTCCATCATGGCCGGCTTAGACATCCCCACGCAAGGCACGGTGTGTTTGGCCGGGGTGGACATGTTTGCGCTTGACGAAGATGCGCGTGCCGCTTTGCGTGCGCGCCAAGTGGGCTTTGTGTTTCAGAGTTTTCAGTTGCTGGGCAACATGACAGCGTTGGAAAACGTCATGCTGCCGCTGGAGCTGGCCGGTGTCGCCAACCCCCGTGCCGCCGCCAAAGACATGTTGGTGCGCGTGGGCTTGGGCGAACGCTTGGGGCATTACCCCAAGGTGCTTTCAGGTGGCGAGCAGCAACGGGTGGCTTTGGCCCGCGCCTTTGTGGTCAAGCCCGCTTTGCTGCTGGCCGACGAGCCCACAGGGAGCTTGGACCATGCGAGTGGCGAACGCATCATGGAATTGATGTTTGCGCTGAACCAAGAACTGGGTACCACCTTGGTCTTGGTGACGCACGATTTGAAGTTGGCAGCACGTTGCGACCGGGCCATCACCATCGAGGCAGGGCAGATCAAAGCCTAGGCAAGGGATAATCCGTCCCTATGTCTTCAGCTCCCAAAGTTCTCTTCGGTTTTCATGCCGTTGGCGTGCGCGTCAAAACAGCGCCGCAATCCATCATCGAAATTTATTTCGATCCCACCCGCCGCGATGCGCGCATGCGTCAATTCATTGAGCGCGCCACAGAAGCAGGTGTGCGTTTGATTGAAGCCGACGGGCCTCGTTTGGCCAAACTCTCGGGTGGCCATGGCCACCAAGGTGTGGCAGCGCGGGTAAATGAAATCAAGCAAGTGCATTCGTTGGACGAGTTGCTCGAGGGCATTGAGCAAGTCGAGTCGCCGCTGATTTTGGTGTTGGACGGTGTGACCGACCCACACAACCTGGGTGCGTGCTTGCGCGTGGCGGATGGCGCTGGTGCGCATGCGGTGATTGCCCCCAAAGACCATGCGGTGGGCATCAACGCCACGGTGGCCAAGGTGGCCAGCGGTGCGGCGGAGACGGTGCCGTATTTCATGGTGACCAACTTGGCACGTACCTTGAATGAGCTGAAGGAACGCAATATTTGGATCATCGGTACCAGTGACGATGCCCCCAAAACTTTGTACCAAGTGGACCTCAAAGGTCCAACCGCTTTGGTGCTGGGGGCCGAGGGCGATGGCATGCGTCAACTCACGCGCAAGACATGCGACGAACTTATCAGCATTCCCATGTGTGGTGGGGTGGAGAGTTTGAATGTGTCGGTGGCGAGTGGCGTGTGTTTGTATGAGGCACGACGTCAGCGGACGGTTTCTTAATTGTTCTGAGCTCGCTGCGACTGTTCGATATTGGCCGCGCCTCATGCTGGGGTACCAGAAATCGTTGCGGCCAATACCGAACAGCCACAGTCTGCGAACTGGTTTTATTTAAATCCAGCCGAGCGCGCCTAGAAGAGCGCCAAAACCCAATAACAGCAACAGGTGCGTTCTTGTTTTCCACACGATGAGTGTGGTGGCGGCGGTCAATGCCCACAGGGGCCAATCATGCGCGGGGTTTTCGTGGTTGCCGGTGAGTAGCCAGCCGGTGGCGATGAGCAGGGCAATCACGAT
>JBFYKC010000156.1:0-4634 GCA_041311135.1 Comamonadaceae bacterium | reverse complement strand
CCTTCAATCAGTTCAATGCCGAGGGCACGGAGTTGGTCGCTCATGGGGGGGTAAACGCCCGCATCGCAACCGGTGACTTTGTGGCCCGCTTCACGTGCCAACGCAGCCAGTCCACCCATGAACGTGCCGCAAATTCCCAAAATATGTATGTGCATGCGGGCATTTTAGGAGGGCTGTTCTGCGGCTTTTCTGCAAACATGGCAGAAGGGCCCGACAATCAACTCACCTATGGTGACAGTTCAAGAAGAAATCGCAGCAACGGCAGCCCGTCTGGTGGTCGAGGAGGGGTTGGAGTACGGCCCGGCCAAACGCCGTGCAGTCAAGCAACTGGGGCTCAACGGCCGCGCCCAGTTGCCCAACAACGACCAAGTGGAAGATGCCGTGCGCGAGTACCTGTCGGTGTTTTGTGCTGACACACAGCCGACCGAGTTGGCGGCCTTGCGCGCGTTGGCGCGGCAGTGGATGGTGCGGTTGACGGACTTCCGGCCGCATTTGGGCGGGGGCGTTTGGCGCGGTACAGCAACGGGTTTGTCGGACATTTACCTGCAGTTGTTTTGTGATGACCCCAAATCGACCGAAATTAGCCTGATTGACCACAATGTGCGTTACGAGGTGAGTTCGGTGCAAGGTTTTCAAGGCGAGACGGTCGATGCCTTGAGCGTGTTGTGCGACTGCCCGGGGTTGGACCACCGCGTGTGGGTTCATTTGATGATTTACGACCGCGACGATGTGCGTGGCGCACTCAAACTGGATGCGCAAGGCAGAACCCAACGCGGTGATTTAACAGCTTTAGATAGATTGATGGAAGATTTTGAATGACATTCAATGTAAATAGACGTCATGCACTGTATGTGGGGGCGGCAGCCGTGGCGGCCGCTGCCGGTTTTGCGGTGGGCTTGCGCCAGCACACGGCGGCGGCATTGTCGCCGGATGCCTTGCAAGCGCTTTGGGAGGCCGAGTTTGACACCCCTTCGGGTGAGCGCTTGCTGATGTCGCGCTTTCAGGGCAAGCCGTTGGTGTTGAACTTCTGGGCCACTTGGTGTCCGCCGTGCGTGGAGGAAATGCCTTTAATTGAAGCCTTCTATCAGCAAAACCAAGTCAAAGGTTGGCAAGTGGTGGGATTGGCCGTTGATCAACCCAGTCGGGTGCGCCACTTTTTAGCGCAATCGCCCTTCAGTTATCCGATGGGGTTGGCCGGTTTGAATGGTTCTGAACTGGGGCAAAAGCTGGGAAATAGCCAAGCCAGCTTGCCGTTTACCTTGGTTTTGGATGCGCAAGGCGGCGTGATTCAGCAGAAATTAGGTAAATTAAATGCAGAAGAGGTCAAAAACTGGGCGTCTTGACCATTTTTCTCTGTCTTTTCATTGTGAATTGGTGTAAATTAGGGGCTTATTTACAACAAATAAGGTGTAGTTATGGATTTGCGCAAACTCAAGACGTTGATTGACCTGGTCTCCGACTCCAATGTGTCTGAACTCGAAATCACCGAGGCAGAAGGCACGGTCCGTATCGTCAAGAGTGCACCAGCGCCTGTGGCCATGGTGACGCAAATGGCAGCGCCTGCCCCCGTGGCCGTTGCCGCGCCTGTGGCCGCCGCCCCCGCGCCAGCCGCTGCGCCTGCGCCCGCCCCTGTGGCCGAGGCTGAGCCTGCAGGTCACATCGTCAAGTCACCCATGGTCGGTACCTTCTACCGCGCTTCCAGCCCTGGCGCCAAAGCATTCGCCGAAGTGGGCCAACAGGTGAAAGAAGGCGAGACCATCTGCATCATTGAAGCCATGAAGATCTTGAACGAGATCGAAGCGGACAAGTCCGGCACCATCACCAAGATCTTGGCGGAGAACGGTCAAGCTGTGGAATACGGCGCACCCCTGTTGATCATTGAATAACAGGCGGGCCTCCCATGTTTAAAAAAATCCTGATCGCCAACCGTGGCGAAATCGCCTTGCGCATTCAACGCGCCTGTCGCGAGCTGGGCGTCAAAGCGGTGATGGTCTATTCCGAAGCTGACCGCGAAGCCAAATACATCAAATTGGCAGACGAAGCGGTGTGTATTGGCCCTGCAGCGTCGCCATTGAGCTACCTGAACATGCCTGCCATCATTGCGGCGGCTGAAGTCACGGATGCCGAAGCGATTCACCCCGGTTACGGCTTCTTGAGCGAAAACGCTGACTTTGCCGAGCGCGTGGAGAAAAGCGGTTTTCAGTTCATCGGCCCAACTGCTGAATCCATCCGCATCATGGGCGACAAGGTGTCCGCCAAGCAAGCCATGATCAAAGCTGGTGTGCCTTGCGTGCCCGGTTCGGAGGGCGAGTTGCCTGACGATCCCGCTGCGATCAAACGCGTGGCCAAGAGCGTGGGCTATCCCGTCATCATCAAAGCCGCTGGCGGTGGTGGTGGCCGTGGCATGCGTGTGGTGCACACCGAAGCAGCGCTGATCAACGCGGTGCAAATGACCAAGGCTGAAGCAGGTACCGCCTTTGGCAATCCTGCGGTGTACATGGAGAAGTTTCTCCAAAACCCACGCCACATTGAAATTCAAATCTTGGCGGACAAGCACAAGAATGCGGTTTACTTGGGCGAGCGTGATTGTTCGATGCAACGTCGTCACCAAAAAGTGATTGAGGAAGCGCCTGCACCCGGCATCCCACGCAAGCTCATCGAGAAGATTGGTGAGCGTTGCGCAGCCGCTTGTAAAAAAATTGGCTACCGTGGTGCCGGTACCTTCGAGTTCTTGTACGAGAACGGTGAGTTCTATTTCATTGAAATGAACACCCGCGTTCAGGTGGAACATCCGGTGACCGAATACATCACTGGCGTGGACATTGTGAAGACGCAAATCATGGTGGCGGCTGGCATGAAGTTGCCCTTTGCCCAACGTGACATTCAAGTGCGTGGTCACTCGATCGAGTGTCGTATCAATGCGGAAGACCCCTTCAAGTTCATCCCATCGCCCGGTCGCGTCACCATGTGGCATGCCCCAGGCGGTCCTGGTGTGCGCGTGGATTCACACATCTACACCAACTACTTTGTGCCCTCCAACTACGACTCGATGATTGGCAAGATCATCGTGCACGGCGACACCCGTGACCAAGCCTTGGCGCGCATGCGCACCGCTTTGGCTGAAACGCTGGTGGAAGGTATCAACACCAACATTCCGCTGCACCGCGAGTTGATGGTTGACTCCAAGTTCATGGCCGGTGGCACCAACATTCATTACTTGGAAGAGTGGCTCGCTGCTCACAAGCGCTGATGTTTGAGCTGCGCCTGATGTGCCCCGAAGACAGCGTGGAAGCTGTCTGCGAGGCGCTGGATGCACTCGACGCTTTGAGTGTGTCTGTGGAAGATGCCGATGCGCAAACCGATGCCGAGCAAGCCTTGTTTGGTGAGCCCGGCATGCCACCTCCCAAAGAGGGTTGGAAGCGTTCCCGCATCGTGGCCTTGTTTGCGGAGCAAGCGCTCGCACAAGACGCGTCGCGCTTGCTGGCCTTGCAAGATTTTTTCTCAGGCAGCCAAGTGCTGGGTATCCAAGCGCTGGCCGACCAAGATTGGGTGCGCTTGACGCAATCGCAATTCGCGCCGGTCGACATCACCCCCGATTTTTGGATCGTGCCCACGTGGCATGAACCACCTGCTGCGGCGAAAAAAGTCATTCGTCTTGACCCTGGCTTGGCCTTTGGCACTGGCACCCATCCCACGACGCGCATGTGTTTGCGTTGGATCGCCACCCATGCGGTTGCGAATCAACGCGTGCTCGACTACGGTTGTGGTTCTGGCATCTTGGCGATTGGTGCCGCCTTGCACGGCGCTGCCACGATTGATGCGGTGGACATTGACGAAGCGGCGGTCAGCGCCACCGTGCTCAATGCCGACGCCAACCATGTGCACTTGAATGCCGGCTTGCCCGACAAAGCCAAGGGCGAGTACCAAACTGTGTTGGCGAATATTTTGGCCACCCCCCTCAAGGTGTTGGCCCCGTTGCTGCGCAGTCACGTGGCGGCTGGGGGGAACTTGGTGTTGGCGGGTATTCTTGAACGACAAGCCCAAGAACTCAAAGACGCTTATGCGCCGTATTGCACGCTGAACGTCAGCGACTCGGAAGACGGCTGGATTTTGATGACCGCCCACTGCTGATGCAAATTACCCATTGCCCCCAATGCGAGACCGCCTTCAAGGTGTCGCCCCAACAGCTAGAGCTGGCCAAAGGGTGGGTGCGATGCGGTCGATGTGCGCATGTGTTTGAGGCGCATCTTTATTTTGAGGCTGTAGCGCCAGAACTTCCCGAAGTTCCCACGCCCAGCACCGAAGCCCCTGCGCTGTTTCGTACCGCAGTCACGTCGCCTTCATCGGCTGCGATGGAAACACAAGAGGCTGAGTCCGTCACAGCGGATGCCACCGCTGTCTCACGTCAGCAATTGCTTTGGTGGGGCGCTACCGCCTTGTTGGCCTTGGTCTTTGTCTGGCAAGTGTTGTTGACGTACCGCCATGCGCTGGCAGCGGAAGAACCCGCGTTGCGTCCTGTGTTGTCGGTGCTCTGCGGTGGGTGTGACATCAGCTGGCCACGCGAGCCAGAAGCGGTGCTGATTGAAAGCAGCAGCTTCACCGAAAACCCAGAAGGTGGCTACACCGTGCAGCTG
>JBFYKC010000141.1:0-5524 GCA_041311135.1 Comamonadaceae bacterium | reverse complement strand
GCCTTGGTGGTGGACGAGTTTGGCCGCATCGCAGGGCTCATCACCATTGAAGATGTGCTGGAACAAATCGTCGGCGACATTGAAGACGAGTTCGACAGCCAAGAAGACGTGGGCGACATTTTTGCCCTGGCCGACCGCACCTACCGTGTCAGCGGGGATGCCTCGCTGGAGCGTGTGGGCGAAGCCTTTGGCACCCACCTCGAAGTGAACGCGGCCGAAGAAAACGACGACACGCACTTCGACACCATTGGGGGCTTCATCGCCCATGCCATGGGCCACGTGCCACGCAGGGGCGAGCACTTTGAAATCAACAAGCTGCGCTTCGAGGTGCTGCACACCCGTGGGGGTGCGGTGAAGTGGTTCAAGGTGTACCCCGCGCCCACAGACAAAGCGCCACAGTAACCCATGCGTCGCTGGCCCCTCTCCATAGGCATGACCACACTGCTGGTTGTTGCAGGGCTGACGCAGGCCTTGTCATTGGCGTGGCCGTGGGAGGGTGCTTGGCGGGGCGTGCCACTTGGTGGGTTGCAATGTGCCAGCTTGGCTGTGTTGGCTGCGGCACTTGACCGCAGCAACTCTGTACGCCACGCGTTTGCCCAAGCCTGGGTGTTTGCGTTTGCATGGCTGGCGGGCAGCACCTGGTGGTTGTTTATTTCCTTGCACACCTATGGCGAGTTGGCAGCACCGCTGGCGGTGGCCGCGGTGGGGTTGCTGGCGGCGGGTTTGGCGTTGTTTTACGGCGCGGCAGGTGCGTTGTTTCACCGCTTGTGCGGACACCTGCAAGTGGGCGTGCTGGCCCGCAGCGTGAGCTTTGCTTCGGTGTGGATGCTGGCCGAGTTGGTGCGCGGCACGCTGTGGACAGGTTTCCCGTGGGGCGCCGGCGGCTATGCGCATGTGGACAGCCTCATGCGCCACTGGGCGCCTTGGGTAGGGGTGTATGGTTTGTGCGCGTTGTCAGCCGGGTTGGCCATGGCGCTGGTGGCGCAGCGGCCACACGTTACCTCGCGTGCGGTGGTGGCGCGCAGTTTGACTGCGCTTGTGGTGCTGGCGTTGGGTTGGACCTGGTGGACCTCGCCCAGCCAAACCGCGTCAACAAAGTCCACGCAGCCTCTGCGCGTCACGCTGTTGCAAGGCAACATTCCGCAAGACTTGAAGTTTGGTGCCAGCGGTGTGGGGCGTGCCCTGCGTGATTACCGCGAGGGCTTGCTGAGCAGCACCAGCGATTTGACGGTCACTCCCGAAACCGCACTGCCCATGCCTCCCGAGCAATTGCCCGATGGGTATTGGTCTGGCGTGCAACAGCGTTTTTCAAAAGGCACACAAGCCGCCCTGATCGGTATGCCGCTGCTGCAGCACCCTGCCAACGGACAACGCCAGTACAGCAACTCGGCCTTGGGGTTGATGCCGCAAGCCACGCCGGCCTCTACCGCCACCTACCAATACGACAAGCACCACTTAGTGCCCTTTGGCGAGTTTGTGCCGCCGCTGTTTCAATGGTTTGTGCGTCTGCTCAACATTCCTTTGGGCGACTTCACGCGTGGCGAGGTGGCGCAACCCGCCTTGCATTTCAAGGGTGAGCGCATTGCCCCCAATATTTGCTACGAAGATTTGTTTGGTGAAGAGTTGGCACGCAGTTTTGCCGACCCCGAGCAAGCGCCCACCCTCTTGGTCAACCTCAGCAACATCGCGTGGTTTGGGGACACGGTGGCGATTGACCAGCACCTGCACATTTCCCGCATGCGCGCACTAGAACTGGGGCGTCCCATGCTGCGCGCCACCAACACTGGCGCCACGGCCATCATCAATGCGCAGGGCGAGGTCACGCAGCGCTTGCCCAGTGCCGTGGCTGGGGCCTTGACGGCGGAGGTGACGGGGGTGCACGGCCCTGTCACACCGTATGCGCGTTGGGTGTCGGTGTGGGGGCTGTGGCCGTTGGCGGGACTGGCCTTGCTGACCCTCTTGGTGGTGGCGGAAATGGCCCATGCGGGTCGGCACGGACCGAGGCGGTTCGGCCCGTAAAATCTAAGGTTTGCGGGCATATGGACCTGCAGCTTAATTTGCCAGCGCCAAGCTGGCCTCGTTGCATGCTGACTTTTCAACAAATCATTCTCAAACTCCAGTCCTACTGGGCCGAGCAAGGCTGCGCCTTGTTGCAACCCATCGACATGGAGGTGGGGGCGGGTACCTCACACACCGCCACGTTCTTGCGCGCCTTGGGCCCCGAGCCTTGGAAGGCGGCCTACGTGCAACCCAGCCGTCGCCCCAAAGACGGCCGCTACGGCGAAAACCCCAACCGCTTGCAGCACTACTACCAATACCAAGTGGTGTTGAAGCCCGCACCCAGCAACATCTTGGAGCTGTACCTGGGCTCGCTCGAAGCGCTGGGTTTTGACCTGAAGAAAAACGACATTCGTTTTGTAGAAGACGACTGGGAAAACCCAACCCTGGGCGCATGGGGCTTGGGCTGGGAGGTGTGGTTGAACGGCATGGAAGTCACGCAGTTCACCTACTTCCAACAAGTCGGCGGCATTGACTGCAAACCCATCACCGGCGAAATCACCTACGGCTTAGAGCGTTTGGCCATGTACCTGCAAGGCGTGGACAACGTCTACAACCTGCAATGGACCGACGGCTTGACCTACGGTGATGTGTACAAACAAAACGAGGTGGAGCAATCCACCTACAACTTCGAGCACAGCGATGCCGAGTTCTTGTTCACCGCCTTCGGTGCGCACGAAAAGCAAGCCCAACATTTGATGGGGGCCCAGCTCGCCTTGCCCGCCTACGAGCAAGTACTCAAAGCTGCGCACACCTTCAACTTGCTGGATGCGCGTGGCGCCATCAGCGTGACCGAGCGTGCCGCCTACATCGGCCGCATTCGTAACTTGGCACGCGCTGTGGCGCAAAGCTATTACGAAAGCCGCGAACGTTTGGGCTTCCCCATGGCCCCGCGCGAGTGGGTCGACCAAATTCCGAAGAAGACCGCTTGAGCGTAGGACACAAGAACATGACGACACACAACCTACTCATCGAACTCTTCGTGGAAGAGTTGCCTCCCAAAGCCTTGCAAAAGTTGGGCGACGCTTTTTCAACCGTGCTGTTTGAACAGCTCAAAGCACAAGGCCTCACCGCGGACAACTCTGTGGTCACGGCCTACGCGTCACCCCGTCGTTTGGCGGCACACATCACGGCGGTGTCTGCGCAAGCAGCCGACAAAGCGGTGCAACAAAAACTCATGCCTGTCAGCGTGGGCTTGGACGCCAGTGGCAACGCCACCCCCGCGTTGTTGAAAAAACTGCAAGCCTTGGGCGCAGGCCCCGAGGTGGTGGCACAACTCAAACGCGCCCCTGACGGCAAGGCCGAAGCCTTGTTCTACGACAGCGTGGCCAAAGGTGCCAGCTTGGTCGTGGGTTTGCAAAAAGCGTTGGACGACGCTCTTGCCAAATTGCCCATTCCCAAGGTGATGAGCTACCAGCTCGAAACCGATTGCGAGTTGCCCGGCTGGAGCAGCGTCAACTTTGTGCGACCCGCGCACAGCTTGGTGGCTTTGCATGGCAACAGCGTGGTGCCGGTCAAGGCCTTGGGTTTGACGGCGGGCAACAGCACGCAAGGCCATCGCTTTGAAGCCAAGGTGTCGCCCGTGGTGTTGGCCAACGCCGATGTGTATGCCGACACGCTCGCCAAAGACGGTGCGGTGATTGCCAGCTTCACGGCGCGTCGCGCAGAAATCGTGCGTCAACTCGAAGCCGCCGCAGCCAAGGTCGGCGGCGGTGTGAAGGCGATCCAAGACGCCGCACTGTTAGACGAGGTGACCGCCTTGGTCGAACGCCCCAATGTGTTGGTGTGCGAGTTCGAAAAACAATTCCTCGACGTGCCACAAGAGTGCCTCATCCTCACGATGAAGGCGAACCAAAAATACTTTCCCCTGCTCGACGCGGCCGGCAAGTTGACGCATCAGTTCTTGGTGGTCAGCAACATCACGCCCGACGATGCATCTGCCGTGGTGGGCGGCAACGAGCGCGTGGTGCGTCCACGTTTGGCCGATGCCAAATTCTTCTTTGACCAAGACCGCAAAAAAACACTTGCCTCGCGCGTGGACGGTTTGGCCAAGGTGGTGTATCACAACAAGTTGGGCACGCAAGGTGAGCGCACCGAGCGCGTGCGCACCATTGCCAAAGGTATTGCCGCGTTGTTGCCACAAGCCAAAGACGCTGTCTTTGTGCAAGCCGTAGACACCGCAGCCCAGTTGGCCAAGACCGATTTGCTGACCGATATGGTGGGCGAGTTCCCCGAGTTGCAAGGCATCATGGGCGGCTACTACGCGCGCCACGACGGCTTGAGCAGCGACGTGGCTGAAGCCATTGAAGACCACTACAAACCCCGCTTTGCGGGTGACGAGTTGCCACGCAACCCCGTGGGCGTGGTGGTGGCCTTGGCCGACAAACTGGAAACCTTGGTGGGCATGTTTGGCATTGGCAATTTGCCCACGGGCGACAAAGACCCCTTCGCCTTGCGCCGTCATGCCTTGGGCGTGGTGCGCATGTTGCGCGAAGCGCATTTGGATCTCGCCTTGGACGCCCTGATCGCACAAGCCATTCCCGCGTTTGGCGACAAGATCACCGACCCCGCTGCCGCCTTGACCTCGTTCATCTACGACCGCTTGGCCGGTGGTTTGCGTGAGCAAGGTTTCAGCGCCCAAGAAGTCGAAGCCGTGCTGGCGCTCCAACCGCAACGCTTGGCCGATGTCAGCAAACGTTTGGAAGCCGTGCGCGCTTTTGCCGCCTTGCCCGAAGCCGCTGCCCTGGCGGCCGCCAACAAACGCATTGGCAACGTGCTCAAGAAAGCGGGTGAAGTGGATGCGCATGTGAACACCGCCTTGTTCAAAGAAGATGCCGAACAAGCGCTCTACGCCGTCATGCAAAAGTTGCTGCCCGAGTCTGAGGCGCAATTCAACGCCGGTGACTACACCGCGTCTTTGCAAACCTTGGCCGCCTTGCGCTCCCCTGTCGATGCCTACTTTGATGACGTGATGGTCAACGCCGAAGAGATGGACTTGCGCCTCAACCGCCAAGGCCTGCTCAAGTGTTTGCACTTGGCCATGAACCGTGTGGCCGATTTGTCCTGCCTCGCTTCTTAAGTCGACCCTCATGCAAACCAAACTCGTCATCCTCGATCGTGATGGCACCATCAACCAAGACAGCGACGAATACGTCAAGTCGGCGGATGAGTGGATTCCTTTGCCCGGTGCGCTTGAAGCGATTGCGCGTTTGAACCATGCGGGCTGGCATGTGGTGGTGGCCTCCAACCAATCGGGTTTGGGCCGTGGCTTGTTTGACGTGGCGGCGCTCAACGCCATGCACACCAAGATGCACAAGTTGTTGGCCGCTGCCGGTGGCCGTGTGGATGCGGTGTTTTATTGCCCACACAGCCCTGAAGAAACCTGTGGCTGTCGCAAGCCCTTGCCAGGTTTGTACGAGCAAATTGGTGAGCGCTACGGCATGGACCTCAAAGGCGTGCACACGGT
>JBFYKC010000089.1:0-2964 GCA_041311135.1 Comamonadaceae bacterium | reverse complement strand
TGACGGAAACCGCGGTAGCAACCAATGTCCATCAAACGCTTGATGTTCATTGTTGTTTCGCGACGCAAGTCACCTTCAATCGTGAATTCAGCGATCTGGTCACGGATCTTTTCGAGGTCCGAGTCAGTCAGATCTTTGATCTTCTTTGCGTAATCAATGCCAGTTGCTTCGCAAATTTTGCGAGCGCGTGTGCGACCAATACCGAAAATCGATGTCAAACCGATTTCAGCGTGTTTGTGCGGCGGAATGTTAATGCCAGCGATACGTGCCATGTGCGTCCTCTTTAAACCAGTTCAATCAACCTTGACGCTGTTTGTGGCGTGGATCTGTACAGATCACACGAACCACGCCCTTGCGGCGGATGATTTTGCAGTTGCGGCAAATTTTCTTGACCGAAGCCGAAACTCTCATTTCACTCTCCTAAAACTCATTTAATTCCATGCCATGCTGGGCATGGAACACGATTCTTTGCTAGGTCTTTCAACCTACCGTTGTTTTGAAACTTGCTTTCTTAAGCAATGACTCATACTGCTGGCTCATCATGTAGTTTTGCACTTGAGCCATGAAGTCCATTGTCACAACCACAATGATCAACAACGAGGTGCCACCGAAGTAGAAAGGCACGTTGTATTTCAAGATCAAAAACTCGGGCAACAGGCACACAAATGTGATGTACACGGCGCCAGCCAAAGTCAGTCGGACCAGTATTTTATCGATGTATTTGGCCGTATGGTCACCTGGACGGATCCCGGGCACAAATGCACCGCTCTTTTTCAAGTTATCTGCTGTTTCGCGGCTGTTGAATACCAAGGCCGTGTAGAAAAAGCAGAAGAAAACAATGGCTGCTGCATACAACATCACATAGACAGGCTGTCCGGGTGCAAGTGCTGCAGAAATGTCTTTCAACCAACGCATGCTGTCACCGGAGCTGAACCAGCTCACCACAGTTGCGGGCAAGAGAATAATGGACGAAGCGAAGATAGGAGGAATCACACCTGCCATGTTCAGCTTCAGGGGCAGGTGCGACGATTGACCGCCATACACCTTGTTACCCACTTGGCGACGCGCGTAGTTCACCAAGATTTTGCGTTGACCACGCTCGACAAACACCACAAAGTAGGTGACCAACGCCACCACAATCACGATGATGATGGCCGCCAAAATGCTCATCGCACCTGTACGCACCAACTCGAGCAAGCCACCGATCGAACCAGGCAAACCTGCTGCGATACCGGCAAAAATCAAAATAGAGATACCGTTACCCAAGCCACGCTCGGTGATTTGTTCACCCAACCACATCAGGAACATGGTGCCAGCGGTCAAGCTGACCATGGCTGTCATACGGAAGCCAAAGCCTGGCACGTTGACCAAACCCGCAGAGGCTTCCAGCGCCAAGGCAATGCCCATGGACTGGAACAATGCCAAGCCCAAAGTACCGAAGCGTGTGTATTGTGTAATCTTGCGACGACCTGCTTCGCCTTCTTTTTTGAGCTGCTCCAACGAGGGCAACACATAAGTCAGCAACTGCATGATGATCGATGCAGAGATGTAAGGCATGATGCCCAACGCAAACACGGTGAAGCGCGACAGCGCGCCACCCGAGAACATGTTGAACAGACTCAAGATGCCGCCTTGCTGGCCCTTGAACAATTGTTGCAACTGGTTGGGATCGATACCAGGCACAGGAATGTGCGCACCCACGCGGTACACCACCAAGGCGAGCAGCAAAAAGACCAGACGGCGACGCAGGTCGCCATACTTGTCGTTGTTACCGATCGATGCAGGTTGGGTTGCCACGGAGTGCGTTTCCTGTTGTGTCCGCCAATTAAGCGACTGAACCGCCAGCGGCTTCAATCGCAGCTTTAGCCCCAGCAGTTGCGCCGATGCCATTGAGCTTGACAGCCTTGGTCAATTCGCCAGTCTTCACAACTTTGACCACGCGAGCGAAAGAAGCCACGAGGCCAGCGGCCTTCAAGGTCAACATGTCCACTTCAGGAGCGCCGAGTTGTTGCAAGTCAGCCAAAGTCACTTCGTCGTTGTATTTCAACGTGGTGGACTTGAAGCCGCGCTTAGGCAAGCGACGTTGCAAAGGCATTTGACCGCCTTCGAAACCCACTTTGTGGTAGCCACCTGAACGTGACTTTTGGCCTTTGTGGCCACGGCCAGCAGTCTTGCCGAGGCCAGAGCCAATGCCGCGACCAACGCGACGCTTGGCGTGTTTGGCGCCAGGTGCGTGGGTGATGTTATTGAGTTCCATCTTTGACCTTTTACAGCACTTTGACCAGATAGCTGATCTTGTTAATCATGCCGCGCACTGCAGGCGTGTCTTGCAACTCGCTCACAGAATTCAATTTGCGCAAGCCCAAGCCACGAACAGTGGCGCGGTGCGATTCTTTGGTGCCAATTGGGCTACGCACCAATTGGATCTTGACAGTTTGAGGTGTGCTCATCGAATGCTCCGGAATTAGGCGAAGATTTCTTCGATATTCTTGCCACGCTTAGCAGCAACTTCTGCAGGGGTGGTTGAATTGTTCAAAGCATCCAAAGTGGCACGAACCATGTTGTAAGGGTTCGACGTACCGTGGCTCTTTGCCACGATGTCGGTGATGCCCATCACTTCGAACACAGCGCGCATAGGGCCGCCTGCAATGATGCCGGTACCCTTAGGGGCAGGAATCATCATGACGTTGGCAGCACCGTGACGACCGTGCACTGTGTGGTGAATCGTGCCGTTTTTCAACGTGACTTTGGTCATGTTGCGACGCGCGTCTTCCATTGCTTTTTGAACGGCGACTGGCACTTCTTTTGACTTGCCTTTGCCCATACCAACGCGGCCATCGCCATCACCCACCACAGTCAAAGCTGCGAAACCGAGAATACGGCCGCCCTTAACCACTTTGGTGACGCGGTTGACCGCGATCATTTTTTCGCGGAGACCGTCTTCTGGACCATCACCCTGCGCTT
>JBFYKC010000088.1:0-12299 GCA_041311135.1 Comamonadaceae bacterium | reverse complement strand
CGCATGATCGGCCAGTAATCAGGAGAAATAAGAAATGAAAGCTGCTGAACTGCGCCAAAAAGACGTTGCCGGCCTCGAAGCTGAAGTCAAAGAGTTGCAAAAAGCTCACTTTGGCTTGCGCATGCAAAAAGGTACGCAACAACTCAACAACACGGCTCAACTGCGTCTGACACGTCGCAGCATCGCTCGTGCGAAAACCATTCTTGCTGAAAAGCAAGCCGCCAAGTAAGGAGTGAACATGACGGACGCTAAGAAATCCCTCAAACGCACCTTGATTGGCAAGGTGGTTAGCGACAAGCGCGCTAAAACTGTGACCGTGCTCGTGGAGCGTCGTGTGAAGCACGCCCTCTACGGCAAGATCGTGGCCAAGTCTTCGAAGTACCACGCGCACGACGAAACAGGTGCTTACCACCTGGGCGACGTGATCGAGATCACGGAGAGCAAGCCAATTTCGAAAACCAAAAACTGGGTGGTGACCCGTTTGGTTGAGAAAGCTGCAGCGGTTTAAATACCAAAGGGCTTCGGCTCTGCAAGGCTAAAGAAAACGACCCACAATGTGGGTCGTTTTTGTTTTTATCACGTCAATTATTTGGAGACACCATGATCAAAGTTGGAGACACCCTGCCACACACCACCCTGATGGAATATTCAGAGGTTGAAGGCGAAGGTTGCAGCATTGGCCCGAACGCCGTAGACGTGGCCAAAGCCACGGCGGGCAAAACGATTGCCTTGTTTGCACTGCCAGGGGCTTTCACGCCGACGTGTTCAGCCAAGCATGTGCCAGGCTATGTTGAAAAGTACGAGCAGTTCAAAGCTGCGGGCGTGGACGAAATTTGGTGCGTCAGCGTGAATGACGCCTTTGTGATGGGTGCCTGGGCTCGTGACCAACAGACACAGGGCAAAGTCCGCCTGTTAGGCGATGGCAGTGCCGATTTCACCCAAGCCACAGGCTTGACGCTAGACCTGACCACACGTGGCATGGGTTTGCGCAGCAACCGCTACTCGATGTTGGTGAAAGACGGCAAAGTGGTGCAATTAAATCTGGAAGGTCCAGGCAAATTTGAAGTCAGCGATGCCGATACATTGCTAAAGCAAGTCAAGGCTTAAGAGGTCAGCCCAGCTGCACCAAGCGATAAACCCCGTAAGCGCAGACGAGGAAAACGGCTGCGGCAAACAGGCGTGAGGTGAAGGAGTCGCGTGAGGCCGGTGTGCCTTCGGGCACATTTTTGTCGCCATGCAGCATGGGTGTGATCAGGTCTTCTTTCTTGACGTGTTTGTAGTAAAGCACGGTAGACACGTGCAAGCCAATCAACAACAACAGCGCGGCTTTGCCAATGTCGCTGTGGTACGTGGTGGCCCATTCAACCCAGTTGTTGGGAATGAGGGCGGTCCATGGGCCTGCATTGGAAATTTCATCGTCACTCATGAAGCCGCTGAAGACTTGAAGCATCAGTAGGCTCAGCATGGCGAGCACAGACAAAGCGCCGAGAGGGTTGTGCCCAATCGGGGACGTCGTTTGTTGAGTGCGAAGTGCTTGGAGATACGCATACAGTTTGGCGGGCGTTGGCACAAAGTGGCTGAAGCGTGACCAATGGCCGCCCACCAAGCCCCAAGCCACGCGAAAGAAGACCAGCGTCAGGACCGTATAGCCAAGCCAGAAATGAATCTTCATGGCGTCTCCGCCGACTTCTCCGGTAACCACCAGGCCGATCACCGAAACGACCAGAAGCGCATGAAAGAGGCGGGTGGGGAGATCCCAAATACGGACGCGCGCAAAAGAGAGAGAGTTAGGCATGACAACCGTCCATTCAAAAGACAAACAAAAGCAAAGTCCTTAAACTCGCGTTTCGTGATTCGTCATTTTCAACCTTAAAGGACACCTCTGTGAAAAAAGCTATTTTGTTTTTGATGGCCGTCAGTGCCAGTGTGATCAGCTTCACGGCTTCTGCGCAGTTTGCCAAACCAGAAGATGCCATCAAGTACCGCAAGGCTGCACTCACTGTCACGGCGGCGCATTTCGGACGCTTGGGCGCGATGGCGCAGGGCAAGACGGCGTTTGACGCCAAAGTCGCCGTAGAGAACGCAGAGGTGGTGGCCAATATGGCGAAATTGCCATGGGCCGCATTTGGCGAAGGCACGGATGTTGGCGAAACACGCGCCAAGCCCGAGGTGTGGAAACAAAGCGCCAAATTCAAAGAAGCGGCTGACAAATACCAAGCCGAATCAGTGAAGTTGCTGGCTGCCGCTAAAACAGGCAAAGAAGACGCGTTCAAAACGGCGTTCACGGCTGCCGCCGGGACATGCAAGTCTTGCCACGACGACTTCAGAGGTAAGTAAGGTCAGTCAAGACGCATGCGGCGTTAAATGACGCGCTGCTTGCGTAACGTGGCCAGTGCCTCCGGGTCGAGCTGAAGCAAATCGCGCAGAACGTCGTCCGTGTGTTGTCCCAATAGCGGGGGCGGCAAGTCGGTGCGCACGGGCGTGGCACTGAACTTCATGGGGCTGGCCGTCAGTTCCATGGTGCCACGTGCAGGATGTTCCCACGGCGTCACCATGTTGCGTGCGCGAATGTGTGGATCGGCAAATACTTCGGCCAAGTTGTTGATCGCGCCGCAGGGCACTTTTTCAGCTTCAAGCGCACTGAGCCAGTCGGCCTTGCGTCGAGTTTTCAAGACCTCTTCCAGTATCGGCACCAACACGGCACGGTGCCGAACGCGGTTGGCATTGGTGGCAAAACGTGGATCTGCAGACAGGTCGGGACGACCGGCTACCTTGCAAAATTTCACGTATTGCCCGTCGTTGCCGACGGCCAGAATCAGGTGCTCTTTGCTGCCGTCTTCGGCAGGGGCGACTTCAAATACTTGGTAAGGCACGATGTTGGCGTGGGCATTGCCCGCGCGCCCCGGCGCCTTGCCTTCGTATTGGCCTGCCACCAAATAGTTGGCGCCTAAGTTGGCCAACATCGCGACTTGGGTATCGAGCAACGCCATGTCGATGTGTTGACCTTCGCCGGTTCGCTCAGCGTGCCGCAAGGCGGCCAAAATGGCAACGGAGGCATACATGCCAGTGAAAAGGTCGGCCACGGCCACGCCGACTTTTTGCGGGCCTCCCCCCAAATCATCGCGTTCACCCGTCACGCTCATGAGACCGCCAATGCCTTGGATCGCATAGTCATAGCCAGCCCGATCACGGTAGGGGCCGGTTTGGCCAAATCCGGTCACGCTGCAATAAACCAATTTGGGGTTGAGCTGGGCAAGGGTGGCGTAGTCCAGCCCGTAACGTGCCATGTCGCCCACTTTGAAGTTTTCGATGAACACGTCACAGACTTTCACCAACTGCCGAATCAGATCTTGTCCTTCGGCGGTGGCGATGTCGCAGGTGACCGAACGTTTGTTGCGATTGGTCCCCAAGTAATACGCGGCGTCGGGGGTGTCGATGCCCTCTTTGTCTTTCAAAAACGGAGGCCCCCAACCGCGCGTGTCATCGCCCGCGCCTGGGCGTTCGATTTTGATTACATCAGCGCCTAAGTCTGCCAAGGTTTGTGTGCACCACGGCCCTGCCAACACGCGTGAGAGGTCGAGGATGCGAATGCCGTCAAGAGAGTTCATGTGCAAATTGTCGGTCAAGTGACTCAGGTGACTGGACAAGAAGGGGACAGCTGCTGCGCACAGATAATGCAAAACTCAGTCAACGAATTTGTAGCGAAGGGGTGTGCCACCATGAAAGACGAAGTGTTGCCACGCCGCGTGGCGATATGGGTATTTGTGGCGTTTGCCTCCGCCTATTTTTTGTCGGCGTTGCTGCGTGCCATCACGGCGACGTTGTCGCCCACACTCACGCTTGAATTTGGTTTGCAGGCGCGCGATTTGGGTCTGTTGGCAGGCGGTTACTTTTTTGGTTTCTCGCTCACTCAATTGCCAATGGGCCATTGGTTAGATCAACACGGGCCTAAAAAAGTGGTGCTGAGCTTTTTAGGCGTGGCCGTGTTGGGGTGTTTTGCGTTCGCCTGGGCCTCCGATTTTTCAGGCTTGCTATTGGCGCGTGTGCTGATTGGCGTGGGCGTGAGCGCATGTTTGATGGCGCCCTTGACCGGCTATCGCCGTTGGTTGCCGTTGGCGCAGCAGCAACGTGCCAACGCTTGGATGCTGATGACGGGTGCCTTGGGTATGTTGGCCTCCACCTTGCCCGTTCAGTGGTTGCTGCCGGTGGTGGGCTGGCGCTGGTTGTTTGTGGGGCTGGCCTTGCTCATCGTGTCATCCATGGCACTGATGGCGTGGCAAGTGCCCGCGTGGCGCAACAAGACGCCCTCGGTCAGTGAGGGGGAGCCTGCCAAGCCGGTGGGCATCTTGGCCAGTTATGCGAGTGTGTGGGCGCATCCCTACTTTCGTTGTCTGACGCCCATGGGGTTTTTCAATTACGGCGGCTTAATCGCCATGCAGACCTTGTGGGCTGGCCCTTGGATGATCAAGGTGGCAGGCTACACCCCGTTGGAGGCCGCCACCGGGTTGTTTTGGGTCAACGTGTGCATGTTGATGACGTTTTGGTTGTGGGGCTGGATCACGCCGGCACTGACGCAGCGCGGTTTGACGGCCAATCGGTTGATGACCTACGGCGTCCCCTTGAACCTGTGTGTCCAGCTGTACATCGTGTTAGCAGGCGCCGATGCCGGGGCTTTGCATTGGGCGTTGTTTTGCATCAGCAGTTCCTTCGTGTCGCTGGCGCAACCGGCTGTCGGGATGGCCTTTCCCTCCACCTTGGCTGGGCGGGCGCTGTCGGCCTACAACTTGGTGTTGTTCTTGGGTGTCTTTGTGGTGCAGTGGGGCATGGGCTTGATGATTGACGGCTTCAAGGCTTCTGGCTGGGAAGAGCCTTTGGCATTTCAAGGCGCCATGGCTGTTTTCATGACGTGCTGCGTGTTGGCCTATGGTTACTTTTTGAAGCACAAGTCAGACAGCTGATAATGCGGGCAACACCGATTCATTTCTTATGAGCAACCGAATTTTGATCATTGCCCATGCGCCTTTGGCCGGGGCGCTGCGTTATTGCGCCTTGCATGTGTACCCCGAGTGCGCGGCGGATGTCATTGCGCTAGACGTCCTTCCCCAGGCGCAACCCGAAGACACATTGGCTCAAGCCCTGGATGCAGCCGGGCATGCGTTGGATGCCGGGTTGTTGGTATTGACCGATATTTTTGGCGCAACCCCCGCCAATGTGGCTCAAAAAATGGTGGCCGGCAGCAATGCCAAACTCATTGCTGGCGTTAACTTGCCCATGCTGTTTCGTTCTGTGTGTTACCGCCATGAGCCGCTGGACGCTCTGGTGACGCGCGCACTGACGGGCGGCACACAAGGTGTGATGCAAGTGGCGATCACCGCTCCTCAAAATCAAACCCGACGTATTCATGATCAAAAACAACACGACCATCATCAATAAATTGGGCTTGCATGCCCGTGCTTCAGCCAAATTGACCAAGCTCGCCGGGAGTTTTCCTTGTGAAGTGTGGATCAGCAAAGGTGAGCGTCGCGTCAATGCCAAAAGCATCATGGGCGTCATGATGTTGGCAGCCGGCATCGGCAGCGAGGTAGAGCTAGAGACCGATGGCGCCCAAGAGCAAGAAGCCATGGATGCGTTGCTGGCGTTGATTGCCGATAAGTTTGGCGAAGGCGAATAAGGCGCTCGTATGACGTTCTCTATCCACGGTCTTGCAGTTGCGCGCGGCATCGCCATTGGGCGTGCCGTGCTGGTGGCTTCCAGTCGCGTGGATGTGGCGCACTATTTCATTGAACCCGACCAAGTTAAGGTGGAGCTGTCGCGTTTGCTCAAAGCGCGTGATGCGGTTCAGAGTGAATTGAAAACGCTGCACGACAACTTGCCGAAAGAAGCCCCGCCAGAGTTGGCGGCGATTCTGGAAGTGCACATGATGTTGTTGGGGGACGAGATGTTGGCCGATGGCGTGGCCAGTTGGGTCACCGACCGCTTGTACAACGCCGAATGGGCGTTGACATCGCAACTTGATGTGGTGGCGCGCCAATTCGACGAAATGGATGACCCTTATCTGCGAGAGCGAAAGGGCGATTTAGAGCAAGTGGTCGAGCGCATGTTGCGCCACATCAAAGGCAACCCGCATGTAATGCCGGAGCCGTCTGCGAAAAAATCAACCACGCGGCAGCAAGACCTGCAATTGGGCGACGACATGGACGTGCCCTTGGTCTTGGTGGCGCACGACTTGTCTCCCGCCGACATGCTGCAGTTCAAGCAAAGTGTGTTTGCTGGTTTTGTCACCGATGTGGGTGGTAAGACTTCTCACACCGCCATCGTGGCGCGTAGTTTGGACATTCCTGCGGTGGTTGGCGCGCGAACCGCAAGCCAGTTGGTACGCCAAGATGACTGGATCATCATCGATGGTGATGCGGGCGTGGTCATCGTCAATCCATCGCCGATCATCTTGGCTGAATATGGGTTTAAGCAGCGCCAGGCACAGGTGGAGCGCGAGCGTCTTTCACGCTTGCGCCATACGCCAGCGGTGACCTTGGATGGCCAGCGTGTGGACTTGTTGGCCAACATCGAAATGCCCGAAGATTCTCCCGCGGCACTCGATGTGGGGGCTGTCGGCGTGGGTCTCTTTCGCAGTGAGTTTTTGTTCATGGGGCGTGAAGGTGCGTTACCCGATGAGGAAGAGCAGTACGCGGCGTACAAGCGTGCCGTTGAAGGCATGAAGGGCTTGCCCGTCACGATTCGCACGGTGGACATTGGCGCTGACAAGCCACTGGACCGATCGGTCAAAGACGAAACCCACTTGAACCCCGCCTTGGGCTTGCGCGCCATTCGGTGGAGCTTGGCAGATCCCGCCATGTTTTTGACGCAGCTGCGCGCCATTTTGCGAGCGGCGGCACACGGGCAAGTGCATTTGCTCATTCCCATGCTGGCGCATGCGCGCGAAATCAAACAAACCTTGGCGTTGTTAGACAAAGCCAGAAAGCAATTGGATGCACGTGGCGTGGCTTTTGGCCCGGTGCGCGTGGGCGCGATGATTGAGGTGCCTGCCGCAGCCCTGAGCGTGAAGATGTTTTTGCGTCACTTCGACTATTTGTCGATCGGCACCAACGACTTGATTCAGTACACCTTGGCGATTGACCGTGCCGACGAGTTGGTGGCGCATTTGTACGACCCCTTGCATCCCGCCGTTTTGCGCTTGGTAGCAGACACCATTGCAGAGTCTCGTGCGCAAGGCAAAGGTGTGAGCGTGTGTGGCGAGATGGCCGGTGACCCGACGCTGACACGGTTGTTGCTGGGGCTGGGCTTGCGCAGTTTCTCGATGCACCCCACACAAATTTTGGCGGTCAAGCAAGAGGTGATTCGCGCAGACACCTCGCGCCTTGAGGCGTGGGCGCAAGAGGTGTTGGCCAGCGACGAGCCCGCCGAGCTGATGGGGGTTTAACCCTTTGCTGCCTCAGATGCTGCGTGGGCTTGTTGGTCTGCGTGGTACGACGAGCGCACCATGGCACCCACGGCCGCATGGCTGAAGCCCATTTCGTAGGCTTTTTCTTCAAACATCTTGAACGTGTCTGGGTGCACATAACGGCGCACGGGGATGTGGCTGGTGCTGGGGGCCAGGTACTGGCCAATCGTCAGCATGTCGATGTTGTGCGCGCGCATGTCTTGCATGACTTGCAAGATTTCTTCGTCGGTTTCACCTAAGCCCACCATCAAACCGCTCTTGGTCGGAATGTGCGGGAACAGTGCTTTGAATTTTTTCAGCAGGTTGAGGCTGAACGTGTAGTCGCTGCCGGGGCGTGCTTCTTTGTACAGGCGCGGCACGGTTTCCAAATTGTGGTTCATCACATCCGGCGGTGCGGCCTTCAGAATTTCTAAGGCACGGTCGTCGCGCCCGCGGAAGTCGGGAACCAGGATTTCAATTTGTGTTTGCGGTGACAGCGCACGTGTGCGGCTGATGCAATCGACAAAGTGCTGACTGCCGCCGTCGCGCAAGTCGTCACGGTCCACACTGGTGATGACCACGTACTGCAGCTTGAGTGCTGCAATGGTTTGCGCCAAATTCTCGGGCTCGTTCACATCCAAAGGGTCGGGTCGACCATGGCCCACATCGCAGAACGGACAACGGCGGGTGCACTTGTCGCCCATGATCATGAACGTGGCGGTGCCTTTGCCAAAGCACTCGCCAATGTTGGGGCAGCTGGCTTCTTCGCAGACGGTCACCAATTTGTTGGCGCGCAACACATCTTTGATTTCATAGAAGCGGGTGGAGGGCGAGCCTGCCTTGACGCGAATCCAATCTGGCTTTTTCAAAACTTCGCCTTGCTCTACTTTCACAGGAATGCGAGACAGCTTCGCCGCGGCTTTTTGTTTGGCAGAGGGGTTGTAGTTTTCGACTGTTTGCGCTTCGCGCACGACGTGGTTGTCAGGGGTGGACATAGCAAATGGCCCTGTGGTCAGGGCGCCAAATAGGTGACGAGCTTTTGGCTCAAAACATCAGCGGCATCTTGCCAGCTGACCGATACGCCGATTGTAGAAAGATCAACTGTTTGCAACCCTTGATAACCACACGGATTGATACGTTGAAATGGGGAGAGATCCATGGCGACATTCAATGCAAGGCCGTGGTAGGTGCAATGCCGACTGACCTTGATGCCGAGGGCTGCAATTTTGCCCAGGCCAGCAAAGTCGGGGTCTGGGCCCGCATCTTTTTGCGGACGTTGCGCCAGCATGGCGTGGCTGCGTGGGTCTGCGAGGCGCACATAAATCCCTGGCGCGGCCGAGACGCGGTGGCCCGTCACGCCAAAGTGGTCCAGCGTGCGGATCACGGCTTCTTCAATCCGGTAAACGTATTCTTTGACGTAGTAGCCCGCGCGTTGCAGGTCAATCAGCGGGTAGGCCACCACTTGGCCGGGGCCGTGAAACGTGACTTGCCCGCCTCGGTTGGTCGCGATCACGGGGATGTTGCCAGGTGCGAGTAAGTGATCTTCTTTGCCGGCCAGACCTTGGGTGAAAACGGGATCGTGCTCACACAGCCACAGCTCGTCGGGTGTTTGGGGGGTTCGCGCGGCCGTGAAGTCTTGCATGGCCTGGTAGGTGGGCGGGTAAGGCACGCGGCCTAGCGCACGAAGCTTCATCAGCGTGCTTACAGAACCACTTTCACCATGGGGTGAGAGCTCAGGGTGCGGTAGATTTCGTCCAACTGTTCGCGGCTGGTGGCGGTGATGGTGATGGTCACGCCTAAATATTTGCCGCCACTGCTTTCTCGCAGTTCTAAGGCGTGGGTGGGGTCAAAGCTGGGGTCGAATTGTTCGGCAATGTGGGTCACCGCGTGCACAAAGCCGTTGACGTTGGCACCCATGACCTTGATCGGGAAGCGGCTGGGGTACTCAATTAGCGACTCTTTGCGCGGATCGTCTTGGGGGGCGAGGGGAGCTGTCATAAGCCGAATTATCCTCTTGCCGCTATTTTGTTTCAGGATATATGGGTTATCACGTACAATGACAGGCTTTGCAGGACCTTGTGGATGTAACCTGGGCGTAAACAAACATGACCAGAATGCAGCCTGAAGATCAAGAAGACACATCCGACGACTTTCAGCCCTTGACCGCCGAGCAGGCGCGTGAGCTGAGAAAGCGTCAACCCCTTTTGTCGGTTTGGCGGGTGGTGTTGGCGCAAGCCCTGATGGGGGCTTTGTTGTCGATGGTGGCGTGGCTCGTGACAGCGCGAGTGGCTGCTGTGTATTCGGTGGCATATGGTGCGCTGGCCGTGGTTTTGCCGGCGGCATTGTTTGCCAGAGGCTTGACCAGTCGGGTGGCCTCCTTCAACGCGGGTGCTGCAGTGTTTGGCTTTTTCCTCTGGGAAATGGTCAAGATAGGTTTGACGGTTGCGATGTTGTTCGCGGCGCCTCGCCTAGTGAATGATTTGAGCTGGCCTGCCATGTTGGTGGGCTTGGTTGTGACAATGAAGGTCTATTGGGTAGCGTTAGGTTTACGCCGAGTGTTTTACCCCGTGGTTCATATTTAAAGAAGAGCGAACGAATGTCTGTTGAACATGGTCCGACCGCTGGTGAATACATCGTTCACCACCTGACGCATCTGCAAAACAAGCCAATGGCTGGCGTCATTGATTTCTCTGTTTACAACCTGGATTCCATTTTTTGGTCGGTGTTGTTGGGTGTGGTGGCCAGCTTCTTCTTGTGGCGTGCAGCCCAAGGGGCAACAGCGCATGCGCCTGGTCGCTTCCAAGCGGCGGTTGAAATCTTGGTTGAGATGGTGGACAGCCAAGCCAAGGGCATCATTCACAACGCAGAAAGTCGCAAATTGGTTGCGCCTTTGGCCTTGACAGTGTTTGTCTGGATTTTCTTGATGAACGCCATGGACTTGTTCCCTGTCGATTTGTTTCCCAAGATTTGGGAAATCATCTATGGCGCCAACGGCGGCGACGCACACCACGCTTACATGCGTGTCGTGCCATCGGCTGACTTGTCGACCACATTGGGCTTGTCAACTTCTGTTTTGTTGGTCTGCGTGTTCTACAACATGAAGATCAAAGGCATCGGTGGTTGGGTGCATGAACTGTTCTGCGCACCCTTCGGTGCCCATCCTTTGTTGTGGCCCGTTAACTTCATCATGCAGATGATCGAATTCGCGGCCAAGACCGTGTCACATGGCATGCGACTGTTTGGCAACATGTACGCTGGCGAGTTGGTCTTCATGCTGATTGCTTTGATGGGCGGCGCTGCTGCTGCCTCACTGCCAGGCATCTTGTTGCCTATCGGTCACATCATTGCTGGCTCTATTTGGGCCATCTTCCACATCATGATCATCACGTTGCAAGCATTCATCTTCATGATGTTGACGCTGGTTTACGTGGGTCAAGCGCACGACGCGCACTGATTTCGATTTTTCTTTTAACTTTTCTCACTCATCCATTCATAGGAGCAAAAAATGGAACACGTTCTCGGTTATGTAGCACTCGCAGCTGGCCTCATCATTGGTTTGGGCGCTATCGGTGCTTGTATCGGTATCGGCATCATGGGTAGCAAGTACCTCGAAGCTGCTGCACGCCAACCTGAGTTGATGAACGAATTGCAAACCAAGATGTTCTTGTTGGCTGGTCTGATCGACGCTGCTTTCTTGATCGGCGTTGGTATCGCCATGATGTTCGCTTTCGCGAACCCCTTCGTCCTGAAGTAATCCAGCAACAACCAAGAAGAAAGGTGTTGCCGTGAGCATCAACGCAACCCTGTTCGTCCAGATGATCGTTTTCGCGGTCCTGGTGTGGTTCACGATGAAGTTCGTGTGGCCCCCAATCGCGACAGCTCTTGACGAACGTTCAGAAAAAATCGCCCATGGTTTGGCTGCGGCTGAACATGCCAAGATTGAACTCTCTAACGCGCACAAAGAGGTGGAACTCAAGCTGGCCGAAACCCGCAATGAGTCCACTGCCTTGTTGGCTGACGCTGAGCGTCGTGCACAACACTTGATCGACGAAGCCAAGGCCCACGCCTCGGAAGAAGCGAAAAAGATTGTTGCTGCTGCACATGCAGAAGCCGCGCAAGAAGTCGTGAAAGCCCGTGAAGCACTGCGTGAGCAAGTTGCTGCATTGGCGGTAAAAGGTGCTGAGCAGATTCTCCGCAAGGAAGTCAATGCTGGTGTCCACGCCGACTTGTTGAGCCGCCTGAAGACTGAGCTGTAAGAGGACAACATGGCCGAACTCGCCACCATTGCCCGCCCTTACGCAGAAGCTTTGTTCAAGGCTTCGGCCGCAGACCTGAGCGGTACCGCTGCCTGGCTCGAAGAGCTGGCTGCGATCGCTGGGAACGCCCAATTGCTGCAGTTTGCAGAAGGTCCTAAAGTCACTTCGAATCAAGTGTTTGACTTGATCTCGGGTGTTGCTAAATCCAAGTTGTCTGCGGCTGCACAAAACTTTTTGCGCGCTGTGATCGACAACGGCCGTTTGAGTGCTTTGCCAGAAGTGGCGGCTCAATTCCGTGCCCATGTCAACGCGCAAAGCGGTACGGCAGATGCCGTGGTGTACAGCGCGTTTGATATCGACGCAGCGGCTTTGGCTGATGTGAAGGCAGCATTGGAAAAGCGTTTTGGCCGCAAACTCAATGTCACTGTGGCTTTGCAGCCTGAGCTGATTGGCGGTATTCGCGTGGTGGTGGGTGACGAAGTGTTGGACACTTCTGTCAAAGCCCGTTTAGATCAAATGAAAGTTGCGCTGACGGCTTAATGCCTGTCAGCCCTAACAAGAAAGAAGGAAAGAGTCATGCAACTCAATCCAGCAGAAATCTCTGA
>JBFYKC010000191.1:0-3362 GCA_041311135.1 Comamonadaceae bacterium | reverse complement strand
GGCTTACCTAGCCCAAACCGGCGTCACGCTGCAGATCGAGTCGGTCGGCGGTGTAGATGCCGCCAAACGTGTGCAAGCCGGCGAAGCCTTGGACGTGGTGCTGTTGGCCTCCGACGCGATTGACCGTTTGATGGCTGCAGGCGTCGTTCAACCCGGCAGCCGCAGCGACTGGGTGCGTTCTCCGGTGGCCGTGGCCGTACCTGCCGGTGCCGCACGCCCTGACCTGAGCAACGAAGCGGCGGTGAAAGCCGCCGTGTTGGCCAGCCCCACACTCAGCTACTCGACAGGCCCAAGTGGCGTGTACCTTGAATCACTGTTCGCGCGTTGGGGCATTGCCGACGAGGTGAAGGCGCGCATCGTGGTGCCTCCTCCTGGCACGCCTGTGGGTGCTCTGGTGGCCCGTGGTCAAGCGGCGCTGGGTTTTCAGCAGCTGAGCGAGCTGATTGCCTTGCCTGGCATTGATGTGTTGGGCACCTTGCCTGCCGATGTGGCGTTCATCACCACCTTCTCGGCCGGCGTGCCACAGGTGATTGCCGACGACGCTGCGCGCGTGGCGTCGGTCAACGCATTTTTGAAATTCCTGGCTTCACCTGATGTGGCAGACGTCAAGCGTAAGCACGGCATGGACTGGTCTTGATTTTTTAATTTCATTTTTGTAAGGGGTATTTATGTCTCTCATCATCGACGTGCACGGCCACTACACCACAGCGCCCAAGGCCTTGGAAGAATGGCGCAACCGCCAAATCGCAGGCATCAAAGACCCTGCATCCATGCCCAAAGTGTCTGAGTTGAAAATCAGCGACGATGAGTTGCGCGAAACCATCGAGACCAACCAACTCGCCAAGATGAAAGAGCGCGGCTCTGACATCACCATCTTCAGCCCCCGTGCCAGCTTCATGGCGCACCACATCGGTGACTTCAATGTGTCGTCGACCTGGGCGGCTATTTGTAACGAGCTGTGCTACCGCGTGTCTCAGCTGTTCCCTGACAACTTTGTGCCTGCGGCCATGTTGCCCCAATCGCCCGGCGTGGACCCGGCCACTTGCATTCCTGAATTGGTGAAATGCGTGGAGCAATACGGCAACGTCGGTATCAACCTGAACCCCGATCCTTCGGGCGGCCACTGGACATCGCCTCCCTTGAGCGACAAGTCGTGGTACCCCATCTACGAAAAGATGGTCGAGTACGACATCCCCGCCATGATCCACGTGTCGACCAGCTGCAATGGCTGCTTCCACACCACGGGCGCACACTACTTGAACGCCGACACCACAGCCTTCATGCAGTGCTTGACCTCGGACTTGTTCAAAGATTTCCCTACTTTGAAGTTCTTGATTCCCCATGGCGGTGGCGCTGTGCCTTACCACTGGGGCCGCTTCCGTGGTTTGGCGCAAGAGCTGAAGAAGCCGTTGCTCTCCGAGCATTTGATGAACAACATTTATTTCGACACCTGCGTGTACCACCAACCCGGCATCGACTTGTTGACCAAAGTGATTCCGGTCAAGAACATCATGTTCGCATCCGAAATGATTGGCGCCGTGCGTGGCATCGACCCAGAAACCGGTCACTACTACGACGACACCAAGCGTTACATCGAAGCCACGTTGAACCTCACTGCCGAGGAACGCCATCAGGTGTACGAGGGCAACGCACGCCGCGTGTTCTCACGTTTGGACACCAAGCTCAAGTCACAAGGCCGTTAAACCGAGCCACTCAACTATTTTTCTGGAGACTTCTTATGTACGAACTCGGCGTTGTTTACCGCAACATTCAGCGCGCAGACCGCGCAACCGCTGATGCCTTGGCTGCTTTGGGCTCGGCCACAGTGCACGAAGCCATGGGCCGCGTGGGTTTGCTCAAGCCCTACATGCGCCCCATTTATGCTGGTGCGCAAGTTTCGGGCACAGCTGTGACTGTGTTGCTGCACCCCGGTGACAACTGGATGATGCACGTGGCGGCAGAGCAAATTCAACCAGGCGACATCGTGGTGGCCGCCATCACGGCCGACTGCACCGATGGTTACTTTGGTGATTTGTTGGCCACGTCGTTTCAAGCCCGCGGTGCGCGCGCCTTGATCATCGACGCGGGTGTGCGCGATGTGAAAGAACTCACCAAGATGAACTTCCCCGTGTGGAGCAAAGCCATCAGCAGCAAAGGCACCATCAAGGCCACCATCGGCTCGGTCAACATCCCCGTGGTGTGTGCCGGCATGTGGGTGACCCCTGGTGATGTGATCGTGGCCGACGACGACGGCGTGGTCTGTGTGCCTGCTGCCATCGCCGCCAAAACCTTGGCCACGGCGCAAGCCCGTGAAGCC
Organism: Comamonadaceae bacterium; assembly: GCA_041311135.1. Classification (GTDB taxonomy): domain Bacteria; phylum Pseudomonadota; class Gammaproteobacteria; order Burkholderiales; family Burkholderiaceae_C; genus Limnohabitans. The sequence goes on along the minus strand of JBFYKC010000191.1, from coordinate 1,045 downwards.
AACGAAGGCGAGAAGCGCGCCAAGCTGGCTTCTGGCGTGTTGGGCTTGGACATGTACAAAATGCGCGAGCCCTTGGCCGCTGCAGGGTTGAAATACATCGATTGAGGAACAGACCATGAGCAAACCCACTTCTGGTGACTTCACCAAAACCGCTGGCTGGATGGACTGGTACACCGGTCCCAGCAAGCCCACTTTCCAATTGCCTGCAGGCGCTGTCGATGCGCATTGCCATGTGTTTGGCCCCGGCAACGAATTTCCTTATGCCCCCGAGCGCAAGTACACCCCATGCGATGCGTCCAAAGAGCAGCTGTATGCCTTGCGTGACCACTTGGGTTTTGCCCGCAACGTGGTGGTGCAAGCCACCTGTCACGGTGCCGACAACCGCGCCATGGTGGATGCTTTGGTCAGCTCCGGTGGCAAAGCGCGTGGCGTGGCCACCGTCAAACGCAGCGTGACAGAAGACGAGCTGCAAGCCCTGCACGACGCAGGTGTGCGCGGTGTGCGTTTTAACTTCGTGAAGCGTTTGGTGGACTTCACACCCAAAGATGAACTGCTTGAAATCGCCCGACGCGTTCAGATGTACGGCTGGCATGTGGTGATTTATTTTGAAGCAGTCGACTTGCCTGAGTTGTGGGACTTTTTCACGGCCTTGCCCACCAACGTGGTGGTGGACCACATGGGTCGTCCCGATGTGACCAAGCCTGTGGATGGTCCTGAGTTCGAGTTGTTTGTGAAGTTCATGCGCGAGCATCCGAATGTGTGGAGCAAAGTCACGTGCCCTGAGCGTTTGTCGGTGTCGGGCCCCAAGGCCTTGAACGGTGAACAAAACGCGTACCAAGACGTGATTCCTTTTGCCAAGCGCATCGTCGAAGAGTTCCCCAACCGCGTGTTGTGGGGCACCGATTGGCCACACCCCAACCTCAAAGACCACATGCCCGATGACGGTTTGTTGGTGGACTTCATCCCGCACATCGCTCCCTCCCCAGAGCTGCAAAAGAAGTTGTTGGTGGACAATCCGATGCGCTTGTACTGGCCTGAGGAGACT
>JBFYKC010000178.1:0-6996 GCA_041311135.1 Comamonadaceae bacterium | reverse complement strand
TGCCACCGCTTTGGCGCTCCAAGTGCGACCAACGTCGCACCAACCGCGTGCTGAGGTATTGCAGCTTGGCCAACTCGACCTGTAACTTGCCTTCGTGGCTGCGCGCGCGTTGGGCAAAGATTTCCAAAATCAACAAGGTACGGTCGTTCACCGCCACGCCCATGTGGCGCTCTAAGTTGCGTTGCTGCGCAGGACTGAGGGCTTGGTCAAACAAAATCTCGGTGGCGCCGTGCATGAGGGCCAGTTCTTTGATTTCATCGGCTTTGCCGCTGCCAACAAACAAGGCGGCATCTGGCGCTTTGCGTTTGCAGGTGATGCGGGCCACTGGTTTCAAACCAGCGGTTTCAGCCAACAGACCGAGTTCTTCAAGCGCACCATCAAAATGTGGCAAGCCGAAATCAACCCCGACCAAGATGGTGGCGCCGATGTTCTTTGGAGGTGTGTCGTTCAAGCGTTTGTTCTAAAAAATAAGGCGTAAAAAAAGGGCTGACACAGCCCTTTTTGCAGAGCATTCAAGCTCAGGCTTCAGGCGAGCTGCCCGTGCCGTCGGTTGGGTTGAAGTTCACAGCGCGGCCCGGCACGATGGTCGAGATGGCGTGTTTGTAAACCATTTGCGTCACTGTGTTGCGAAGCAGTACCACGTATTGATCAAACGATTCGATTTGACCTTGCAGCTTGATGCCATTGACCAAGTAAATGGACACGGGCACATGCTCACGGCGCAGGATGTTGAGGAAGGGGTCTTGCAACAGTTGGCCTTTGTTCTTTGAGTTGTCGGTGTTCACGATATTCTCCGTGTCTGTGTAGTTGAAAGAAATCCCACGTTACCACATCACTGCCAAGCGTTTGGAATCAGTCGCCTTTGTCGGCATAGGGGTTACTTGAGGTCTTCATCTCAATTCGCAAGGGGGTCCCCTCCAAATTAAAGGCCTTGCGGAACCGCCCTTCCAGGTAACGTTTGTAAGCGTCGGTCACGTGCTCCAACGAATTGCCGTGGATCACAATGATCGGCGGGTTCATGCCCCCTTGGTGGGCATAACGCAGCTTGGGACGGTACATGCCACCACGCTGGGGCGACTGGAATTGCACCGCCTCCAGCAACAAACGGGTCAACAAAGGCGTGGGCATCTTGCACATGGCCGCACGGTGGGCTTGCGCAATGGCACCCCACAAGGGCCCCAAACCTTGGCGCTTTTTGGCCGAAATGAAGTGCATGGCGGCAAACTTCAAAAATGGCAGGCGGGTTTCGATGGAACGCATCAACAACTCGCGTTGGTACGAATCCACGGCATCCCATTTGTTGACGGCCACCACCACAGCGCGGCCACTCTCAAGGATGTAGCCAGCAATGTGGGCATCTTGGTCGGTCACGCCTTGGGTCGCGTCAAGCAACAGCAACACCACGTTGGCAGATTCGATGGCTTGCAGGGTTTTGACCACCGAGAACTTTTCAATCGCTTCGAACACCTTGCCTTTTCGGCGCAAGCCGGCGGTGTCGATCAGCTCAAACATCTGGCCGTTGCGCTCAAATGGCACGCTGATCGCATCGCGCGTGGTACCGGGCATGTCAAACGCCACCAAGCGTTCTTCACCCAACCAGGTGTTGATGAGGGTTGATTTGCCCACGTTGGGACGACCAGCCACAGCGAGTTTGATGGTGCCATCGTCGACCTCTGCCGCGTCTTCGTCGGGATCGGCCAATTTCAAAGGCGCCAACGCATTGGCCATCATGGTGCGAATGCCCTGGCCGTGTGACGCCGACACCGGCAACACCTCACCCAAGCCCAACTCGTAGAACTCCACCAGCTGAGCACCCTCTTTCATGCCCTCGGCTTTATTGGCCACCAAAATGGTGGGCTTGCCCAAACGACGCAGGTAGTTGGCAATGTCGTGGTCTTGGGCCGACATGCCGGCGCGCGCATCGACCACAAACACCACCACATCGGCTTCGGCCACGGCTTGTTGGGTTTGCCGCGCCATTTCTTTGTAGATGCCGTGATCGGCTGTGGGCTCGAACCCACCCGTGTCGATGACGATGAATTCGTGCTTCTCGAAACGTGCGTTGCCATAATGACGGTCGCGCGTCAGACCTGCGAAATCGGCCACGATGGCGTCACGCGATTTGGTCAGACGGTTGAACAACGTGGACTTGCCAACGTTGGGGCGGCCCACCAGGGCCAAAACGGGTTTCAAAACAGAATCCTTTAACTAACCCATCACGGGATTTGGAGGCCCGTCACACGACCTTCGCGTGAGACCACCACATACGTGCCACCGGCCACGACAGGTGCTGCGATCAACTCATTGCCATCCAGCTTGATGCGATTCAGCAAAGCGCCATCCGCCAACGACAACACATACAGCCAGCCACCGTTATCAGCCACCACCACACCACGTGGGGTGACCAAAGGTGCGCTCAAGATGCGGTATTTCAAACGCTCGGTTTCCCAGACGCGTTCGCCTGTGGCACGGTTCCAAGCTTGCACCACCCCATTGGACAAGGGCGCGATCAACAGGCTGTCGTTGCCACTCACGCCAAACTCCCCCCCGGACACGCGGTTCCACACACTTTGGCCGCGCTCGGCGTTGACACACCCCACACTGGCTTGGAAGGCACGCACGCAGACCACGTCGCCACGACGGTCATAGGGACTGACAAGGTCGACCAAACGCTCGATGTCATTGATGCCTCGCGGCGTGGCAATGGCAGATTCCCAACGAATCACGCCGGTATTGGGATCGAGGCCAGACAAACGGCCGGACAAGCCCACCAACAAGGTGTTTTTGAATGCCAACATCACGCCCGCTTGCTTGAGCACCAAGGGCTCGCCAGGACGTTGCTGGGTCCAGAGTTGACGGCCTGTTGCACCATCAAAGGCGATCACAGAACGGTCTGCCGTCAGCACAAACACACGAGCACCCGCCACCAAGGGGGCTGTGAACGACTGTGCAGGCAAGGCCTTGCGCCACTGCACTTTGCCGTCTTGCAAAGTCACCAACTCGTTGTTGCGTGTGACCACAGCCACTTGCTGGCCATCGCTGCCCACACCGGCGGCAATCGTTTGGTCGAGGCGCAAGCGCCAAATGTCTTTGCCGGTAACGGCATCCATCACCGCGACCACACCGTCACTGTTGGCCAAGGCCACGCGGTTGCCAATCGCAGACACCACCAGCGGGAAATCAACTTTGCCTAAATTGTGAGTCCAGCTGATACGCACATCTTGCAAGGCCGGTACACCTTGAATTTCGGTCGGATTGGGACGCGTTGTCCCTGAGCAAGCAGCCAAGGCCACGCACACAGCGGCCAAGGTCCAGCGCATCACACGGGCGCAGAGAAGCGTTGATGTCATCACTTTTTAGTCTCCACAGCAGCAGTTTCTTCTGGATCAGCCCCCAAAGCCGCCAGCTTCACCGCGATCAAGCGGCGGTATTCGGCGTTGGGCTCAAAGCCCTTCCATGCTTTTTGGTACTGTTGAACGGCTTCGGCCGTTTGCGCTTGCAACAGGGCCAAGTCGCCTAAGCGGTCTGCCATCAAAGGCGCGAAAGCATCGGGCGTTGTGGCCGTCAGGTGTTTGCGCGCTTCGTCGTAGGCTTTCTCATCGATCAGCAAGGCGGCCAAGCGCAAGCGGGCCAAGGCTTGGTAGCCCTCATCACCTGCTTTGTCGATGACCCAGGCGAGTTGGGCTTTGGCGTCGGCTTTGCGGTCTTTGTCTTGGTACACACGGGCCGCCAACAGCGCCGCTTGTTGGGCGTAAGTGGTGCCGGCAAATTTGTCTTTGATGTCCGACAGCGAACGGTCTAACAACGCGTCGTCTCCGCTAACGGCCGAGCGCTCCACGGTGTCATACAAGGCCGCGGATTGCAGGGCTTGTTTGGCCGCATACGACTGCCAGCCCATCCAAGCGGCATAGCCGCCAAGCACCACAATCAAGAGCCACGTGATCAGGTCACCCCAGCGCTGCCAAAAGTGCTTGAGCTCATCGAGTTGTTCTTGTTCTTCGAGGTCGAGATGGGATGCCATGGTGTGCGTCTGTGATGAAAAAGTAAGCGGATTGTAGGGGTGAGTCAGGACGCCAATTTCTTGGCCACACTGGATGAAACGTCGGCCAACGGCACGGCCTCTTGTGCCCCCGCGCCATCGCGCAAGGACTTGAGGGTGACTTCGCCACGGGCCAGCTCATCGCCACCAAAAATCAGCGCCAAAGTAGCGCCGCTGCCATCGGCTTTTTTGAACTGCGATTTCATGCTGCCCATGCCTTCGCCGGTGCCTGCGTGCATTTGTACGGCAACGCCTTGCGCACGCAGGGTTTGAATGGTTTGGAACACCACTGGCAATGCCGACGCATCAGGCACGATGGCATATACATCGGGACCGGCAGCCTCCGGCAAAGTGCCCTGCTCTTTCAACAGTTCCAGCACGCGTTCGACCCCCAGCGCCCAGCCTACCGCTGGTGCAGGTTTGCCACCGACTTGTTCAATCAGGTAGTCGTAACGGCCACCACCGCAAATGGTGCCTTGCGAACCCAAGCGGTCCGTGACGAACTCAAACACCGTGAGGTTGTAGTAGTCCATGCCACGCACCAAACGTGGGTTGATGCGGTAGGTGACGCCGCTGACATCCAAAATGGCGCGCACGGCGTTGAAATGTGCCAACGAGGCCTCACCCAAAAAATCAATCAGCTTCGGGGCAGCCTCGACCACCGCTTGCATGGCAGGATTCTTGGTGTCCAAAATGCGCAGAGGGTTGCTGTGCAAGCGGCGTTTGGCTTCTTCGTCGAGTACATCGATGTGGGCTTCTAAATGTGCAATCAAGGCCGCGCGGTGGGCTGTACGTTCATCGGGTTGACCCAAGCTGTTGAGCTCCAAGCGCACATCTTGAAGCCCCAGCTCTTGCCACAACGTGGCGGCCAACAAAATCAACTCCGCATCGACCTCGGCACCTGGGAAGCCCAAAGCCTCTGCGCCGATTTGGTGGAACTGGCGGTAGCGGCCGCGTTGGGGCCGTTCATGGCGAAACATGGGGCCCATGTAATACAGGCGCTTGCCACCGTCATACAGCAGGTTGTGCTCGACCACCGCACGCACCACACCGGCGGTGGCTTCGGGACGCAGGGTGAGTTGTTCACCGTTCAAGCGGTCTTCAAAGGAGTACATCTCCTTTTCCACAATGTCGGTCACCTCGCCCAAGCCGCGCACAAACAGCGCCGTGGGTTCCACAATGGGCGTGCGCAAATTGCGGTACGCGTGACGCGCCATCAAGTCGCGCACTTTGTCTTCCAACCATTCCCATTGGGCCGAGGTAGGAGGCAGCAAATCGTTCATGCCTTTGACAGCCGTCAGGGCTTGCGGTTTAGCGGGTTTGGGGGTGGTTTTGTTTTCGGTTGTCACGGTCAGCAGGCGTTGGTCTTAGCCAAAGCGTTTTTCAATGTAGTTTTCAACAATTTGGTGGAACTCTTGCGCAATGTGGTCGCCGCGCAGGGTCATGGCTTTTTCGCCATCGATGAACACGGGTGCGGCAGGTGCTTCGCCATTGCCTGGCAAGCTGATGCCGATGTCAGCGTGTTTGCTCTCGCCAGGGCCATTCACGATGCAGCCCATCACCGCCACCTTGAGGTTTTCAACCCCGGGGTACTGCTTGCGCCACACGGGCATTTGGGCTCGCAAGAAGTCGTCAATGGTTTTGGCCAACTCCTGGAAGGTGGTGCTGGTGGTGCGACCGCAGCCAGGACAGGCCGTGACGCTGGGCACAAAGGTGCGCAAGCCCAAAGCTTGCAAAATTTCAGACGCGATCACCACCTCTTGGGTACGCGCTTCACCGGGCTGCGGGGTGAGCGAGACGCGAATGGTGTCGCCAATGCCTTCTTGCAACAAGATCGACAAGGCCGTGGTCGACGCCACCGTGCCACGTGTGCCCATGCCAGCTTCGGTCAAGCCCAAATGCAAGGGGTAGTTGCAGCGCTTGGCCAACTCGCGGTACACCGCGATCAGGTCTTGCACCCCACTCACCTTGCAACTGAGCAAGATTTGTTCAGGCGACATGCCCATGCTTTGTGCCAATTTGGCAGAGTCGATGGCAGAGGTGATGAGCGCTTCGTACATCACTTGCTTGGCGTCCCACGGTTGGGCACGTTGGGCGTTGTCGTCCATCAACTTGGCCAACAACTCTTGGTCCAAACTACCCCAGTTCACACCAATGCGCACAGCTTTGTTGTAGCGCATCGCAGCTTCAATCATTTGGCCGAATTGTTTGTCGTGCTTGTCGCCCTTGCCCACGTTGCCGGGGTTGATGCGGTATTTCGACAAGGCCTGCGCGCAATCAGGAAACTCGGTCAACAAGCGATGGCCGTTGTAGTGGAAATCGCCAATCAAGGGCACATGAATGCCCATTTTGTCGAGCTGCTCACGAATGTGCGGCACGGCTTGTGCCGCCTCGGGTGTGTTGACGGTGATGCGCACCATCTCTGAGCCGGCCAAGGCCAACTCTTTGACTTGAATCGCGGTGCCAATTGCATCGACGGTGTCGGTGTTGGTCATCGACTGCACGCGCACCGGCGCGTCACCACCGACGGTGACCACATGGTCGCCCCAGGTCACACGCGCTTGCAAGCTGCGACGTGCTTGGGGTTGCGACAAGGCAATGCCCTGTGTGGTGGAATTAACGGGCATCGGGCGCTCCTGCAGCACTGGCCCCTGCCGCAGCACTGGCGGCACTTTGAACCAACGCGGCTGAATGGACCGTGGTCACCACCATGTTGGTGTTGGCTGTGTCTGGCGTCACAGGCTGGATCTCGGTGGAAGGCAAGGCTGCGGAATTCGTACTCACAGGTGTGGTCACCACGTCTGAAGGCGTGTCATTTTTGAATACCAACAAGTCATGCAATGTGGGCCAAACCCCCATCACCAAGGCCAAAGCAAAAATAGCCAACGCCAACCAACGCACAGGCGTCAACCAACGCGAGACCACCACAAAACTCGACTGAGGCAACAGCGAAGGAC
>JBFYKC010000149.1:0-2745 GCA_041311135.1 Comamonadaceae bacterium | reverse complement strand
CCATTGGCGCGGCCATGGACCTGGGCAAAACCAAAGAAGATTATTGGAAACCGCTGTTCGCAGGCTATGACTTCTCCAAACAATGGATGAAGGACAACAAACCCGACGTCATCTTCTTGGTCTACAACGACCACGCCACCGCGTTCAGCTTGGACCTGATTCCTACCTTTGCTATCGGCACCGCGGCGGAATACACCCCTGCGGACGAAGGCTATGGGGCACGTCCGGTGCCCAAAGTCAAAGGCCATCCTGAGTTGGCCTCGCACATTGCGCAGTCGGTGATTCAACAAGACTTTGACTTGACTATCGTCAACAAGATGGACGTGGACCATGGCTTGACCGTGCCCCTGTCGTTGATGTGCGGCGAGTTGGACCCAGTGAAAGACGCGTGGCCTTGCCCCGTCATTCCGTTTGCTGTGAACGTGGTGCAGTACCCCGTGCCCAGTGGCCAACGCTGCTTCAACTTGGGCCAAGCGATCCGCAAAGCCATCGAGAGCTACGACGAAGACATCAACGTGCACATCTGGGGCACGGGCGGCATGAGCCACCAATTGCAAGGTGCGCGCGCCGGCTTGATCAATCGCGAGTGGGACAACAGCTGGCTCGACCTGATGATCAATGATCCCGTGGCCTGCGCCCAAGTGCCACACATCGACTACGTGCGTGAAGCTGGCAGCGAAGGCATTGAATTGGTGATGTGGTTGATCGCACGCGGCGCTATGTCGGATGTGAACAACGGCAAAGTCACAGGCCCCGCGCCCAAATTGACACACCGCTTCTACCATGTGCCCGCTTCGAACACGGCCGTGGGTCACGCGATTCTTGAGAATGTATAAGAGGAAAACAACATGAGCAAAACCATCAAAGTCGCCTTGGCTGGCGCAGGTGCCTTTGGCATCAAACACTTGGACGGCATTAAAAACATCGGCGGCGTTGAAGTGGTGTCGTTGATCAGCCGCGATTTGGATAAAACCAAAGAAGTGGCTGACAAATACGGCATCCACCACGTCACCACCGAGTTGGAAGCCAGCTTGGCCTTGCCCGAAGTCGATGCCGTGATTTTGTGTACCCCCACCCAAATGCACGCCGCACAAAGCTTGGCTTGTTTGAAAGCCGGCAAACACGTGCAAGTGGAAATTCCGTTGGCTGACAGCTGGAAAGACGCAGACGAAGTGGTGCGTGTGGCCAAAGAAAAAGGCTTGGTGGCGATGTGCGGTCACACCCGTCGCTTCAATCCCAGCCACCAGTGGGTGCACAACAAAATCAAGGCGGGCGAATTCAACATTCAGCAAATGGATGTGCAAACCTACTTCTTTCGCCGCACCAACATGAACGCGTTAGGGCAACCTCGCAGTTGGACCGACCACTTGCTGTGGCACCACGCGGCCCACACCGTAGATTTGTTTGCCTACCAAGCCGGCAGCCCCATCGTCAAAGCCAATGCGGTGCAAGGCCCAATTCATCCCACACTGGGCATTGCGATGGACATGAGCATTCAGTTGCAAGCGGCCAATGGCGCGATTTGTACGCTGAGCTTATCGTTCAACAACGACGGTCCCTTGGGCACCTACTTCCGTTACATCGGTGACACCGGCACCTACTTGGCCCGTTACGACGACTTGTACACCGGCAAAGAAGAGCAAATCGACGTGTCCAAAGTGGCGGTGTCGATGAACGGCATCGAGTTGCAAGACCGCGAGTTTTTTGCTGCCATCCAAGAAGGCCGCGAACCCAACTCCAGCGTCGCCCAAGTGTTGCCTTGCTACAAAGTGCTGCACGAGTTGGAGTTACAACTCAACGCTTAAGCGGAAGCAAATGAAAAGGGAGCCATGGCTCCCTTTTTTATTGCGCACGCACGTTCTACTTGGTGAGTAGTCCGGCTCGCGTGACCGCGTGTTTGGCAGCCAAATAGCCAAACGTCACCCCGGGGCCGATGGTGATGCCGGGCGCTGGGTAAATGCCACCCATGATGGAGTGCATGTCGTTGCCCGCGGCGTACAACCCATCGATCGCTTGGCCTTGCGCATTCAGCACACGCGCATCACCATCGGTGACCAAACCGGTGGCCGCACCGATGTCGCCGGGGTAAAGCGCAATCGCGTAGAACGGGCCTTCGCGTAATGCACCCAAGCACGGGTTGGGGCCCGGCCAGGTGGCGTCGCCGTTGGCACGCTGGTAGTCGGTGGTGCCGCGTTGGAAGTCTTCGTCCACGCCGTTGTCCGCAAAGGTGTTGAAGCGCGCCACGGTGGTTTGCAGTTGGTCGGCAGGCACCTTGAGTTGTTGGGCCAAGTCGGCCAAGGTGCGGCCTTGTTTCAAATAACCATCGGCCAAGAACGGAGCCAGGCCTTTACCGCCCGGGCGAATCATGCCAATGCCATAGCGTTTCAAGGCCGCCGCATCACACACCAACCACGAGGGCACGCTGGGCGTGGTGGCATGATGCGCTTGCATGGCGATGCCAAACAAGTGGTACGAGGTGGATTCGTTCAAATACCGCTGTCCTTGACTGTCCACCGTGATCATGCCGGGCTTGCCGCGGTCCATCACGAAGTGCGGGAAGATGGCGGTGGTGCCATCGGCGCGTCGGCGTGTCGACACAGGCGCCCAAAACGCGTGGCTCAAACCACCGCTGCCGAGTTGACCGCCTGCTTGCAGTGTCAAGTCTTGCGCCTTGCCGGTGTGACCGGGGCCGGCGGGGCACCAATCTTCTTGGGCGCCGGGCAGCAGTTGTGCGCGACGTGTGGC
>JBFYKC010000143.1:0-7125 GCA_041311135.1 Comamonadaceae bacterium | reverse complement strand
CCCGTTCACCGCACCGAAGGACGAGCACGTCGATCTGCTGAAGACCAATCCGGGCAAGTGCCTCGCCAAGGCCTACGACCTCGCGGTCAATGGTTGGGAAATGGGCGGCGGCTCGGTGCGTATCCACCGCGCAGACGTGCAGCAAAAAGTGTTTGACGCCTTGAAGATCAACCCCGAAGAAGCCCAGCTCAAGTTTGGCTTCTTGCTCGACGCCTTGCAATACGGCGCGCCACCCCACGGCGGTTTGGCCTTCGGTTTGGACCGCATCGTCACCTTGATGACGGGCGCTGAATCGATCCGCGACGTGATTGCATTCCCCAAGACACAACGCGCACAGTGTTTGCTCACGCAAGCGCCCAGCCCTGTGGACGAAAAGCAATTGCGCGAACTGCACATCCGCCTGCGCAACGTGGACGCGGCCAAGGCTTAATCTAAGTTCAGCACCGAAGCGATGGGCAAGTCGCTCGGTGCTTCGTAGTCCGCCACGATCCATGCGCGGCTCGCGTGCTCTGCTGCTTCGCTCAGAAAATCGTGAATCACGCCAATCGACGCTTGATCTAACGCCACAAAGGGTTGGTCCAGCAGCGTGACTGTGGCCCCCGATGCCAAGCCGGCCAACACCATCACCTTGCGACGGCTACCGGCCGACAACATGTTCAAGCGTTTGTCGAGGTGGCGTGTCATGTCGAGTGCGTCGGCCAAGTCTTGCAACAGCGTGTCGTTCCAGTTGGGAAAACGCGCGCGCAAGGCTTCCCAGCATGCATGCACCGTGGTGGTGTCATGTTCAGGGCTTAACAGGTCTACCCAAAACACCTCCCCTTCGGGTGTATGCACCGTTCCGCGGGTGGGCTGCACATCGCCCGCCAACAAACGCAACAACGTGGTCTTGCCCGTGCCCTCGTCGCCACAGACCCAACTCACACCAGCGGACCAAGCGTGCGTGCGCTGATGAATCGGGCCGTGGGAGAGGTTTTCAATGCGGATCAAGTGGGGGGTATGAGACGACATGGTGGCATCTTATTCAATCTAATTTGGGCGCTTGACGTCACAACGATCGACTAGGATTGAAACGTCATGACACATTCCAAGCCCACCGTTCACCACTGCTTGCTCGCCACCTCGCACCGTCGTTTGGCGTTCAGTCAGGTGGGGCACGTCGATAGCGCACGCGTGTTGTTGTGTTTGCCTGGCTTGCTGGAAACCCGCGCCACGTTTGATACCTTGTTGCAGGCGGCAGAACATTTGCATGGCTTGCGTGTGATCAGCATCGACCACTGTGGGCGTGGAGATTCGGACCGTTTGCCGGGCGACAAAGGCTATTGCATGTCGGTGTACCTCGAGGACATCGTGCAGTTCTTGCGCCAAGAGGTGATGCGCCCCGGTCAACCTGTGCCACAGATCGATGTGTTGGGCACCAGCATGGGCGGCATCTTGGCCATGTACTTGGCGCACGACACACACAACCACGTGGCGGGATTGTTCTTCAATGACATTGGCCTGAACCTCAACTGGCTGTCGATTTACGGGCTGTCCGATGGACTGAAAGTCGAAGGCCGTTTGCCAGAGCCCGCCGAGTTGGCGGTGACTTTGAACGTCAGCGTCGGCGCGGTGATGGCCGTGAGCTCGCCCGCGCACTTTGATTTGCCCTACCGCAAAGACTGGAAGGGCATGCAGTTTGGGCATTTGATCCGTGGCTTCAAAGGCCCCGTGCGCTTGATTTATGGCGCTGAATCCGGTGTCTGTTTGAGTGAACAGGTCAGCCAACTCGAACGCGAATTCCCCAAAGCCGAAGTGCTAGAAATCGCCGATGCCAAGCACCCAGTGCCGTTCACCGAGGTGGTGAACCACTTCATCATTCAAGCGCTGCGCTTGCCGCCTGCACACCATCTGCACATCACCTTGGATGATGCGTCGTCCCCCGTGCCGCATGCCCATGCCGAGCCCCAGCAAATTGCCTTGCCGATGGACTATCCTGCTTTCGAGCCGCAGCCTGACCGACGCACACGCACGGGCTTGCTGGCGTGGATCAAGCAGCAGCTGCTAGGCGCCACAAAGAAGTAACTTCTTTGGCACGCGCTGCGTGCAGCGGGTCGGTGGCGTCCGTGGCTTTGCCATGACGGGGTTGGATGTCGTGACGACCTTGCACTTGCAAGCCTGCGTCGCGGATCCACCCCATCAGCTCCTCCCGTGTGCGCAACCCCAAGTGTTCGGCCAAGTCCGACAAGATCAGCCAGCCTTCGCCCTTTGGCGTGAGGTGTGCGCGTAAGCCGCTCAAAAAACCACGCAACATGCGGCTGCCTTCGTCGTACACCGCGTGTTCGATGGGCGAGCTGGGCCGTGCGGGCACCCACGGCGGGTTGCACACCACCAACGGCGCTTGGCCTTCCGGAAATAAATCGGTTTGCACGAGCGTGACTTGGTCGAGGCGCTGCAAGCGTTGCAAGTTCTCGCGGGCGCAGGCCAGGGCGCGTGGGTCTTGGTCGGTGGCCACGATGTGTGTCACCCCGCGCTGGGCCAGCACGGCGGACAACACGCCGGTGCCCACGCCAATGTCAAAGGCGAGCGATTTGTCTTTGATCGGTGTCTGGGCGACGAGGTCGACATACTCGCCACGCACCGGTGAGAACACGCCGTAGTGCGGATGAATGCGGTTGTTCGATTCACCCAGCGCTGGAATCACCACGCCTTTTTTGCGCCATTCGTGGGCGCCCACCAAGCCCAACAATTCACGCAGTGCCACCATGCAGGCCTCGCCCGTGGCAGGCCCCCAGGCTTCGGTGCAGGCCTGGTGCAGATCGGGCGCACGGCGCAACGGAATGCTGTAGTCCCCATTCAACGGCACCAGCACCATGCCTAACACGCGGGCGCGCTGGCCCAAGGCTTGGCGGTGCAGGTGGAAGGCGTGTGCTGGCGAAACCTCAGGCGCTGGCTTCTTGGCTTTCTTGGGCTTGCGTTCTGTGCGTCGCGCCAAGGCTTGCAGCAACTGGCGCGCGTTGTGAAAGTCGCCTTGCCACAACAAGCCGGTGCCTTCACAGGCCAAGCGGTAGGCCGCATCGGCAGACAGGGTGTCGTCTGCGGCCACCACACGGCGGGGTGCGGGGGCGCCGCTTTCAGCGCGCCAAGTGGGCCAGGTTTCGAGAGGAGCAGGGGCGACAGAAGACATGGCGGCATCATAGAGGCGGTGGTGCGTGTGGCCACTTGAGGCACACTTCAGCCTGAAGATGAACACATTCAAAGTTGCCACCTACAACATTCACAAAGGCGTGCAAGGCTTAGGGCCTGCACGACGCTTAGAAATTCACAACCTCGGACACGCGGTCGAGCAATTTGATGCCGACATCGTGTGCTTGCAAGAGGTGCGTGCCTTCAACCGCCAGCAAGCACGGCGTTTCAAGCATTGGCCAGACCAAGGGCAGGCCGATTTTTTGGCGCCCGAGGGTTACACGCCGGTGTACTGCACCAATGCCATCACCCGGCATGGTGAACACGGCAACGCGCTGCTCAGTCGCTGGCCCGTGGTGCAACACCGCCATGAAGACATGTCTGACCATCGGTTGGAGCAACGCGGGTTGTTGCATGTCACCCTGCAAGTGCAAGCGCGTGAGGTGCATGTGATCGTGGTGCACTTGGGGTTGCTGCCGGGCAGTCGCATTCGACAAACCCAGCAGCTGCATGATTTCATTGAGCGCGAAGTGCCTGCAGATGCGCCGCTGCTGGTGGCGGGGGACTTCAACGATTGGGGCAACGCCGTGGCCCGCATGATGGCCACCGTTGGCTTGCACACCAACGAAGGGCGCCCGCACCCCACCTATCCGTCGCGTTTGCCGCTGGTGCAGCTCGACCATGTGTACGCGCGCGGCATGCACCGTGTGGCCACGCATGTGCCGCGTGGGCCGATTTGGGGGCGCATGTCGGACCACTTGCCCTTGTTGGTCGAGTTTGCATGGGACGCACCATGACACCCCAGCCCACCGCGCCCGGCGTGCAACTGCTGCGCAGCGGGGGGGCGTTGTTTGCCTCGTTGATCGAGGCGATGCAGCAAGCGCAGCACGAGGTGCTGTTGGAGACCTACATCTTTGATTTCGATGGCGCTGGCGGCGATGTGGCCCGCGCCTTGATGGCCACTGCCCAACGCGGCGTGCGCGTACAGTTGGTGGTGGACGGGGTTGGCACAGGTGCTTTGCCGCCTGCATGGGCTGAGCGCATGGTGCAAGCGGGCGTGCAGTGGCGTGTCTATTCGCCTTTGGGCGGGCTTGGTTTTTGGCTGCCAAGCCGTTGGCGGCGCCTACACCGCAAGCTGTGTGTGGTCGATCGCCAAGTGGCGTTTTGCGGTGGCATCAACATCTTGGATGACTTGATTGACCCGAATGTGCCAGGTGGTTTGTCGCAACCGCGCTTGGACTATGCCGTGCGTGTGACAGGGCCTCTGGTGATGCAAATGCACGACGCCATGAGGCAACTGTGGTCGCGCATCGAAGCCGTGCGTGAGTTGCGCAGCCAAGACATTGCAGGGGCGTTGGATGCGCTGCGCAGTGTGGACCAAGATTTGAAATTGTCCCCACGCGGACCCTTGACCTTGGTGTTGCGCGACAACGTGCGGCATCGCACCCAGATTGAGCGTGCGTACCGCAAAGCCTTGGCGGGGGCGCATCACGAGGTCACATTGGCGAGTGCGTATTTCTTTCCTGGTCTGCGCTTGCGTCGGGCGTTGGTCATGGCTGCACGCCGTGGTGTGCGCGTGCGCTTGTTGCTGCAGGGCCAATATGAATACTTTGTGCCTTACCGCGCTTCGCGCCAGTTGTATGGCCAATTGTTGGCCGCAGGGGTAGAAATTTACGAATACCACGCCAGCGTGTTGCACGCCAAGGTGGCGGTGGTGGACGGACGCTGGGCCACGGTGGGCTCGTCCAACCTCGACCCGTTCAGCTTGCTGCTGGCGCGTGAGGCCAATGTGGTGGTCCGTGATGCAGCGTTTGCACAGTCCTTGCACAACGACCTGATGCAGGCCATCGCCACTGGCGCCACACGTGTCGACCCCGAGCATTTCGCACATCGTCCCGCGTGGCAACGGGTGATTGATTGGGGGGCTTCGGCGGTGCTGCGGTTTGGGGTGTTTTTGACAGGCAAACGCTACTGAACAAGGACCTGCCGTGGGGCTTTTGGTTCACTGATACCATCTTGTGCATGACTGCAAAAGACAACTTCGAAGGCACGCCGGTTTCTGTCAAGATCCGCGAGCGCATCGCTGCGGCACGCAAGCGTTTTCACTCGAACGACAACATCGCCGAGTTCATTCAACCGGGTGAATTAGAAGCGTTGCTGGACGAAGTGGAAGGCAAGATGCAAGGCGTGCTCGACAGCTTGGTGATCGACACCGAGAACGACCACAACACCGGCGACACCGCTCGCCGCGTGGCCAAAATGTATTTGCAAGAGGTCTTCAAAGGCCGCTATGTGCAAGCCCCTGCCATCACCGAGTTTCCCAACGCCGAGCACCTCAATGAGTTGATGATCGTCGGCCCCATCACCGTGCGCAGTGCCTGTAGCCACCACTTCTGTCCTGTGATTGGCAAGATCTGGATTGGTGTGTTGCCCAACGAGCGCACCAACGTGATTGGCTTGTCCAAATACGCACGCTTGGCCGAATGGGTCATGGGGCGTCCCCAAATTCAAGAAGAGGCCGTGGTGCAACTGGCCGACTTGATTCAAGAAAAAACACAACCCGATGGCTTGGCCATCGTGATGGAAGCCAGCCACTTCTGCATGTCCTGGCGCGGTGTGAAAGACATGGACAGCAAGATGATCAACTCGGTCATGCGCGGTGCGTTCTTGAAAGACCCCAACTTGCGTCGTGAATTTTTATCTTTGATCCCTAAAGGTTGATGCCATGCTGGTTCGTTTGTTGTACGTGAGTCGCTCTGTCCATCCCGAAACCCCCGAGCAAACCGAGTCCATCTTGGCCAGTGCGCGCGAGCACAACTTGGCCAATGGCATCACCGGTGTGCTGTGCTACGGCGGCGGTATTTACCTGCAAGCCCTGGAAGGCGGTCGCAACCAAGTGAACGCGCTGTACACCCAGATCGTCAAAGACCCGCGCCACAAAGACGTGGTGGTGTTGGCCTATGAAGAAATTTCGGAACGTCGCTTTGGCGGATGGACCATGGGTCAAGTGCGTTTGGACAAACTCAACCCCTCCATCGTGTTGAAGTATTCCGAAACCCCCGAGCTCGACCCCTACAGCGTGTCGGGCCGCGTGTCTTTTGCTTTGCTCGAAGAGCTGATGGCCACCGCGTCCATCATCGGCCGCGCCTGACCCACCGCAGGGCTCAGGTTTGAGCGCCACCGCTTTCTCACTGGTGATCCTTGCTGGGCTGATTCATGCCCTGTGGAACATCGTTGCCAAAAAGGCCGGCGGTGATGCACGTTTTGCTTGCTTCACGGCGGGCGTGGGGCTGGTGGTGTGGGCCCCCGTGGCCGTGTGGCTCGGCTGGGACGTGCTGCCGCAGTGGGGCGCGTGGGAATGGTCTTTTGTGTGGCTCAGTGGCGTGCTGCACGTGCTGTATTTCGTGATCTTGTTGCGCGGTTACCGTCACGCCGACTTGACGGTGGTGTACCCCTTGGCGCGTGGCACGGGGCCTTTGCTGTCCTCACTCGTGGCGTTGGTTTGGCTGGGGGAGTCAATGTCACTCTGGGGGGCGCTTGGAGTGGCAGGCGTGGTGGGCGGTGTGTTTTTGATTGCAGGTGGACCCAAGCTGATGGTTGGCATGCATCGCGCAGATCGCCCCCTCACCGAGGAGGAACAGACCGCACAGCACTTGCGTCACGCCGGTGTTCGTTATGGCTTGCTCACAGGCTTGCTCATTGCCTGCTACACCGTGGTCGATGGCTACGCCGTCAAAGTTTTGTTGATGTCCCCTTTCTTGGCGCACTACTTTGAGAGCTTGGTGCGTTGGGCGTTGTTGCTGCCGGTGGTGTGGCGTGACCGTCCCACCGCTTGGGTGTTGTGGGGCAAGCAATGGAAGTACGCGTTGATTGTGGGCACTGTGACCCCCATCTCCTACGTGTTGGTGCTGTACGCCATGCAGACCGCACCGTTGTCGTTGGTGGCACCTGCGCGTGAGGTGT
>JBFYKC010000142.1:0-3112 GCA_041311135.1 Comamonadaceae bacterium | reverse complement strand
AGCACGCGGTAGTTGCCCATGTGCTGGCCGTAAAAAGTTTCTACCCCAATGATGCCCACGATCATTTCGGCGGGCACGCCATAGGTTTGCTCGGCGCGGGTGAGGGCGCTTTGGTAGGTGTTCCAAAACTGCGTGCCTGCGTCAATGCGGCGCGGTTCGATGAAGCGTTCGCGGTAGGCGCGCCAATTTTTGGTGGCGGGTACGGTGGGGGGCAGCACCAGCTTGGGCACCCCTTTCAAATAATGGGCTTGGCTGAGTTGCTCGCGCACCCAGGTTTTGGGCAGGGCGTGTTGTTGGGCCAGTTCGTCGGCCAGTGCCATCACTTGGGGTGTTTTGCCGTAGGCCGCGCCTTTGACTTGTTTGGTGGGGGCTTGCTTGTGCGGGCGGTGGTGGGGTTTGGCCTGTACCGCGCCCAGCAGGAGGGGGGACATCACCAAGGTCAGCGCGATTTGACGCAAGGCAAGACCTGTTCTGAAAGCTGGATAAATCGGTTTGGTATGTGTTTTCACGCAGGGTTTTCGGCTGTCAAAGCAAGGTCAACATGTTAAGCTGAGTTGAATAAAGACAGAGACGCAACGATGAGCAAAACTGGTTATTACACGCACCCCATGTGTTGGAAGCACGAGATGGGGGCAGGTCATCCTGAGTGCCCCGAACGTTTGGACGCGATTCAAGATCGCTTGCTGATCAGCGGTGTGGATTTGGGGCTGACGCAGATGGAGGCGCCCGAAGCCCCCTTGGCCGATATTGAGTTGGCGCACGACCGCATGTACATCGCGTCTTTGCGCGGTTTGTCAGACCAGTTGGTGGAAGACATGGCCGCAGGCGGCCCGTCCTACGCGCACATGGATGCCGACACTGCCATCAATGCCTCGACTTGGAAAGCGGCGTTGTCTTCGGCTGGCGCGGCCATCGCCGCCACCGATGCGGTGATTGCAGGTGAATTGCAAAACGCGTTTTGCGCCATCCGTCCCCCGGGGCACCATGCCGAACGCAACAAGGCGGGCGGTTTTTGTTTCTTCAACAACATTGCCATTGCCGTCAAGTACGCCGTGGAGCGCCATGGCTTGAAGCGTGTGGCGGTGGTGGACTTTGATGTGCACCACGGCAATGGCACCGAAAACATTTTGAGTGGCGATGACCGGGTGTTGATGGTCAGCTTTTTTCAGCACCCGTTTTATCCCTACTCGGGCACCGAGCATCCCGCCGCCAACATGGTCAACATTCCGGTACCGGCGTACACCAAGGGCATGGAAGTGCGCGAGCTGGTTGAAACCCATTGGGTGCCTCGTCTCGAAGCGTTCAAGCCCGAGATGATTTTTATCAGTGCGGGGTTTGATGCGCACCGCGAAGACGACATGGGGCAGATGGGGTTGACCGAGCAAGACTACGCATGGATCACCTACCGCTTGCGCGACATTGCCGCGCGCCATGCCAAGGGCCGCATCGTGTCTTGCTTGGAAGGGGGCTACGACCTGAGCGCCCTGAGCCGCAGCGTGGAAGCGCACCTGCGCGTGTTGGCTGACCTGTGACCATGACTGAATTACAAGAACTGCTGCTCGACCTGCAAAGCCCCGCGATTGCGCTGGAGCTGCTGGGCGTGGCAGCCTGTTTGCTGCTGTCGTGGGCCATCACTTGGGCCTTGGGGCGACACACGGCGGGGCGCACCTCGATTTTGTTTGGCCACCGTGTGTTCGATGGCGTCTTGTTCCCCGCCTTGGCTTTGGTGACGACGTATGCGTTGAAGACGGTGTTGGTCAAGTTCCAGCACGTGCCGGTGCTCAAGGTGGCGCTGCCAGTGCTGGTGTCGTTGGTGGTGATTCGTTTGATTGCACGCGTGTTGGCGGCGGCTTTCCCACGGTCCAAGGGCGCACGTCTGATTGAACAAGTGGTGTCTTGGTTGGCTTGGGGCTTGGTGGTGTTGTGGGTCACGGGTTGGCTCGGTCCGCTGATGGACGAGCTCGATAGCCTGCATTTCGCCTTGGGCAAAACGCAGATCAGCGTGTCCCATGTGATTGAGGTGGTGCTGACCGCGAGCTTTGTGTTGGTGTTGACCTTGTGGTTGTCGGCCACGCTTGAGCAGCGCGTGCTGAGCCGCGCCTTCGACGATTTGTCGATGCGCAAAGTGGCAGCCAACGCCTTGCGTGTGTTGCTGCTGGTGATGGGCACCTTGTTTGCCTTGTCTTCGTTGGGCTTTGACTTGACGGCGCTGTCGGTGTTGGGCGGTGCCTTGGGGGTGGGGATTGGCTTTGGCTTGCAAAAACTGGCGGCCAACTATGTCAGCGGGTTTGTGATCTTGCTAGAGCGCTCCTTGCGCATTGGCGATTTTGTGCGTGTGGATGGTTTTGAGGGGCGCGTGACCGACATCAAAACCCGCTACACCTTGGTGCGTGCCAGCAATGGCAGCGAGTCGGTGGTGCCCAATGAATTGCTGTTGACCCAGCGGGTAGAAAACCTGTCGCTCGAAAGCCGTCATCTGCTGCAAAGCTGCACCTTCTGGGTCGAACTCGACAGCGAGGTGGCGCAGGTGCAGTCTTTGTTGGTGCAAGCCGCGTTGGGGACCGAGCAGGTGCTGGCCGATCCCGCGCCGATGGCGTTGCTGGCCGAAGTGGCGCCCCAAGGTTTACGCTTTACCCTGAATTTCTGGATGGATGATCCGGTGCACGGTCAGTCACTGACCCGTTCGCGTGTCAACATTGCCGCCCTGAGCGCCCTGCGGGCGTCGGGGGTGATGATGATGCGGTCGCCCCAGGAAGTGGTTTTGCGTCACTGAGTTTCTAGGGACAATCCCTAGAGTTGGGCTGGATTCTTGGGAATTTGGGCGTTCAACACTACAATGTGACGTTTACGTAAACGTCAATCTGTTTTTAACAAAATTGGGAGCTTTTGCCATGAAAGTTTTGGTCGCGGTCAAGCGGGTGGTGGACTACAACGTCAAGGTGCGCGTCAAGTCGGACCACTCAGGCGTGGACATCGCCAACGTCAAGATGAGCATGAACCCGTTTGATGAGATAGCGGTGGAAGAAGCCGTGCGCCTCAAAGAGAAGGGCGTGGTCACCGAGGTGATCGCTGTGTCCTGTGGCGTGACCCAATGCCAAGAAACCTTGCGCAC
>JBFYKC010000117.1:0-10786 GCA_041311135.1 Comamonadaceae bacterium | reverse complement strand
CAGTTTGGAAAAAAAAAAGCGGCTCGATGAGCCGCTTTTTTGTGAATGCCAAGATTTACGCTTTGGCTTTCTCTTTGGCCGCTGCAGGTGCTGCTGCATCGGCGTCTTTCTTAGGGGGGCTGCAGTCAAAGCACACGAACATGGACGAACCCAAGATGCGTTTGAATGAACCGTTGTTGCGGGGTTTATGAACACCGCATTTGATGCAGCTCATGGTGTCACCCGTGCGGCCTAGACCTTCAAAAGGAGAACCGCCCTTTTTCGATTTGTAGCGCAGACCATCGGTGGAGATTTCTGTTTTTTCTGGGCGTGACATTGTTTTAGTTCTCTGGGGAAAAACGGCTATTTTCGCAAATTTATGAACAGTCTGCGACGGTTGCGGCTGAAAAATGCCAAAAATCAGCGGAAAAAACGCTTAGAAAGCTTAAAAACCCCCGGCCCAATGTGCCGAGAGATCGTTTGGCGGTGTCTGGCAAACCACACGTAGGCGGGCTGAAGGATGGGCATGAGCCAGCGGCGCGACAAAATCCAAGCCAGCACAGGTAGTTTGGCGAGTTGGTAGGCTTTGGCAAAGACAGGCACGCCCACCAGTACTTGCCCATCGGCTGTGCGGCCATGAATTTGAGCCATCGCTGCTTCACACGTTATTTGATGCATTTCCGTCTCAAATTCGCGGTGCGTGACGTCTACAAACGCCAGCAGTCCTTGCGCATTGCGGCTCTGCAAAAACGCCACCTCAGCCAAACACAGTGGGCAGGAGCCGTCGTAATACAGCGTGAGTTCGGGTGTTACGGTGATGCTGTGTGGTTCCATGAAGCGCAAGGCTAGCATGGCTGCGCAGAGCAGGATGTTGCGGCAAAATTAACCGCATGACCCCAACGAGTTTTGACACCCATACTTCCGCAAAACAACGCGTGGCGCATGCACTCCAGGGCGTGACCACACCGGCGGCTCAGCATGTGTTCACCCAGCTGTATGCCGATGCCGCACTTGGTTCGGCCGAGCAGTGTGATGCAGCGCATGAAGCCGGGCGTGAATTGGGGCGCTTGCATGGCGTGTGCATCACGCTCAAAGACAACGTGGATGTGGCGGGGGAAATCACCCTGGCCGGTGGGGTGGTGTGTGCGGATGAAGCGCCTGCACAGCACGATGCCCCGGTGGTCCAACGCTTGCGTAAGGCCGGTGCTGTGGTGCTGGGCAAAACCAATATGAGCGAGTTTGCGTTCTCGGGTGTGGGCATCAATCCCCACCACGGTACGCCGGTGAATCCGGCCGATCCAGCAAATGCGCGGGTGCCTGGTGGGTCGTCTTCTGGGGCTGCGGTGTCGGTGGCTTTGGGGCTGGCTCAGGTGGGGATTGGTACGGATACAGGTGGGTCCATCCGTATTCCGGCGGCACTGTGTGGGTTGGTCGGTTACAAGAGCACGCAGGCGCGTATCCCACGCACAGGCGTCATGGAGTTGTCGCGTACCTTGGACACGGTGGGGAGCATCACCCGTTCGGTTCGTGCATGTTTGACGGTGGATGCTGTGCTGTCGCAGCAAGTGCACCCGACGGAGGCGCTTCCAATCAAAGGCTTGCGTTTTGCTGTGCCGCAAACCTTGATGATGGACGATGTCGACGCCGTCGTCGCCCACGCTTTTGAGCGTACGTTGCATCGCTTGACAGAAGCTGGGGCCCAGGTGGTAGAAATCCCTTTCAGGGCCTTGGGAGATATCGCTGCACTTAGCCTGCCCGGCGGCTTTTCCCCTGTCGAAGGCTATGCCGCTCACCATGCACGTCTTGCACGTGGGGCTGGCCGCATTGACCCTCGTGTGGTAGCGCGCATGATGCTGGGCAAAGATGTCAGTGCACAAGACTATTTGGAATTGCACAACCGCCGCAACGCTTGGATCGCTGCCGCACACGACACGCTGCACGGTTTTGATGCCCTGTTATGTCCCACTGTCCCCATGGTGGCACCTTTGATAGAGCCTTTGCGTCACGACGATGAGGCCTTTTTCAAGGTGAACCGTTTGTTGCTGCGTAACCCTTCCGCCATCAACTACATGGATGGCTGTTCGTGGAGTTTGCCCTGTCAAGACCCCGGTGCGCTGCCTGTGGGCTTGATGCTGTCCTCTGTGGCCGGACAAGACGCGCATTTGGCCCAAGTGGCATTGGCCGTGGAAGACTTCATGAATTCTTTACATGGTTAGAACACAATGGCTGCATGCAGAAAGAGAGCCGTCAATGACTTCTAAATTTCGCGTCTCGGTGTTAGGTCTGTTGCTGGCCGTCAGTGCCAGCGCGGCGTTGGCGCATGGCCCGCACGGCGGCTATCGCGGCGGGTACTACCGTGGTGACTACTTCTGGGGGCCTGCGCTGGTTGGCACCGCAATGATCGGCACGTCCATCTATCTGTCGCGTCCTGTGCAACCGTCTACCGTCATCATCACCAACCCTCCAGCGGTGATCGTGAGTAACCCACAGACCACCACCTGGGTCAACGGGCAACAGGTACAGGCGTCTGCCGAGGCGTATTACTGCCGCGATTCGGGTCAATACTTTCCCGTGGTGCAAACTTGTCCAACTCCTTGGTTGGTGGTGAATACACGTTAAAAAGTGTGTCATCCAGCGTATGGGCTGGTGCGTTATAGAGCTACCTTGTTACCTAGTGAGTTCACCATGAAACGCTTTTCCATTCTTCTGGCTTGTTTGTTGTCTGCTGTGTTGGCAGTCCCTGCGCAAGCACATGGCGTAGGTTATGGGGCAGGGTGGGGTGGCCATCACGGTGGCCATGGCGGTTACGGCTATCGAGGCGGTTGGAACAACAACTGGGTCGCGCCGGTCTTGGGCGCCGCAATTGTTGGGAGCGCTATTTACGCAGCCAGCACACCCAGCTACGCGATGCCACCGGCTGTGGTGGTTCAGCCTTCCTACGCGCCACCGAGTCGCATGGCTTATTTTTGCCCCACAGCACAGCAGTACTACCCCAATGTGTCCACATGCCAAGTGCCTTGGCAGCCAGTGAATTACTGATAAAAAAAGCCGGGCTTGCCCGGCTTTTTGTTGGGTATCACACGGTTCAAAGTGTGACGACTTCTTTGTGGCCCTGGCGGTTGGAGTAACGCGCTTTCCCACCTGTGGTTTCTATTTCCACTCGGGCACTACGCCCAGCGTACACGTGGTGTTTGAGCCAGTCGAGTTCCTGTTGCCTCTCGGCATCGCCTGCCACCACGCGGCTCCAGCAACGTAGATCTGCCGACCAGCGGTAGTTACGCGCCTTGAGTTTGTCTTTGGTTTCAAACGGGGAGTTGATCGCGTACACCTTCTGCTGGGGTTGGTTCAACGTCAACAACACGGTCAGCAGTGCTGTTTGTTGGCTTTGCGGCAGCACTTGGTTGAGCAATTGCAACAAAGCCCAGCAATCAGCCTCGGCTCGGTGCGCTTCATAGAAGTAGCCTTGGGTGCTGAGCAAGTATTCCAACTTGGCAGAACCAAACCCTTCCTCTTTCCAGTCAATGTCTTTGATGCTGCAGGCCCAGTCGAGTTGCTCAAACAAAGGCCAACGGGCTTCGACGAAAGGACGATCGAAGGCCGCATTGTGCGCAATCACCACCGCGGCATCTTTTAAAAATGCTGCTACGCGTGCGTCGTCAATGCGTTGGCCTTTGACCATCTCATCGGTGATGTGATGCACCGCAATCGTGGCGGGGGGAATGGGGAAACCGGGGTCTTCCAGTTCGTCCAGCACATCGGTCACGCGGTAGACCATGCCTGTGACTGGGTCGAATTCAAATGCCAACATGCCCAGTTCGATCACGCGGTCGTTGGCGACGTCCAAGCCTGTTGTCTCGGTGTCGAGCACGATGCCTTTGCTCAGCTTCTGACCAGGGGCTGGGGTGTTGAACACCCGTCCTGGGACCAAGCGGCGTAGCACGCGGTAGTCAGGGTGTCGTTCGAGTTGCTGGGCGAGTTGTTCAATGTCTTGTGTCATAGGGCAATGTTAAGCGTGGTCGGCTTGTGTGGCGTTTCGTTGGGTGATGGCATGTGCAAAAAAGAAGCCCAGCGCCACCACGCTGAAACCCATACAGCCCACCACGTACCGAGAGTCAAATTGGCTGATGAGTGCAGCAAGTGCCAGCACGCCAAGGGACTGGCCTAAAAATAGGAAGCCTGCAAACAGAGTGACTCCCGTGCCGCGTGCAGTGGGCACCATTTGGGTGGCCTTGGCTTGCATGGTGTTGTGGAACATGGCAAAGCCAAAACCGGCGATGAAGCAAGCGGGCAGCGCGAGTTGCCACCAAGGGCAAAACGCGACAACCAAGAACGCCAAACCAAAGTACAAGCCACCATGCCTTGCCAACCCGACTTCACCAAAGCGGCGAATCACAAACTTGGCCGCTGCCATGTAAGCCATGCCACCCAAGCCAAACAAGGCGGTGGTGCCACCGGCCAAGGTGAGTGAGATGCGATGCACGTGATGCAGGTGCGAGGCGGTCACTGCCAGCAAACCAAAAATCATGGCTCCTTCCATGAAGGCGATGCTCAACAGTGTGCGTGCCCAGCGGTCGTGCGCCACTTGCTTCAATTGCTTGAAAAATCCCGCAGGTGCGTGATTGGCGTGTGGGGCGGAGGATAAGTTTTTGAGTTGTTGCCAGAGCAAAAAA
This sequence comes from Comamonadaceae bacterium, assembly GCA_041311135.1. Taxonomy (GTDB): domain Bacteria; phylum Pseudomonadota; class Gammaproteobacteria; order Burkholderiales; family Burkholderiaceae_C; genus Limnohabitans. The sequence goes on along the minus strand of JBFYKC010000117.1, from coordinate 6,137 downwards.
CTCACTGCGGCAAATGCGCAGGCCATCAACACAAAAGCCCAACGCCATCCTAAGGTGTCGGTCAGCAACCCGCCAAACAGCTGTCCCGCGGTGATGCCCAACATGGTGCCCAAGCCGACCCGTGCCAAGGTTTCTTGGCGATGCTGGTAAGGGACCACGTCGCCGACCCACGCCAGTGACAACGGGATGATGGCCGCTGCTGCCAAAGCGGTGGCAACGCGTGCTGACACCAAAAAATCAAGATGTGTACTGAGGGCCGACAGCACGCACCCCATGCTGCAACCCAGGGTGGCCAACATCACCACACGGTATTTGCCAAAGCGATCGCCGACAGGGCCATAAAACAGCTGCATCAACCCATAGGTGATGGCGAACCAAGAGATCACTTGGGACACGGCGCTGATGGGTGCATCAAACACGCGCGACAGTTCGGGCAGCATGGGGTCGCAAATGCGCTGCAGCGCCATGCTGGAGAACGTGGCGAACGACAAAAGAAAAATCGCTCGGCGCGTGGTCGGTGTCAATTCGTGGGGATGGGGGGCGGAGAGGGGAGTTTTCAAAGCCTGTGAACTTTACAACCATGCTGAGTGTGAGGCTGTCACGCGAAGGTCAAACTACAAAAAATATAGCTTTGCGGTTTAGCATCGTGGCTATGAAAAAAAGTGTGTGCCAATATGGCTACGGGCTCATTTTTTGTGCTTTGTCGATGCTGATCGCATCACCAGTTGGTGCCAGCACAGAGCCCCATCAGGCGATACCCGCCCCACCAGGTATTCAAGTCGAGGTATTAGGGGTTTACTTCACGCCGCCGGCGGGGGCGGTTGCCGCCATCGTGCGTGCCGTGGAGTCCAGTGAGCGTGAGGTGCTGGTGCAAGCCTATGGGTTCACGCACAACGCCATTGCACAAGCGCTGGTTCGCGCGCATCAGCGGGGCGTGCTGGTGCAGGTGTTGCTGGATGAAAAGAGTCGAGCATCCAACCGTTATGTGATGGACGTTTTGAACCACGCCCAAGTGGCGCAGCGTTTAGACGGCAGGCACGCAATTGCACACAACAAAGTGATGGTCATTGACGAGTCGGTCGTGATCACGGGCAGTTTCAATTTCACCAATTCCGCGGCCACCCGCAATGCTGAGAATTTTTTGATTTTGAAATCCAGTGAGTTGGCACAGCGCTACAAAGGGGAGTGGCACACGCACTGGGCCCATGGCTACGATCCAGGGGAGTAGCGCAGGGATAGGTCGATTTAGTCTGCCGGCTCTAAAAATGCACCAAATCAGTTCCTACGCCTTGATTCCGGTGGACTTGTCCGTAAAATACGTCTCATGCTGCGCTGCAACATAACTCAGCCGTTAGGGCAAGTTCGGAGCAGTTCACCTACTTTTTAATTTTGGAGATAGACATGACTTTGACCCCTGAACAAGTGATCGCTGCGAACAAGGCTAATTTGGAAACTTTGGTTGGATTGACCAACAAAGCTTTCTCTGGCGTGGAACAACTCATCGAGTTGAACTTGGCTGCTGCTAAAACAACTTTGGCTGATTCACAAAAACAAACCAACGCCGCTTTGAGCGTGAAAGACGCACAAGAACTGTTGGCTTTGCAAGCCAGCTTGTTCCAACCTTTGGCTGAAAAAGCTGTGGCTTACAACCGTCACCTGTATGAAATCGCAACAGGTACAGGCTCACACTTCCAAGGGCACTTGGAGTCCAAAGTGGCTGAAGCTCAAAAAGCTTTCCACGACATGGTGGACAACGCTGCTAAAAACGCACCTGCTGGTTCTGAAGCCGCTGTGGCCGCTTTCAAAACAGCCGTGTCTGCAGGTAACAACGCCTTGGAATCTGTGCAAAAAGCTGTCAAGCAAGCCACTGACGTGGCCGAAGCCAACTACAAAAACTTGGCTGCCACTGCTTTGAACGCTGGCAAAGCGACTGCTAAGAAGCGTTAATTTCTAGGTTTCTCTAAACCTTCCAAAGGCTCCTTCGGGAGCCTTTTTCATGGGCGCTTCGGGTTCTAATAGAGGGAAGAGCTGAGGAGATAACCGTGGACAAAGTGGATGGCGTGGTGATTGGTGCTGGTGTCGTGGGGTTGGCTGTAGCGCGAGCCCTGATTCAAGCCGCCCCAGCGACAGCGCGTGAATGGTTGGTGTTGGAGCGTGCCGATGCCATTGGCACAGGCACCAGTTCTCGCAACAGCGAAGTGATTCATGCCGGCATTTATTACCCACAAGGCTCGCTCAAAGCTGCTTTGTGTGTGCAAGGGCGCGACATGCTCTACGCCTACGCCGCAGCGCGAGGGGTGTCGCACCAACGCTGTGGCAAATTGATCGTGGCCACCCATGCCGATCAGTTACCTGCCTTAGAGGCGCTCTTGCAAAAAGCGCGTGCCAATGGGATCACCGATTTGGTGATGTTGACGGCTGAACAAGCCCACGCGATGGAGCCTGCGTTGTCGTGCGTGGCGGCGCTGCATTCACCCAGCACGGGCATTGTGGACAGCCACGGGTTGATGCTCAGTTTGCAGGGAGATTTTGAAAACGAAGGCGGCATCGTGGCCTTGAACAGCGAAGTCGTCAGCGCAGAATGTCACGACGACGGCATCGCGATGCGCATGCGCGATGGCTCTGAGTTGTTGGCCACCACGGTGGTGAACGCTGCGGGTTTGACGGCGCCGTGGCTGGCAAAGAATTTTTCGGGTTTGGCCGCACAACATATTCCGCAGGCGTATTTTGCCAAGGGCAATTACTTCACCTTGTCGGGCAAATCGCCGTTCTCACATTTGATTTATCCCGTTCCCGAAGCTGCAGGCTTGGGGGTGCATTTGACCTTGGACTTAGGGGGACAAGCCAAGTTTGGCCCCGATGTGCAATGGGTCGACAGCCCCGATGACTTGCTGGTTTCTGGCGAACACGAGCAAGCGTTTTACAACGAGGTGCGCAAGTACTGGCCCGCGTTGAAGGCGGGAGCGTTGCAGGCCGGCTACGCTGGCATTCGCCCCAAAATTTCAGGGCCCACAGATGCGGCTGCTGACTTTTGCATTCAAGGTCCCGACGTGCATGGTGTGAAGGGCTTGGTCAATTTGTTTGGCATCGAGTCGCCTGGGTTGACCAGCTCCCTTGCGATTGGGGATGCGGTGGCGCGTGCGCTCCCCTAAGATACGGCTATGAACAAACGTTCGTTTCTTGCTGTGTGTGTCACGCCGCTGTTGTTTGCGTGTGCCACATCGTCGCGAAAGTTGGCCTCGACCGAAACCTCTGTCAGTTACCCCAACAACCCAGCCAAGCGCCAAGACGTGGTGTTGCAAGCCATGGCCATGTTGGATCGCGGCTATACCTATGGTGGCAAGAAGTTACACACGGGGTTTGATTGTTCTGGCCTGGTGAGCTTTGTTTACAAAGAGTCTGCAGGCATTGCGCTGCAAGGCAGTGCCGCACAAATGGCCAATGCCACCCGGCCCATCGAGCCTGAGCGGGCGCATCCGGGGGACTTGGTGTTTTTCAACACCTTGGGCAGTGCGTTCTCGCATGTGGGGATTTACATTGGTTCGGGCAAGTTCATTCACGCTGCCAATGAAAAAACAGGTGTGAAGTCTGAGCGCTTGGCCACGGCCTACTGGTCCAAGCGCTTCGAAGGCTATCGCACCGTCTTTGCCTGATCAGGCTTGGTCGCGAATCGCTTGTGCGGCTTCTTTGACGAGCGCAGGGCCTTTGTAAATCAAGCCGGTGTAAATTTGCACCACATCGGCCCCGGCTTGAATTTTGGCGACTGCATCGGCGCCACTCAAAATACCACCCACGCCAATGATGGGGAAGTTCGCTCCCATGGCCGCGCGCAATTGGCGAATCACGGCATTGCTTTTCTCAAACACGGGCGCGCCTGAGAGGCCGCCAGTTTCGTCGGCGTGTGCCAAGCCTTGCACCGCATCGCGCGCAATGGTGGTGTTGGTGGCAATCACGCCCCACAGGCTCTTGGAGGCGGGTGTGCCTTCTTGCACGCAGTGGCGTTTCAAGGTGGCTGCAATCACCGCCACTTGGTCGCTATCCAAATCGGGCGCGATTTTGATGAAGACCGGCACTTGCTTGTTATGTTGGTCGGCCAATTCAGCACGGCGTTTGGCGAGTGTGCCAATCAACGCATCCAGTGCTTCGTCGCTTTGCAATTCACGCAAGTTCTTGGTGTTGGGGCTAGAGATGTTGACCGTTACGTAGTCGGCGTGTGGGTAGACGCCGTCGAGGCAAATCAGGTAGTCGTCTGCCGCATTCTCAATCGGCGTAGCGGCGTTCTTGCCGATGTTCAAGCCCAACAACATGGGGGTGCCTGTTTGGTTGCGGAACTGTGCCTGTTTCACATTGGCCAAGAACGCATCCAAACCTTCGTTGTTAAAACCCAGTCGGTTGATCAGTGCGTTGGCTTCTGGCAATCGAAACATGCGGGGTTTGGGGTTGCCCGGTTGGCCTTTGGGCGTGACCGTGCCGACTTCCACAAAGCCAAATCCCATGGCCGCTAAGCCATCAATGCAGTGTGCGTTCTTGTCCAAGCCCGCGGCCAAGCCCACGCGGTTGGGAAAGTTCAAGCCGGCCAAAGTGACGGGGTCGTGCACCCGTGTTTGGCAGTACGCCCACGAGAGCGGGGTGTTTTGCGTGCGGGCTAACAAGGCCAGCGTGTGTTCATGGGCGGTTTCGGCATCCATGGCAAACAGAAAAGGGCGGGCAAGCGAATAGGGCAACAACGACATGGATAATCTCAAGCTTTGATCAATACAAGCTTGGATTTTCGCCCATGAACATGCCCACCCCAACCGCCCCGCTGACACAAGATGAATTGAAGACCTTGGTCGGTCAAGCCGCTTTGCAATACGTGGTTCCGGGTGAAGTGGTGGGCGTGGGCACAGGCTCGACCGTGAACAAATTCATCGATGCGCTGGCCACCATCAAAGACCAAATCAAAGGGGCCGTGTCTAGCTCGGTGGCTTCGACCGAGCGTTTGCAAGCCTTGGGCATCCAGGTGTTTGAGGCCGCAGACGTGGAGAGTTTGTCGGTATACATCGATGGTGCAGATGAGATCGATCACCAAGGCCACATGGTCAAAGGCGGGGGTGCTGCGTTGACCCGCGAAAAAATTGTGGCGGCGCAATCCAAGATGTTTGTCTGCATTGCCGATGAGAGCAAATTGGTGGATGCACTGGGCGCGTTTCCCCTGCCTGTGGAAGTCATCCCCATGGCCACAGCCCGTGTGATTCGACAGTTCGCAGCGATGGGTGGCCGTGCCCAGGTGCGTTTGAAAGACGGTCAACCTTTGGTCACCGACAACGGCCAACACATCGTGGACGTGACCGGTCTCACGATTGCCAACCCGCTGCAATTTGAAACCGACGTCAGCCAATGGCCGGGCGTGGTGACGGTGGGGGTGTTTGCACACCAAAAAGCACAGGTGTGTTTGCTGGGCACCTCGACCGGCGTGAAAACCTTGAAGTTTTGAAAAACCTCGGGTCGTCGTATCGCGCGTTGGTGTTGGGTGCCAGCGGTGCACTGGGTTCGGCTTTTGTCCGGGCTTTGCAAGCCGATGTGGCATGTGCTGATGTGGTGGGCTTGTCGCGTGGTTCACAACCCGCATTTCGCTTAGAAGACGAAGCCAGCATGGCCGCAGCCGCAGCTGCGTTGCAGGGGCCGTTTCAACTGATCATCGACGCCACGGGGGCGCTCACCCTCGATGGACAAGGGCCTGAAAAACACATGGGGGCACTCAATGCCAAGCAGTTGGCGCGTGCGTTTGAGATCAACACCATTGGCCCCGCTTTGTTGCTGAAACATTTCGTGCCTTTGCTGGATACCGAGCAGCGCTGCATTTACGCCAAGTTGTCGGCGCGTGTGGGCAGCATCAGCGACAACCGCAAAGGCGGTTGGTATGGCTACCGTGCGGCCAAAGCGGCGTTGAACATGGTGTTGCAAACGGCCGCGATTGAGGCTTCTCGCAAACGCCCCCAACTGGTGATGGTGGCTATGCAGCCCGGCACAGTGGCGTCGCCTTTGTCAGCACCGTTTGTGGCGCCACAAGACAGCCTCACACCAGCGCAGTCCGTGGCGGGTTTACTGCAAACCTTGGATGGTTTGCCCGCGCAAGCTGCTGCGCATTTTGTGGA
>JBFYKC010000003.1:0-2816 GCA_041311135.1 Comamonadaceae bacterium | reverse complement strand
GACCGCCTGACAGTTCATGCGGGTAACGCTGTGCGCTGCTGGCCAAACCGACCAAGGCCAGCACTTCGCGCACACGCGCTTCACGAGCGGCGCGTGGTTGCTTGTGCAAGCCAAAACTGATGTTGTCTTGCACGCTCAAGTGCGGAAAGAGTGCATAGTCTTGAAAGACCATGCCGATGCGACGCGCCTCTGGCGCCACATGCACCGAAGCGCTGCTGACCACCGATTGCGCCAAGCGAATCTCACCCGCACTGGCGTGCTCCAGTCCGGCCACCGCACGCAACAGTGTGGTTTTGCCGCAGCCCGAAGGGCCAATCAGCACGCCCATCTCGCCGGCACGCAAGCTCAGGCTGACACGGTCCACTGACGGACGTGTGCGCCCTGGGTAGCTGACAGCAAGCTGGAGGACATCTAAATACATGACACCATTGTAGAGACCCTCTTACACTCGGCATCCCTACAATACCGCATGGTCTTTAGCTCCCATGGGTTGGTTCGCGGCGTCTTGTTGGTTTTGGCACTGCTGTTGGCACTGCCGGTGTTGACCGTGCTTGCGTCATGGACACAATGGAACAGCACCTCTGCCAATATCTTGGCAGAGATTGCCCGCACCGTGCTACCCGATTACATGGGCACGTCGGTGGGCGTGTGGCTCTTGGTGAGCCTGGGCGTCATCAGCATTGGTACCGTGTCTGCCGCCGCGGTGACTCTGGTTGATTTTCCGATGCGTCGCACTTTGGAATGGGCGCTGTTACTGCCCTTGGCCATGCCGGCCTATGTGGTGGCCTATGCCTACACCGACTATTTGCAATTCAGCGGGCCACTGCAAACCAGCCTCCGCGCGGCACTGGGCGTGGAGGGCCGTGTGTTCCCCGAAGTGCGCAATGTGTGGGGTGCAGCCTGCGTGTTCACGCTGACGCTATACCCCTATGTGTATTTGCTGGCACGTACCGCGCTGTCGGAGCGCGCCAACCATTTGATGGAAGCCGCGCGTCTGCTAGGTGCCCCGTTATCGCGCCGCATTTTGCATGTGGCGCTGCCTTTGGCGCGCCCTGCAATCACGGCGGGTACTGCATTGGCCTTGATGGAAACACTGGCGGACTTTGGTGTGTCCAGTTACTTCGGCATTCAAACCTTTACCGCCGGCGTTTACAAGGCATGGCTGGTGATGGACAACCGCATTGCCGCGGCGCAACTCGCCACCTTGCTGTTGTTGGTGGTGATGGTCCTGTTGGCCGCAGAGCAACGCGCGCAATCGCGTTTGCACTTTGCCACCGCGCGTGCCGATCGCCACAGCAGTGAATCACAACCCTTGAAGTTGCGTGGCGTATCCGCTGCTTTGGTATGGCTCTTGTGCATGCTGCCGGTGTTATATGGTTTTGTTTTACCTGTGCTGTTCATGCTCCGCGCTTTGCTGCAAGGCGACGGCACAGTTGACTTGCCTTGGGCTCGCTTCATGCAATGGTCTCTCACCAGCTTGTCATTGGGGGGTATAACCGCACTGCTCGCGGTGGGGGCCGCTTTGTTGCTGGCCGCACAAGCCCGATTGAGCCCCAACTGGCTAACGCGGCAAGTGATGGGCGTGGTGAGCTTGGGCTATGCCGTGCCAGGCGCGGTGATTGTGGTGGGCTTACTCTTGCCGGTGGGCTGGCTGCAAGCCACGTGGCCGCAATCAGGCGTGGGCTTTTGGCTCACTGCCACTGTGCTGGGCTTGTTGTGGGCTTACCTCGTGCGATTTGTGGCTGTGGCTTTGCAATCGGTGCAAAGCGGCTACGCCCGCGTGCCTGCATCGATAGACGACAGTGCACGCCTGTTAGGCACCTCGGGGCTGTTGCTGGTGCGTCGCGTCCATTTGCCGTTGCTAAAAAGACCGCTGGCCGCAGCGTCATTGCTGGTACTGGTGGACGTCATGAAGGAGCTACCCGCCACCTTGGTACTGCGTCCCTTTAATACCGACACTCTGGCCGTCATGGCCTACCAGCTGGCGCGCGACGAGCGCTTGGGCGAGGCCGCGCTGCCCTCACTGGCTCTGGTGCTGGTGGGTTTGTTGCCCGTCATCTTGCTCAGCCGTACCCTGCGTCGCAGTTGATCCCGACTGCCTAATCTGCTGAAGGCGTAGGGGCATTTGAAATAAATCAAATGATAATGATTCGCGTTTGATGTACACTTGATCCCAAGCTAGTTGATTGGGAGTCACCTCATGCGTCGCACACTTTCAGTTTTTTCATTGGCCTTGACCGTGGTCACAGCCAACTTTTTCAGCTCCTCTGCCTTGGCGCAAGAGCAAGTCATCAACCTGTACTCTGCCCGCCACTACCCTACCGATGAAACGCTCTACAGCGACTTCACCAAGGCCACGGGCATCAGAATCAACCGCGTTGATTCTGACGACGCAGGCATCATCGCCCGCCTCAAGGCCGAGGGCAGCGCATCACCTGCCGACGTGATATTGTTGGTCGATGCTGCGCGCTTATGGAAAGGCGAAGTCGATGGCATGTTCATGCCCGTCAAATCCAAAACTTTAGAAACTGCCATTCCCACACAACTGCGCGCTAAACCCACTGACGACGGCAGCACAGCTTGGTTTGGTCTGTCCACCCGTGCCCGTGTAGTGGTCTATGACAAGCTCAAGGTCAACAAAGCCGATGTGGACACCTACGAAGAACTGGCCGACCCGAAGAACAAGGGAAAGCTGTGCATTCGCTCGGGCTCTCACCCCTACAACCTGAGCTTGTTTGGCGCCATGACCGAACACTTGGGTCCTGAAAAAACCGAGGCTTGGCTCAAAGGCATGGTCGAAAACATGGCCCGTGCAC
>JBFYKC010000110.1:0-2679 GCA_041311135.1 Comamonadaceae bacterium | reverse complement strand
CATGCGTTTTGACTGTTTGCAGGTGCACAAACGCAACGAAATCAAGCATTTCAAACGTGTGAGAATCGACGCAAACAAACCCACCAGGAGACACGTTCATGGCCCGTCATGCCACCAAAATTGTTGCCACTTTAGGCCCCGCTTCCAGCGATCCAGCCTTGCTGGAAGAGATGATCCGTGCCGGGGTAAACGTGGTGCGTTTGAATTTCAGCCACGGCAAGGCCCAAGACCACATTGACCGTGCCCACCTGGTGCGTGAAGCTGCTGCCCGTGCCGGGCGCGAAGTGGCCATCATGGCCGACTTACAAGGCCCCAAGATTCGCGTGGGCAAATTTGCCGATGGCAAGGTGATGCTGGAAAACGGCCACAAATTTGTGCTCGACGCATCACGCACAGAGCCGGGAGATTTACAGGGCGTCGGCCTGGACTACAAAGAACTGCCGCGCGATGTGAAGCCCGGTGACTTGCTATTGCTGAACGACGGCTTGATCGTGCTGACAGTAGATGCCGTGCGCGGTGAGCAAGTGCACACCATCGTGAAAGTGGGCGGTGAGTTGTCGAACAACAAAGGCATCAACAAACAAGGGGGCGGCCTGACCGCGCCTGCGTTGACAGCCAAAGACATGGAAGACATCAAAACCGCGATGAGCTTCCAAGCCGATTACGTGGCGGTGAGCTTTCCCAAAAACGCCACCGACATGGAAATGGCGCGCCAACTCGCCAACGTGGCGGGTGCCGAATACAAACACAAGCCTGGGTTGATTGCCAAGATTGAACGTGCCGAAGCCATTCCGTTGTTGGAGGAAATCTTGCGGGCCAGCGACGGCATCATGGTGGCGCGTGGCGATTTGGCGGTGGAAGTGGGCAATGCGGCCGTGCCGGCGTTGCAAAAGCGCATGATCAAGCTCGCGCGGGAGCATGACAAAGTGGTGATCACCGCCACTCAAATGATGGAAAGCATGATCACCAACCCCGTGCCGACCCGCGCCGAGGTGAGTGACGTGGCCAACGCCGTGCTCGACGGCACCGACGCCGTGATGCTGAGCGCCGAAACCGCTGCAGGCAAATACCCGCTCGAAACGGTGCAAGAAATGTCCAAAATTTGTGCAGCGGCGGAAGCGGCCGAGGATGTGGAACTCGACGCCGATTTTCAAGGTCAAACCTTCACCCGGATTGACCAAACCATCGCCATGGGCGCGTTGTTCACGGCGCATCACTTGGGCGCCAAAGCCATCGTGGCGTTGACGGAGTCAGGTTCTACGGCGCTGTGGATGAGCCGTCACCGCATCCACATTCCCATTTACGCCGTGACCACCAAGGTCGCGTCGCAACGCCGCATGGCATTGTTCCGCAACGTGCGCCCCTTGTTGATGGACACCAGCGCCGACCGCGATACCGCCTTGGCCCAAGCCGAAGCGCATTTGAAATTGCGTGAGATCGTGGACACCGGCGATGTGTATGCCATCACGTGTGGCGATCCCATGGGCACGCCAGGCGGCACCAACATGCTGCGCATTTGCGAAGTCCGTTAAGGGGCTGGTAACCGCCGCCTTTAAAATTGACGGCAGTGACACACGTTTTTAATTTTTGAGGATTCCCCCATGGCACTCGTATCGATGCGCGAACTTCTGGACCATGCTGCAGAGCACGGTTACGGCATCCCTGCTTTCAACGTCAACAACTTGGAACAAGTGCAGGCCGTCATGACGGCAGCTGACGCCGTGGGCGCACCCGTGATCTTGCAAGCCAGCGCGGGCGCGCGTAAGTATGCGGGTGAACCGTTCATCAAGCATCTGATTCAAGCCGCGACCGAAGCCTATCCGCACATTCCGTTGGTGATGCACCAAGACCACGGCACCTCGCCCAAGGTCTGCCAAGGCGCGATTGACCTGGGCTTTGGCTCAGTCATGATGGACGGCTCGTTGATGGAAGATGGCAAGACGCCTTCGAGCTTTGAGTACAACGTGCAAGTGACCCAACAAGTGGTGGCCATGGCGCACCAAGTGGGCGTGTCGGTCGAAGGCGAGTTGGGTTGTTTGGGCAACTTGGAAACCGGCGAAGCTGGCGAAGAAGACGGTATTGGCGCCGAGGGCAAACTCGATCACAGCCAGATGCTGACCGACCCCGAAGAAGCCGCGCAATTTGTCAAAGCCACCCAGCTCGACGCATTGGCAATCGCCATTGGTACCAGCCATGGCGCGTACAAGTTCACACGCGAACCCACCGGCGACATTTTGGCGATCAGCCGTGTCAAAGAAATTCATGCCCGCATTCCCAACACCCACTTGGTGATGCACGGCTCTAGCAGCGTACCGCAAGACCTGTTGGCCCTTATCAATCAATACGGCGGCAAGATGAAGCAGACCTACGGCGTACCCGTGTCTGAAATTCAAGAAGCCATCAAGCACGGCGTGCGCAAGGTCAACATCGACACCGACATCCGCTTGGCCATGACGGCTGCGGCGCGCAAGTTCATGTTTGAGAACCCAGAAAAATTCGACGCCCGCGAATGGCTCAAGCCAGCCCGCGAAGCCGCGATGAACATTTGCAAACAACGCTATTTGGAATTCGGTTGCGAAGGCCAAGGCAGCAAGATCAAAGGCGACAGCCTGCAGGTCGTGGCGGCGCGATACGCCAAGGGCGAATTGGCCCAGTTGGTGAAGTAATTCATGGCTGCAC
>JBFYKC010000109.1:0-4998 GCA_041311135.1 Comamonadaceae bacterium | reverse complement strand
TGGTGCAAGGCTCGGGCTTGGCCGAACTCGACCGCCGCGCGCAAGCCATTGCCACGGCATCGGGCCCCTTTGGCGTGTTCACCGAAGAGATGCGCCAAGAAGCCGATCAGCTGGCCGTGGTATCGCGCTTCATCTTCAGCCGCGACAACGCCCTGCACACGCGCGGTGGCGAAACCACCAATAGCAACACGAGGTAAGCCATGAACAGCACACGCTTTCGTCCTCTGATGCGGTGGTTGGTGTTGGTGTTGGCCGCATGGCTGGGCTTGCAAGTGTTCTTTCTGGCGCGCATTGCCGTCATGGCACGCATCGCACCGGAATCCACCGCGTTTGAACGTTCCGAAGCGTGGCGCATTGCCACCACCAAAGACCGCCTGCGTTGGCGTCAAGACTGGGTGCCTTATGCGCAAATTTCCAACCACCTCAAACGCGCGGTGATTGCGTCTGAAGACGACATCTTTGCGCAACACGATGGCGTGCAGTGGGACGCCATTGAAAAAGCCTGGGCCAAAAATGCCAAGGCCGAGTTGCAAGCCAGCCGCAACGCGCAAAGCAAAGCCCCGCCCAAAGTGGTGGGAGGCTCTACCATCACGCAGCAGCTGGCGAAGAATTTATTTCTCTCGGGCGAACGCACCTTCATCCGCAAAGGCCAAGAGTTTGTGTTGACCCTGATGCTAGAAGCCGTGCTCGACAAGCGCCGCATCTTGGAGATTTACCTCAACCATGTGGAATGGGGCGAAGGCATTTTTGGCGCCGAAGCTGCCGCCCAACACTACTTTCAAAAGCCCGCGTCGCAGCTCACGCCGTGGGAAGCGGGGCGTTTGGCAGTGATGCTGCCGCGTCCCAAGCATTACCAAAAGTTCCCGCAGTCGGAGTACTTGTCGGGCCGCACCGAAATCATTGTGGGTCGCATGGGCGGCGCTCAGTTACCGTAAGGCCATGCGCATTCTTGGCATCGACCCCGGCTTACGCACCACAGGTTTTGGGGTGCTGGAAAAACACGGCAACCAACTGCTGTACATCGCCAGCGGCACCATCCGCACCAACAAAGAAGCACAAGGCAATTTGCCCGAACGTTTGAAGGTGTTGTTCGATGGCATTCATGAAGTGGTCGAGCGTTACCAGCCCGACACCTCGGCGGTGGAAATTGTGTTCGTCAACGTCAACCCACAAGCCACGTTGCTGCTGGGTCAAGCACGTGGGGCGTGCATCACCGCCTTGGCCACCTGCAACTTGCCTGTGGCCGAATACACCGCGCTGCAAATGAAACAAGCCGTGGCAGGGCACGGCTTGGCAAAAAAAGAACAAGTGCAAGAAATGGTGAAACGTTTGCTCAACCTACCGGGCTTGCCCGGGCCCGATGCCGCAGACGCCTTGGGCATTGCCATCACGCATGCACATGCGGGGCATTCCATGGCCAAGTTGGCAGCAGCCACTGACCTGCAACGCAAAACCAGCGGCATGTACAAAGCGGGTCGCAGCCGCTGAGCCCTGGCGCGGGCTTACCAAGCCGGCGCGAGTTGCGCCAATCCGGGAGGGGCTTTGCGGGCGTCGTCAAAGGTGATGACTTCATACGCCTCGGGGTGGTTCAGCAATTCACGCAACAACAAGTTGTTCATGGCGTGGCCTGAACGGAAAGCCACATACGACGCCAACAACGGTTTGCCGATCAAATACAAATCGCCCATGGCGTCGAGAATTTTGTGTTTCACAAACTCGTCGTCGTAGCGCAGACCATCGCTGTTCAACACCTTGTAGTCATCCATCACGATGGCGTTGTCCAAACCACCGCCCAAGGCCAAGCCGTTGGCACGCAGCATCTCAACGTCGCGGGTGAACCCAAAGGTACGGGCGCGTGCGATGTCGCGGGTGTAAACGTCGGTGTCCATGTCGAACACCACGCTTTGCCCCGTGGAGTCAACCGCAGGGTGGCTGAAATCGATTTCGAAACTCAGCTTGTAACCGTGGTGTGGTTCCAAGCGCGCCCACTTGACGTTGGCACCCTCGCCTTCACGCACTTCAACGGGCTTCAACACACGAATGAAACGCTTGGGCGCGTTTTGCTCCACGATGCCCGCGCTTTGCAGCAAGAACACAAACGACGAAGCCGAACCGTCCAGAATCGGCACTTCTTCGGCGGTGATGTCAATGTAGAGGTTATCGAGCCCCAAGCCGGCACAGGCCGACATCAAGTGCTCCACCGTGAACACTTTTGCCCCGCCGTTGGAGATGGTCGAGGCCAAACGCGTGTCCGTCACGGCCGTGGCCGAGATCGGGATATCGACCGGCTGCGCCAAATCCACCCGACGGAACACGATGCCCGTGTCGGGTTGTGCCGGACGCAAGGTCAGCTCCACGCGTTGACCGCTGTGAAGCCCCACGCCGACGGCCTTGGTGAGGGATTGAAGGGTTCGTTGTTTGAGCACGGGATGATTTTAGTGAATCCCCTCCGAAGAGGTGATTCACTTTTTCAATGACCTTGATAGTGCCACCACCGCAGGGCTACCCCAAGGTGGGGGCCCCCCTCGGAAGGCCTATTTAGTCGGCTTGCTTGCGCAAGAAAGCGGGGATCTCGTAGTCGTCCATGCCACCCGATGACAAGGCATCCACCTTGGCCGCTGCCGAGGTACGGTTGCCACGCCAAACGGCAGGTGAGTTCATGGATTCGTAGTTGGGTTGTGTCACCGCAGGTGCTGCGCCACCGCCCAAACCGGCCGCCAAACCAGCCAAGCCAGCAGAGGCAGCGGCCAACACACCCGCAGGGGATGCGTTGGGGGCTTGTGTGGTGGGAAAGCCCACGCCATCGGTACCCGTGCGCAGCACTTGCAACTGAGGCGCCGCGCGACGACCACCAGCCAAACCTGTGGCCACCACGGTGACGCGAATTTGGTCGCCCAAGTTTTCGTCGTAAGCGGTACCGTAGATCACATGTGCATCGGGCGATGCAAACTTGCGGATGGTGTTCATCGCTTCGCGTGACTCGGACAGTTTCAAACCGCCCTTGGCGGCAGTGATCAACACCAACACGCCCTTGGCACCCGACATGTCCACACCTTCGAGCAAGGGGCAAGCCACCGCTTGTTCCGCGGCGATGCGTGCACGGTCAGGGCCATTGGCCACTGCGGTGCCCATCATGGCTTTGCCGGTTTCGCTCATCACGGTGCGCACGTCTTCAAAGTCGACGTTCACCAAGGCTTCGACGTTGATGATCTCGGCAATGCCGCCGACCGAGTTTTTCAACACGTCGTTGGCAAAGGCAAAGGCTTCGTCTTGGCTGGCGTCTTCGCCCAACACGTCCATCAGTTTTTCGTTCAACACCACGATCAGTGAGTCCACGTTGGCTTCGAGTTCAGCCAAGCCAGTTTCCGCGTTGTTCATGCGGCGGCTGCCTTCAAACTCGAACGGCTTGGTCACCACACCCACGGTCAAGATGCCCATTTCGCGGGCCACGCGGGCCACCACAGGGGCTGCACCGGTGCCAGTGCCACCGCCCATGCCAGCGGTGACGAACAACATGTTGGTACCTTCGAGGGCGATACGAATGTCGTCGATCGCTGCTTCCGCAGCCTCACGGCCGCGCTCTGGCTTGCTGCCAGCGCCCAAACCGGTGGAACCGAGTTGGATCACTTTGTGCGCATTGCTCACGCGCAGGGCTTGTGCGTCGGTGTTCGCGCACACGAACTCCACGCCTTGCACACCCGAGCTGATCATGTGCTCAACCGCGTTACCGCCGCCGCCGCCCACGCCAATCACCTTGATTTGGGTGCCTGAGTTGAATGCTTCTACTTCGATCATTTCGATGCTCATGATGTTTCTCCTATCAATCTAAAAATTTGCAGTTGCCTTGAATTCATGTGTTGGTTTTCTTGCATGGCGCTCCTTCTACGAGGGGGGTGCCATGGCCGCACAGGGTCGCCATCGTCGACCTGTGCGCTGTCGCTGCGGCGGGCTGCCACGTGCGAGGTAAAGCAGTGCGAGAGGAATCATGTTTAGAAGTTCCCCACAAACCAGTCTTTGAGTCGGTCCATCAACGAATTGACGGAGCCACTCTTTTGCGCCACTTTGAAGCCGCGCTGACGATCCACACCCGCCTCTGCGAGCAAGCCCATCACCGTGGCCGCGCGGGGCTGTGCCACCATGTCGGCCAAGGCGCTGTTGTAGTGCGGGATGCCGCGCCGCACGGGCTTCAAGAAAATGTCTTCACCCAACTCGACCATGCCCGGCATGACCGCGCTGCCGCCGGTCAACACAATGCCGGACGACAACACCTCTTCGTAACCCGAGTCACGAATCACTTGTTGCACCAGCGAGAAAATTTCTTCTACGCGCGGTTCAATCACACCGGCCAGCGCTTGACGGCTCAACATGCGTGGTGTGCGGTCACCCAAGCCGGGCACTTCCACTTGCACATCGGGATCGGCCAACAGTTGTTTGGCGTAGCCTGATTCGATCTTGATTTCTTCCGCGTCTTTGGTCGGCGTGCGCAAAGCCATCGCGATGTCGCTGGTGATCAAATCGCCCGCGATTGGAATCACCGCGGTGTGACGAATCGCGCCGTTGGTGAAAATGGCCACATCGGTGGTGCCGGCGCCAATGTCGACCAAGGCCACGCCGAGTTCGCGCTCGTCGTCGGTCAACACCGACATGCTGGAAGCCAAGGGGTTGAGCATCAAGCGCTCCACATCCAAACCGCAGCGACGCACGCACTTGATGATGTTTTCAGCAGCGCTTTGCGCGCCAGTCACGATGTGCACCTTGGCTTCCAAGCGGATGCCGCTCATGCCAATTGGTTCACGCACATCTTGGCCATCGATCACAAACTCTTGGGGCTGTACCAGCAGCAAACGTTGGTCGGTCGAGATGTTGATGGCTTTGGCCGTTTCGACCACGCGTGCCACATCGGCTGCGGTGACTTCTTTGTCTTTCACCGCCACCATGCCCGTGGAGTTGATGCCTCGGATGTGGCTGCCCGTGATGCCGGTGTAGACCCGCGTGATC
>JBFYKC010000108.1:0-7856 GCA_041311135.1 Comamonadaceae bacterium | reverse complement strand
GGGTAGGGCGGCACCGCTTTGCGCGCCCACCAGGCCCACGCTGACTGGAATCACAAAGGGCTGCTTGTCGCTTTGGCCAGGTGTTGCCGCGCAGCTTTGGCTGAAGTGCAGGGTGTAGGTTTGGGCGTCGGCGTTGTATTCGCCGCGTGCCGCCACGCGGGGTGTGCCGGCCTGGCTGTACCAGCGCTTGAACTGCGGCAGCAGCTTGGCGAGCGGCGAGTCGGGGTTGGCATCGGCAATGGATTGCGCGAAGTCGTCGCAGGTCACGGCCTGGCCGTCAAAGCGTTCAAAGTACAGCGCCATGCCTTTGGCAAAACCGGCGCGCGAGGTCAGGGTTTGCATCATGCGAACGACCTCGGCACCCTTTTCGTAAATGGTGACGGTGTAGAAGTTGTTGATCTCGATGTAGCTGTCGGGCCGCACGGGGTGCGCCATGGGGCCTGCGTCTTCTGGGAACTGCGCGGTGCGCAGCACGCGCACATCTTCAATGCGTTTGACAGCGCGGGCGCTGGCATCGGCGCACAGGTCCATGCTGAATTCCTGGTCGCGGAAAACCGTCAGGCCTTCCTTTAGCGACAACTGGAACCAGTCGCGGCAGGTGATGCGGTTGCCGGTCCAGTTGTGAAAGTACTCGTGGCCGACCACCGACTCAATGTTGCTAAAGTCCACATCGGTAGCGGTGGCCTGGTTGGCCAGCACGTACTTGGTGTTGAAGATGTTGAGGCCCTTGTTCTCCATGGCGCCCATGTTGAAGTCGCTGGTGGCGACGATCATGAAGCGTTCCAAGTCGAGGCTCAAACCAAAGCGTTGCTCGTCCCACTTGATGCTGGCCATGAGCGAGTTCATGGCGTGTTCGGTTTTGTCCAAATCGCCCGAGCGCACAAACACTTGCAGCACGTGTTCTTTGCCCGACGGCGCTTTGACGCGCTGTTCGCGGCAGACGAATTGGCCCGCCACCAAGGCAAACAAGTAACAGGGCTTTTTGTGTGGGTCGACCCACTTGGCAAAGTGGCGGCCTTCTTCGAGGTCACCTTCTTCCACCAAGTTGCCGTTGCTCAGCAGCACGGGGAACGCCTGTTTGTCAGCGCGCAGCGTGACGCTGTAGTGCGACATGACATCGGGACGGTCCAAGAAATACGTGATGCGGCGAAAGCCCTCGGCCTCGCACTGCGTGAAGAACGAGTCGTTGCTGACGTACAAGCCCATGAGCTTGGTGTTCTTGGCGGGGTTGCAGGTGGTGAAGATTTCTAGGTCAAAGGCCTCGTGGCCTTCGGGCAAGTTTTCGAGTACGAGTTGGCTGCCGTCCATCTTGAACGAGGTGCCTTGGCCGTTGACCAAGACGCGTGCCAAGTTGAGTTCGTCGCCATCCAAACGCAGGGGTTGTGCCGCCACGTCGGGGTTACGGCGCACGCGCATTTTGTTGAGCACGCGGGTCTTGGCGGGGTCGAGGTCAAACGTCAGGTCGACGGTGTCGATCCAATACGCGGGCGCTGTGTAGTCGGCGCGTTGAATCAATGGAGCTGTGCCTTCACGGTACATGAAAAATCCTTAAATACCTTGCTTGAGCGATGCTTCGATGAAAGCGTCCAAGTCGCCATCCAACACTTTTTGCGTGGCCGAAATTTCGACGTTGGTACGCAAGTCTTTGATGCGGCTGTTGTCCAGCACGTAGCTGCGAATTTGATGGCCCCAGCCCACATCGGTCTTGGTGTCTTCGAGCTTTTGTTGCTCTTCCATGCGCTTGCGCATTTCAAAGTCGTACAAGCGTGAGCGCAGGCGCTTCCATGCCACATCGCGGTTGCTGTGTTGGCTGCGACCGTCTTGGCACTGCACCACGATGCCCGTGGGGATGTGGGTCAAACGCACGGCCGAGTCGGTTTTGTTGATGTGCTGACCACCCGCGCCCGAGGCCCGGTAGGTGTCGGTGCGTACGTCGGCGGGGTTGATGTCGATCTCGATCGAGTCGTCGATTTCGGGGTACACAAACACCGAAGCGAACGAGGTGTGGCGACCGCCCGAGCTGTCAAACGGCGACTTGCGCACCAAGCGGTGCACGCCGGTTTCGGTGCGCAGCAAGCCAAAGGCATATTCGCCTTCGATCTTGATGGTGGCGCCTTTGATGCCGGCCACGTCACCGGGGGATTCGTCTTCGACCGTGGTTTTGAAACCTTTTCGTTCGGCGTACTTGAGGTACTGGCGCAGCAGCATGCTGGCCCAGTCGCAGGCTTCGGTGCCACCGGCGCCGGCTTGGATGTCCAAGAAGCAATTCAGCGGGTCGGCTTCGTTGCTGAACATGCGGCGGAATTCGAGCTCTTCAATGGTTTTGACCAAACCTTGGGTGTCGCCTTCGATGGTGAGCAGACCCTCTTCATCGCCTTCGGCTTTGCTCATCTCGAACAGCTCGGTGTTGTCGGCAAGTTCTTGCGTGAGGCGACCCAGCGTGACGACCACGCCGTCGAGGGTTTTCTTTTCACGGCCCAGTTCTTGGGCTTTTTTCGGGTCGTTCCAGATGGTGGGGTCTTCTAGCGATGCGTTGACCGTGCGCAGGCGTTCGGCTTTGGCATCGTAGTCAAAGATACCTCCGGAGATCCACCGTGCGCGCGCTCAAGTCGGCCAGGGTGGATCCAATGAGGTTGATGCGTTCTGCTTCCATGATGCGGTCTTCTTTAGGTGTCTGAGAAAACCGTAGATTTTCTCACGTTCAGAAGGTGTGGGCGTAGGCAAACAGAATGGCCGCATTTCCCAGCAACATGAGCTGAAAAGAGTCCTGCGGGCTGGCGTGGTAGCCGATGGCGGGAATGAGGGCGGGCGCGATGCCGTAGTGGTTGAACGGAATCTTGTCTTGGTACTTGCCGCGGTAGCCGTCGATCAGGCCGACAGAAAGTTTGGTGAACAACTGGGGCTGACCCAAGATGCCTTTCCACTGCTGGCCCACGTAGACATAGGCGGCGGGTTGGCCAAACGAGTTGCGAAACAAGGCGAGGCCGCAAAAGCGGTCACCGGCCACGTGGCGGTCCACGGCCATCAAGAAGACGGGGCGGTGTTCGGGGTTGTAGTTCCAGTGGTAGGTGAAGGGGGAGAGGGTGACGTCCCATTTCTCACCGTCTTCAAGGGGGCGTGCATCGGTTTTGGCCAACGCTTCGGGGCAGGGGTTGAGGTTGCTCAGCCCTTCTGCTTGGGCGAGGCCGGGCACGCCCATCAACACCACCGCCAACAACAACAGCCAGCGGTGCACGGCGGCGCATGCAGCACGCAGGGGTGTTGGTGCGGGGAAATTAAGCATGGCTTTGAGCTAGGAAGTTTTCAATCAATTGCGCCAGTTCTTCGGGCTGGTCGTGGTGCAGCATGTGGCCAGCGTTGTGAATGACTGCATGGGTCAGGCGGGGCACCACAGAGATGCGTTGTTTGAACTCCTCCAGGGTGAAGCGGCTTTGCCACCACTGTTCCATGCTGTTGGTGTCGGCCACCACGCACAGCGTGGGGGCGGTGATGCGTTCGTACAGGGCTTGGGTTTCTTCCACCTTGAACAGCAAGGCGTTGACCACTTTGTGTGCGGCATGGCCCAAGATGCGCCACTCGCCTTGGGCGTTGGCGCTGGCCCAGTGTTGAGCCAGCCAATGCGCTTTGTCGGTGCCTAAGCGTGGGTTGGTTTTGATCAGGCGTTGGGCCACGGCTTCGAGGTTGGGGTAGGGGCGCAAGTCCATCTCACCGCGTTGCAGGGCTTTGAGTTCGTCCATCCACTGGGCATAACGACCAGGGGCTTGTGCGGGGCGCGTGGCGGGCATGCCAAAGCCTTCGAGGTTGATGAGGGTTTGGATGCGTGCGGGACGAATGCCGGCGTATAGGGTGGCCACATGGCCGCCCATGCTGTGGCCGAGCAAGTGCACGGGGCGATCGCCCACGTAGTGGTCGAGCAGTTGGTCGAGATCGGCCAAGTAGTCGGGGAACCAAAAGTTGTCGGTGTCGGGGGTTTCAGTCAGGCCAAAGCCACGCCAGTCTGGGGCAATGACCCAGTGGTCGTGTTGCAGGGCATCGACGACGAACTGGAACGATGCCGCCACATCCATCCACCCATGCACCATGACCAGCGGCGTTTTGTCGGGCGACGGTGTGCCCCATTGGCGCACGTGGTAACGCAAGTGACGGATAGGGATAAATTCGCAGTGCGAGGCTTTTTGAATTGGGTACATTCTTCGAATCATAAGGACACGAGACATGGCTCACGCACGCACCTCCTCTGCAACCCCGGCAGCAACGCGCCTTGATTTTTATGAAGCCATGCAAAACGGCTTTGGCTGGGCGGTGCCTGACGACTTCAACATGGCCGAGGTGTGCAGCCGCCGTTGGGCAGCGCAGCCTGATGCGGACCAACGCGTGGCCATCGTCGAACACCAAGCCCTTGATGCCGCAGGACAAGCCGTGCCGCCCCGTACCTACACCTACGCACAGTTGCAGCAAGCGGCCGATGCGCTGAGCCATGTGCTGACAGACCTGGGCGTGCAGCAAGGCGACCGGGTGGCCATTGTGTTGCCTCAGCGGTTTGAAACAGCCGTGGCCTACATGGCGGTGATGCAGATGGGCGCAGTGGCCATGCCGTTGTCGCTGTTGTTTGGGCCGGAGGCTTTGGAATACCGTTTGCAAAACAGCGAGGCGGTGGTGGCGATTGTGGATGCGTCGTCGGTCAGCAATGTGTTGTCGGTGCGCGCACAGTGCCCCGCGTTGCGCGAGGTGATGGGCGTGGACTTGCACAACGCGAGCGACATGTTGCATGTGGATGTGGACTACGCCAGCGCCATTGCCGAGCAGCAACGCAGCTTCATCGCGGTGCAAACCAAAGCGGACGAAGGCGCGGTTCTGATCTACACCAGCGGCACCACGGGTCCGCCCAAAGGCGCACTCATTCCGCATCGCGCGTTGATTGGCAACTTGACGGGCTTTGTGTGCAGTCAGAACTGGTTTGGGTTTGCAACGCAGGCCACTTCAAACCAAGCCTCAAACGCCGCGCATTTACCCGCAGGCAGCGCCGCAGTGTTTTGGTCACCCGCCGATTGGGCGTGGACCGGTGGCTTGATGGATGCGCTGTTGCCCACCTTGTATTTCGGTCGCCCCATCGTGGCGTGGAATGGGCGCTTCAGCCCCGAGCTGGCGTTCACCTTGATGGCACAACACCAGGTGACGCACACGTTTTTGTTCCCCACCGCGCTGAAGGCCATGATGAAGGCGTACCCCACGCCCAGCCGCCAATTCAAGTTGTGTTTGCAAGCCATCATGAGTGCGGGCGAGGCCGTGGGTGACGCGGTGTTTGGCTATTGCCAAACGCAGCTGGGTGTCACGGTGAACGAGATGTTTGGGCAGACCGAGATCAACTACATCGTGGGCAACTGCGCGATGGAATGGGTCCCCACTGCCCCGGGGCAGCCCGATGGCGGTTTGAGCACTTTCCGCGTGAATGTGGGCTGGCCCGCCAAACCTGGCAGCATGGGCAAAGGCTACCCCGGTCACCGTGTGGCGGTGATTGACGAAGACGGCAACGAATGCCCAGTGGGCGTGCCCGGTGATGTGGCGCTGCACCGCTTCAACCGGCACGGGCAACCCGATCCGATTTTCTTTTTGGGCTATTGGAAAAACCCCGCGTCGACCCAAGGTAAATTCACCGGCGACTGGTGCCGTACCGGCGATTTGGCGGTGTGTGATGCAGACGGTTACCTGTGGTACCAAGGGCGTGCGGACGATGTGTTCAAAGCCGCGGGGTACCGCATTGGCCCGAGCGAGATTGAAAACTGTTTGGTCAAACACCCCGCCGTGGCCAATGCCGCGGTGGTGCCCAAGCCCGATACTGAGCGCGGCGCGCTGGTGAAGGCCTATGTGGTGCTGGCGCCTGGCTTTGAGGCCAGCGACGCGTTGGTGGCCGAGCTGCAAGTGCATGTGCGCGGCAAGCTGGCGCCGTATGAGTACCCCAAAGAAATTGAATTCATTGCCGAGCTGCCCATGACCACCACGGGCAAGGTGCAACGCCGTGTGCTGCGCTTGCAAGAAGAGGCACGCGCCCAGGCGACTGGACGCTAGGGACGGTGGCACGCGAGGCTTTAGACTTAAGAGGTTTTAAACAGCCTCTTTGGTTGGAGTAATTGCATGACTTTTCCCCTCGTTCAGCTGGGCACCAGCGACTTGAACGTCACTCCTATTTGTTTGGGCACCATGACCTTTGGCGAACAAGTGAATGAAGCCGATTCACACGCCATCCTCGCGCGTTCGTTGGAATGCGGTGTCAACTTCATTGACACGGCCGAGATGTATTCGGTGCCGCCTAAGGCCGAGACCTGTGGTCACACCGAAACCATCATTGGCAATTGGTTTGCCAAGAACCCCGGCGCACGCCAACAGCTGGTGGTGGCCACCAAAGTAGCTGGCCCCTCGCGTGGCATGCCTTGGGTGCGTGAGCATTTGGGCTTGCGTGCGCAAGACATCATTGCCTCGTGCGAGGGCAGTTTGCGCCGCTTGCAAACCGATGTGATTGACCTGTACCAAATTCATTGGCCCGAGCGCCATGTGCCCGCATTTGGCATGGCGTATTACGACCCGAAAAAAGAGAGTACCCAAACCTCGATTCACGAGCAGCTGGAAGCGTTGACGCAGTTGGTGAAGGCCGGCAAGGTGCGTCACATTGGCTTGTCCAACGAAACTCCGTATGGCGTGCACGAGTTTGTGCGCTTGGCCGAGCAGCATGGTCTGCCCCGCGTGGCCACGGTGCAAAACCCGTATTGCTTGATCAACCGCACCTATGAAAACGGCTTGGACGAAACCTGCCACCGTTTGAATGTGTCGTTGTTGGCGTATTCGCCTTTGGGTTTTGGTTTGCTCACCGGCAAGTACGACGAGAGCGGCACCACCGGCCCAGACGCACCCAAAGGTGCACGTATTTCTGGCTACGAAAGCGTGCGCAAGCAACGCTGGGGCCGCCCTGAGGCCTTGGCCGCTGCCCGCCGCTACAACGCGCTGGCGCGTGAGCACGGCATGACGCCCTCGCAAATGGCCTTGGCCTTTTGCTACACCAAATGGCAAGTGACCAGCACCATCATTGGTGTCACGTCGCTGGCGCAACTCGATGCCGATTTGGATGCGTGGGGCACCACGCTGTCGCCCGAGGTGTTGGCGGCGATTGATGCGCTGCGTTGGGAAATGCGCGACCCTGCGCTGTAAAGGTTGAACCCCATGTTTTCAGAAACTTCTATCGGTGCGCTCGTTTTGGGCGGTTATTTGATTGGGTCGTTGTCGTTTGCCGTGATCGTGAGTCGTCTCATGGGCTTGGACGATCCGCGCACTTACGGCAGTCAAAACCCAGGTGCTACCAACGTGCTGCGCTCGGGCAACAAAAAGGCGGCCATCGCCACGTTGTTGTTTGATGCATTGAAAGGCTTTGTGCCTGTCTATGCGGTCAACGTGTGGGGACCTGCTTGGGGTTTGGATGACCGCGCGGTGGCGCTGGTGGCGATCTCGGCTTTCATCGGTCACTTGTGGCCGGTGTTCTTTCGCTTCCAAGGTGGCAAGGGCGTGGCCACGGCGGCTGGGGTGCTGTTTGGGGTGGAGCCCGTGCTGGGCTTGTTGGTGATGCTGACTTGGCTGGCCGTGGCGTTTGTCACGCGCTATTCGTCATTGGCAGCTTTGCTGGCCTCTATCTTGTCGCCCGCGTATTACCTGGTGGGCGATCACATGCTGTGGATCACCAGCGAAGCTGAGTTGTTGGCGGTGATGGCGATGAGCATCTTGCTGGTGATGCGCCACAAGGACAACATCACCCGTTTGCTGTCGGGGCAAGAGTCAAAAATTGGCGCGAAAAAAGAAGAGGCGGCTTAATC
>JBFYKC010000107.1:0-5252 GCA_041311135.1 Comamonadaceae bacterium | reverse complement strand
TTTCAAACTCGACGGTCAAGATGATGTTTTTCTCATGCAGCACTTGGTTGTGCTTCATGTTGTGCAACAAGGCTTGAGGCACGGTTTCTGGATTCGCCACCGCATAAATGGCGGTGCGTTGAGCCAAGTGGGTGTGGCCTGAGTCGATGTGCGAAATGAACGCGTTCAGGTCTAAGCCATCGCGACGAATGGTCTCCACCACCAACTCGCGGCCTCGCGACCAGGTGGTCATGACCAAGTACAGCGTCAAGCCCATCGCCAGCGGCAGCCAACCGCCATCGAAGAATTTGATGATGCAGCCCGCAAACAAGAACGCGTCGATGCTGAGAAAGAACAAGGTCGCGCACACAGCCAATGGCGTGGGCATCTTCCATGCGTCATGCACCACAAAGAAGGTCATGATGGTGGTGATGACCATGGTCAGCGTGACCGCAATCCCATAGGCACCCGCCAGGGCCGACGAACTTCGAAACGCCAACACGGAGAGCACCACACCGGCCAGCAAAATCCAATTCACACTCGGCATGTAGATCTGCCCCACCTCTTGCTCGGACGTGTACTTGATGTCCATGCGGGGCAAGAAGCCCAGCAAAATAGCTTGCTTGGTCATGGAGTACGCACCCGAAATGACGGCTTGCGACGCGATGATGGCTGCCACCGTGGCCAGTGCCACCGCAGCGATCAGGCCCTCTTCGGGAAACATGCGAAAGAAGGGGTTTTCAATGGCGCTGGGGTCGCTGATCAACAAAGCGCCTTGACCCATGTAGTGCAGCGCCAAGCTTGGCATGACCAACCCCATCCAAGCAATTTGAATCGGCTTGCGACCAAAGTGACCCATGTCGGCGTACAGGGCTTCGGCACCAGTCAAGGCCAACACCACGGCCCCCACCGCGGCCAAGATCAATGGGCCTCGCTCCCACAAAAAATGTGCGGCGTGCCATGGATTGAGCGCCTCCAAAATCATCGGGGTTTGAACGATTTGCACCACCCCTGTGGCGCCCAAGATCAAGAACCACACCACGATGATGGGCCCAAAAAACTTGCCCACAAAGTGCGTCCCCCAGCGCTGCATGACAAACAGCAGCACCAACACCACCAACGAGACAGGCACCACATAAGGCTCGAGGCTGGGGGCAATCACTTGCAACCCTTCCATCGCACCCAAGACCGAAATGGCGGGCGTGATCACGCTATCGCCATAAAACAAAGTCGCGCCAAAGAGCCCCAGGAGCAGCAAAAAGTGACGCAACTTGGGGTTGTGTTTCACCGCGTTAGCGGCCAATGCCGTCAACGCCAAAGCGCCGCCTTCACCTCGGTTGTCAGCACGCAAAATCAAAATCACGTATTTCAACGTGACGATCAGCATCAACGCCCAAAAGATGGTCGACACCGCACCGATCAAGTTTTCCGGCGTCAGCGCCACGCCGGTCGCGGGCAAAAACACTTCTTTCACGGTGTACAGCGGGCTGGTCCCGATGTCCCCGTACACCACGCCAATCGCGCCCAAGGTCAATGCAGCGGTGGACTGTCGTTTGATATGAGCCGACGGGTTGTCTAAATCGATGGCTGACATGCGCACTCCTGTTCAAGTGCACCAAGGATGCCAAACCTGTCGTTAGGAACGCATAAGTGCGCGCAGCGATGTGCGCTTCGAGGCCCTATTCAGCCAGTCGATAGCCAACCCCTGGCTCGGTCAGCAGCAGCGTTGGTTCGGTCGGGTTGGTTTCTAGCTTCGCGCGCAATTGCGCCATGTACAGGCGTAAGTAGTGGGTCTGATCCACATGTTCTGCGCCCCACACGTCGAGCAACAGTTGTCGATGCGTGACCACCTGTCCCGCCTGTCGCACCAAACGCGCAAGCAGCTTGAATTCGGTGGGTGTCAGATGAACCGGCTCCCCCGCTTTCAACACCATGTGTTTGGCTAAATCCACATGAACTGCTCCGCTGTTGTATTGCGTTTGCGGTGCCAACACCACGGTACCGCGGTGGCGCAGGGTAACGCGCATGCGCGCCAACAATTCGCTGATGCTGAAGGGTTTCACCAGATAGTCGTCAGCACCCGCGTCTAACAAAGCCACTTTGTTGGCGTCGTCATGTCGCGCCGAAATGATCAGAATCGGCAAAGCGTATTGCGCACGCACGCTGCGCAGCAAATCACCACCATCGCCGTCGGGCAAACCCAGATCCAAGACCAACAAATCCACTCGACTGCCCGAGACCATGCTGTGGCGCAACACCGCATTGGCGTCTGCGGCACTGCCACTGGCGATGACCTCGTAGCCCTCGACCACCAACGCATCTCTCAGAGTTTGGCGCAGGTCGCGGTCGTCTTCCACCAACAGCACTTTGAGCGTCATGCGCTGGGCACCTCCCCGATCACTTGGGGCTGTGGCACCACCGGCAACTGCAAACACAGGGCGGCACCGTGGGGGATGCGATCCTCGACCCACAACTTGGCCCCGTGCACGTTGGCGATGGCTTTGCACACCGCCAAGCCAACGCCCATGCCCCGGCGCAACTGGTTGTCACCTGTCGCATCTGCTTGCGAGGTTTCGCCATGCACGCGCTCAAACGCCTGAAACACTTTGGTTTTCCAAGCATCAGGGATGCCTACGCCCTGATCCATCACGCGCACATCAAGCGCATCGGCGGATGCCTGCACATGCAGGTCGATCGAGGTATCGCTGGGGCTGTACTTGATGGCGTTTTCTAACAAGTTATCAAACAGCTGAACCAACAAAATTGCATCGCAATGAATCAACGGCAAGCCATCAGGCACCACCACCCTGATATTTCGCTCGGGATGCCGCTGACGTGCTTTCGCCAACACCGAGCCCAAAATTTCTTGCAACGACTCCCAGTCTTTTTTTATTTGCAAAGGTGCCGCATCCAAGCGCGCCAGCTGCAAGGTGTTGGTGGTCATGCGGTTGAGATGCTGCGCTTCGTCAATCACCGATTGCGCAAGGCCCGCAATTTTGTCTGCGCTCAAACGGGGGGCCTGATCGTGAATCACCGAAGCCGCGCCCATCAGATTGGCAAGGGGGGTGCGGTAGTCGTGCGAAATCGAAGTCAACAAGGTGTTGCGCAAGCTGTGGTTTTGCGCTTCTTCTTTGGCCTGTTGCGCCAATCGCAAGGTTTGTGCACGCTCTAACTCCAACCCAAACACATCACACATGTGCTGAAAATGGTCACGCTGTGTGGGCGACAAGGCATGCGACGCACGCCCCTGCAAAGCCACCGCACCCGGGGCGCGCAGACGACCGCGCAAGGGGAAAAAGAGCGTGGCTTGGTTTTCATGACGGCCTGTCCCAGGCCCCATGGCGCCAAACTGCCGGGCACACGCGCGCAGCCCTTGCACGTCGATTTCATTGGGGTCTCCTAAATACTGCGCGTTCTCCTCATCGTCATTCAGCAGCAACATCGCCACCGCACAACCGCTTTCTTGTGCCAACACCGATTGCAGATATCGGCCCTGCGCCATCACGTCTGGCGTTTCACGCAGCTGGTCACTCAGCTCTCGCAACTGTTCGGAGGCCTGGGCGTGTTGGCTTTCCAGTTCGGCAAGCACACGCAAACGCGCCATCACATAACTGACCACCGCGCTCACCCCCATCATGGTGAGCAGCAGCAATTGGTCTTGGTGCAAATGCACACTGAACGTGTAACGGGGTTCGACAAAAAACCAATTGAACATCAGCACCGACAGCGCGCTGATACTGACTGACACCAAGGCCGACAACCACACCCCCGCCATGGCGCTGGCCAAGACAAGTAGCAATGCCAAATTGCCCAGGTTCAGCACGCCATCGAGGCGCCACAACAAAGCCCAAGCACACAGCCAAACCACCACGGCAGGCCAACGGACTTCAAAATTGGGGGTTGATAAACGGGGCGAAATCGGCATGCACAAAGGCTAGCACAGCTATTTTTGAAGGGCATAAGGAAACCGTATGCAATCAGGCAAATGGTTTGCAAGACAATTGAGGCTTCTGCTTTATTCTTGCGTTGGTCGCGACCTGCCAACGCGTGCTTTCAAAGGCCATTTCCGTGAACGTCACCCTCTCGTCTACCCTGCGAACCGCCGCCCTCGCCCTGAGCCTGGCTGCCTTGCCCGCCTTCGCCCAAAACGTCATCAAGATCGGCGAGATCAACAGCTACAAAGCGCAGCCCGCTTTCCTCGATCCCTACAAAAAAGGGATGGAGTTGGCGGTGGAAGAAATCAACGCGGCGGGCGGCGTGAATGGCAAGAAGCTGCAACTCGTCATCCGTGACGACAACGCCTCGCCCGGTGACGCCGTGCGCGCCGCCGAAGAGCTGCTGAGCCGCGAGAAGGTGGACGTGCTCTCAGGCGCCTTCCTCTCGCATATTGGTTTGGCCTTGGGCGACTTTGCCAAACAACGCAAGGTGTTCTTTCTTGCGGGCGAGCCGCTGACTGACAAGATGGTTTGGCAAAACGGCAACCGCTACACCTACCGCCTGCGCGCCAGCACCTACATGCAAGTGGCCATGCTGGTGCCCGAAGCCGCCAAGCTGAAGAAAAAACGCTGGGCCGTGGTGTACCCCAACTACGAGTATGGCCAGTCGGCGGCCGCCACTTTCAAACAACTGCTGAAGGCTGCGCAGCCAGATGTGGAGTTTGTGGGTGAGCAAGCCCCCGCGCTGGGCAAGATTGACGCGGGCTCGGTGACCCAAGCCTTGGCCGACGCCAAACCCGACGCCATCTTCAACGTGTTGTTTGCCACCGACCTCGCCAAGTTCGTGCGCGAAGGCAACACGCGTGGCTTGTTTCAAGGGCGCGAGGTGGTGAGTTTGCTCACCGGCGAGCCCGAGTATTTGGAACCCCTCAAAGATGAAACGCCCAATGGGTGGATCGTCACCGGCTATCCCTGGTACGGCGTGCAAACGCCCGAACACAAAGCCTTCTTCTTGGCCTATCACCGCAAGTACAACGACCACCCCCGCTTGGGCTCGGTCGTGGGCTACAGCATGATCCAAGCGTTGGCCGCGGGCATTGGCAAAGCCAAAAGCACCGACAGCGAGGAACTGGTCACCGCCTTCAGTGGTTTGAAATTCAGCACGCCCTACGGCAAAGCCATGTTCCGCAAACAAGACAACCAGTCGACCATGGGTGCCTTCTTGGGACGCACCAAAAACGACAACGGCAAAGGCGTATTGGTAGACTACCGTTACATCGATGGGGCTAGCGTGCAGCCCAGCGATGACGTTGTGAAAAAATTGCGCCCCAGCAATTG
>JBFYKC010000092.1:0-9313 GCA_041311135.1 Comamonadaceae bacterium | reverse complement strand
TTCGTAAAGGGCCCGGATCAGGTAGGGCCGTGTCGAAGGCAGGTCGACGTCCATCATCATGGCCGCACCGCTTATTTACGCATCACCTTTTCAGACGGCGTCAGCGCCTCGATGTAGGCCGGACGCGAGAAGATGCGCTCGGCGTACTTGAGCAGCGGCGCAGCGTTCTTGGACAGCTCGATGCCGTAGTAGTCCAGCCGCCACAGCAGCGGTGCAATCGCCACGTCCAGCATGGAGAAGTTGTCACCCAGCATGAACTTGTTCTTGAGGAACACCGGGGCCAGCTGCGTGAGGCGATCGCGGATGTGCGAACGGGCTTTTTCGAGGGCTTTGTCATTGCCTTTGAGGGCACGGTTCTCGAGCGTGGCCACGTGGGTGAACAGCTCTTTCTCGAAGTTCAGCAGGAACAGACGCACACGGGCGCGGTCCACCGGGTCGCCAGGCATCAGCTGCGGGTGCGGGAAGCGCTCGTCGATGTACTCGTTGATGATGTTCGACTCGTAAAGGATCAGGTCGCGCTCGACCAGGATCGGGACCTGGCCGTAGGGGTTCATCACGCTGATGTCTTCAGGCTTGTTGTAAAGGTCAACATCACGGATTTCAAAGTCCATGCCTTTTTCAAACAAGACAAAACGGCAACGATGAGAAAAGGGACACGTGGTTCCCGAATAAAGCACCATCATGATGGGCAGCTCCTAAAAATCAAAAAGAGTGGCAGGCGAGCCTGTCACTCCGTGAGGCGACAGCAAGCCCGAAAGCTTGCTGTCGAATATGCGCCAAGTTACTTAATGTCTTTCCAGAAGGAAGCATTCAAGCGCCAAGCAATGAACATGAAACCAGCCAAGAACAACAAGACCCAAACACCAATGCGCGTGCGTGTGGTTTGTGCAGGCTCAGCCATCCATTGCAAGTAGCCAACGAGGTCGCCCATGGCTTGGTCGTACTCTTCTGCTGACAACTTACCAGGGGTGATTTGTTCCCAGCCTTTGAAAACAGGTTGGCCATCATGCGATTCAAACACCGCACGGCGCTCACCTTGCAACTCCCACAACACATGCGGCATGCCCACGTTCGGGAAGACCAAGTTGTTCCAACCCGTGGCTTTGGTTTCGTCACGGTAGAACGTGCGCATGTAGGTGTAGAGGTAGTCTGCACCGGTGCCGTTGTGGCCTGCACGTGAACGAGCAATCACAGTCAGGTCAGGCGGCGTCGCGCCAAACCATTCTTTGGCTTGCTTGGCGTCGATGTTGGCCTTCATGGTGTCACCCACTTTTTCAGTGGTGAACAACAAGTTGTCCTTGATCTGTTGCTCAGTCAAACCGATGTCTTTCAATCGGTTGTAGCGCATGAACGCAGCCGAGTGGCAGTTCAAGCAGTGGTTGACAAAGAGCTTGGCGCCGTTTTGCAAAGCCGCCATGTCGTTGATTTTGTTAGGCGCTTTGTCCCACGCAATCGTGTCGCCCGACGCATGTGCGCCAGCAACCACGCCGAGGGTCAATGCCAAGCTGAGAATGATTTTTTTCATGGTTGTGTTCTCCGTGAATCTCAGTGAGGCGTGAAAGTGACGCGATCAGGAACGGGCTTGGTGTCACCAATACGGCTCCAGATCGGCATCAACAAGAAGAAGCCGAAATAGAACAAGGTGCCCAGTTGCGACACACGCTCACCGATCGGTGACGGTGGTTGCACACCCAAGTAAGCCAAGACGATGAAGTTCACCACGAACACGCCGTACATGTACTTGTGCCAGTCAGGACGGTAGCGAATCGATTTGACTTCGCATTTATCCAGCCAAGGTAAGAAGAACAAGATGACCACAGCGCCACCCATCACCACCACGCCCCAGAATTTGGCGTCGATGGAGAGCATGAGCAAAGACACGAACACCGCCGCGCCGACCACGCCACCCTTGACCACTTTGGGCAAGTTGGTTTTGACTGCGCCGAAGTAGGCACCTGCCAAGACGCAAGCGATCAAGACGTACATCATCTCGCTGGTGATCGCACGCAGCATCGAATAGAAGGGCGTGAAGTACCACACAGGCGCAATGTGCAACGGTGTCTTCAGAGGGTCTGCAGGGATGAAGTTGTTGTATTCGAGGAAGTAACCACCAAATTCAGGCGCGAAGAAGATCACGGCACTGAACACCAACAAGAAGCCGCTCACACCCAAAATGTCGTGCACGGTGTAGTAGGGGTGGAAAGGCACGCCGTCGAGCGGATGGCCGTTGGCATCTTTCGGTGCGTTGGGGCCTTTGATTTCGACGCCATCGGGGTTGTTCGAACCCACTTCGTGCAACGCAATGATGTGCGCCACCACCAAGCCCAACAGGACGAGGGGCACAGCAATCACGTGGAAGCTGAAGAAACGGTTCAAGGTGGCATCGCTCACCACGTAGTCACCACGAATCAGCAACGCCAAGTCGGGGCCCACGAAAGGCACAGCAGCAAACAAGTTCACGATCACTTGGGCACCCCAGTAGGACATTTGACCCCAAGGCAGCAAGTAGCCCATGAACGCCTCAGCCATCAAGGCCAAGAAGATGGCACAGCCGAACACCCACACCAACTCGCGTGGCTGACGGTAAGAGCCGTAGATCAAGCCGCGGTACATGTGCAGGTACACCACGATGAAGAACGCCGAAGCGCCTGTGGAGTGCATGTAGCGGATCAACCAACCCCATGGCACATCACGCATGATGTACTCCACCGAGGCAAACGCCAACGTCGCGTCTGGCTTGTAGTGCATGACCAAGAAGATACCGGTCACGATTTGAATCACCAGCACCAACATGGCCAACGAGCCAAAGAAGTACCAGAAGTTGAAGTTTTTGGGTGCGTAGTATTCAGACACGTGCTCTTTGACCATCTTGGTCAAAGGAAAACGGTTGTCCACCCAATTGAGCAGTTTTTCGCCAGCGCTGGCGTTTGGAGAGATTTCTTTGAATTCAGCCATGGTGCGTCCTATCAGGCTTTCTTGTCTTCACCGATCAGCAACTTGCTGTCAGAGAGGTACATGTGTGGCGGGACTTGGAGGTTGTCTGGTGCGGGCTTGTTCTTGAACACGCGGCCAGCAATGTCAAACGTCGAACCGTGGCAGGGACACAAGAAGCCGCCTTGCCAATCGTCTGGCAACGAGGGTTGTGCACCCGTTTGAAACTTGTCTGAAGGCGAGCAACCCAAGTGGGTGCAAATGCCCACAGCCACAAAAATTTCAGGCTTGATTGAGCGTGCTTGGTTACGGGCGTAAGCAGGCGTGAACTCGTCTTGCTTGCGCTCGGACAAAGGGTCCGCCAATTGCGACTCTGTCTTGTTCAACGACTCAATTTGCTCGGGCGTACGTTTGACGATCCAAACGGGCTTGCCGCGCCATTCCACCGTCATTTTTTCGCCGGGCTTAAGCGCGGAGATATCAACTTCCACAGCAGCACCGGCAGCTTTCGCTTTTTCGGAGGGCTGGAATGTACTTACGAACGGCACAGCAACGGCTGCACCACCGACTGCACCCGCGCATGTCGAGGCGATGAGCCACGTGCGTTTGCTGGTGTCTACTGGGGTGTCACTCATGGGATTCCTCAAACAATAATCACTGGTTGGGTTAACAAACCATTGTAGCTGACCGCCAGCGGGCCTCTTTGGGTCTGCAGCGCCCCAGCTGAAAGGATTGGGTAAGTTAGCGACGCAGCGCGCGGGCCATGGCCACGGCCGCCAGCAAACTCGCGGCATCGGCTTTTCCGGTGCCTGCCAAGTCAAACGCCGTGCCGTGGTCGGGGCTGGTACGAACCAACGGCAATCCCAAGGTGACGTTTACCCCCTGCTCCACCCCCAAATACTTGACGGGAATCAAGCCTTGGTCGTGGTACATCGCGATCACTACATCAAACTCCCCGATTTGGCCGGGTTTGGCGCGCGCGCGCATGAACACGGTGTCGGGGGCAAAAGGCCCGCTCACATGCAGACCTTCGGCGCGCGCCTGTTGCAGCGCAGGAATGAGGATGTCCAGCTCCTCACGCCCCATCAAGCCGCCCTCGCCCGCATGCGGATTCAAACCCGCCACCGCCATGTGGGGGGGGCGCCCCGTAGCTCTTAGCTCCGCTTGATGCGTGATACGCAGGGTTTCCAACACATTGGCCACCGTCACAGCCTCAATGGCTTGACGCAAAGACACATGGATGCTCACCAACACGGTTTTCAGCTCGGGGTTGGCCAGCATCATGCGCACGGGCATGTCCTCCACCGCGACCCCCGCATGCGCGGCCGCACAGGCTTGCAACAACTCGGTGTGGCCCGGGAACGGCACGCCTGCTGCAAACAAAGCCTCTTTGTGCAAAGGTGCCGTCACCAACGCCGACACCTCGCCACGCAAAGCCGCGTTGGCCGCCCACAGCACACCATCGGCAGCCAACTTGCCCGCTGTGGCACTGATGTGACCCCAGGCAGGCAACTCAGCAACCGTCAATGCGGGGGTGGCTTGAAAAAACGGGAGAGTGCCAGGTGCCACATGTGACGGTACCTCCTGCAGCGAAGCGACCCGTTGCAAACGCATAAGAGGCGCAACGGGGTTGCTGCGCGCCACGACCTGCACCGCACGTTGCAGCACAGCCTCATCGCCCACCACCACACAGCCTTGTAGCTGTTCGGGCGCATCGCGAAAGGCTTTGACAATGATCTCCGGCCCAATGCCTGCGGCATCCCCCATCGTGATCGCCATGGGCTTGTGCATGTGATCGGCAGCGGTCATGCGGGGTTGTCGATCTCGATGAATTGATGCGCCACGCCCAACTGCGCCGCCACATGCGCAGCCACAGCAGGCGCACCATAGCGTTCGGTCGCATGGTGACCACACGCCAAAAAGGCCACCCCGGTCTCACGCGCCAAATGCGCTTGGGGTTCCGAAATTTCCCCCGTGATGAACGCGTCCACGCCTTCTGCAATGGCCGATTCAAAATAACTTTGCGCTCCGCCGCTGCACCACGCCACGCGGCGAATTTCGCGCGCCGCATCAGGCGTCACCATCATGGGTGCACGCCCCAGCGCGTGTTGCACAGTGGCCGCCAAGGCATCTGCGTTTTCAAATACGGAGCTGTTGGCACGCGTACCCCACAGCACCAAATTTTGGTCTCCGCAACAGCCTTCAGGCGTCAACCCCAAACGTAAGCCCAGTTGCGCGTTGTTGCCCAGTTCGGGGTGCGCATCGAGTGGCAAGTGGTACGCCAGCAAGTTGATGTTGTGCGCCAGCAGCAACTGCAAGCGCTGTTTCATCCACCCGGTCACCGTGCCGTCTTGACCGCGCCAAAACAAACCATGGTGAACAAAAATCGCATCCGCTTTCGCGGCGATGGCGGCTTCAATCAAGGCGCGACTGGCGGTCACACCCGACACGATGCGTTGAACCGTGTCTGCCCCTTCCACTTGCAAACCGTTGGGGCCGTAGTCTTTGAAACGCTCGGGCTGCAGCAAGACATTGCAGGCTTGAACCAAGGCTTGACGTGTGACGGACGCGCTCATCGTGGCACCTTTGTTTTGGGACGTTGTGCAGGCGTGACTTGCAGCGTCAGCGTTTCGTTTCGGCGCAGCACCTCGAAGGTCACCCGCTGACCGGGCGTCAACGCCGCCACTTGGGTCAGCACTTCGCCCACCGTGGCCACTGTGTGCCCCGCCACCTTGACCAACAAATCACCGGGGCGCAAACCAGCTTTGGCTGCCGGCCCGTTTTGCAACACCCCAGTGATCAGCACACCTTCCGTGGCTTTCAAGCCAAAGGTTTCTGCCAACTCAGGCGTGAGTGCCATCGGCTCAATGCCAACCCAGCCACGCGTGACTTGGCCATCGCGCACGATGCCTTCCAACACTTGACGTGCCGTGGACACGGGAATGGCAAAGCCAATGCCCATGTTGCCGCCAGAGCGCGAGTAAATCGCCGTGTTGATACCGAGCAAACTGCCGTTCACATCCACCAAAGCACCGCCCGAATTGCCGGGGTTGATGGCGGCATCGGTTTGAATAAAGTTCTCAAAGGTGTTGATGCCGAGTTGGTTGCGTCCCAGCGCCGACACGATGCCGCTGGTCACGGTTTGCCCCACGCCAAAGGGGTTGCCAATCGCCAACACGCGGTCGCCCACTTGCGCCGCATCGGAGTTGCCCAGCGTGATCACGGGCAAGCGGTCTAACTGGATGCGCAGAATCGCCAAATCCGTATCGGGGTCGGTGCCAATCACTTTTGCAATAGCCCGACGGCTGTCGCTGAGCGTGACCTCAATTTCCTCAGCACCTTCGATCACGTGGTTGTTGGTCAGGATGTAGCCCTCGGGGCTGACGATGACACCGCTACCCAAACCTTGCTGTGGCGTGTCGTCCTCGCGGTCGCCGTAAAAAAAGCGGAACCACAAATCATTGGGGTCATTGGACTTGGCAGCTTTGGCCTGCGTGGTGGCAATGCTCACCACCGCAGGCGATGCCGCTTTGGCAGCGGGGCTTAGGCTGCCGGGCATCACAGCGCCCAAGGCACCCGGGGCCGCTTCCAACAACGTGACACCGGGCACGCTGGCACGTCGGTTGACCCACTCGGGTTTCAGCGTGGCCACCACAAACCACATCGCCACCAACACGGTGACGATTTGCGAGAACAACAACCAGTGACGTTTCATGGGTTGTTTGCGCGGCACTTATTCAGCGTCCGGCGCTTGGGTGTGTTGGATGAACAGTTGTGCGGCCCAAATACCGATCTCGTACAAGATGCACATGGGGATCGCCAGAGCCAGTTGCGACACCACATCGGGCGGCGTCACGATGGCCGCAATGATGAACGCCAGCACGATGAAGTAAGACCGAAAGTCTTTGAGTTTGTCGATCGTCACCACATTCATGCGCGCCAACACAATCACCACGATGGGGACTTCAAACGCCAAGCCAAAGGCGATGAACATGCTGATGACAAAGCCCAAATAGGCTTCAATATCAGGCGCGGCCGTGATGCTTTTAGGGGCAAAGCTTTGGATGAACTTGAACACCTGACCGAACACAAAGAAATAGCAAAACGCCACCCCCACCATGAACAGCACGGTGCTCGAGATCACCAAAGGCAGCACCAATTTCTTTTCGTGTGAATACAAGCCCGGCGCGACAAAGGCCCACATTTGGTACAGCACCACGGGCAAGGCCAGCAAGAAGGCCGTCATCAGCAAAATCTTCAGCGGCACCAAAAACGGTGAGATCACCGAAGTGGCAATCAAGGTCGCGCCCGTGGGCAACTGCGCCACCAGCGGCGCCGCCAGCAAGTCATACAACTCAGCGGGGCCTGGGTAAATGGCGAGCGCAGCACCGGCCACCAGCACCGCGAGGGTGGCTTTGACCAGGCGATCACGCAGCTCGATCAAGTGCTGCACAAACGGCTGCTCGGTGCCAGCCAATTCGTCTTGGGGGGAGGTATCAGACATGTTCAGAACGCTTCACAGGGCGGAAACGCGCCACACGCGCGGCGCTGGATTGCGCCTTGGTGCGCACCCCTTGACGGGCTTTGTACCAATGCGGCATGGCCCCACGCTTGAGACGCCACTTTTTGCCAGGGTGTTGGTAGCTGGGGGGAGGCGGCGCCAGCGGCTCGTAGGGGTCAGAGGACAAACCCGCCGTGGTTTCGGCCCAGTCTTTTTCGAAGTCGCTGCTGGCGGTGTGCACCGAGTGCTCCACATCGCGCGCCGCGGACTCCATGGTCTCTTTCATTTTTTTGAGCTCATCCAGCTCCATCGTGCGATTGACTTCGGCCTTCACGTCCGAGACATAGCGTTTGGCTTTGCCAATCATCGTCCCCAAAGTGCGGGCCACGCTGGGCAGTCGCTCGGGTCCGATGACGACCAGCGCCACCGCACTCACCACCGCAATTTTGGAAAAGTCGAGGTCAAACAAAGCAAACGATCAGCAGCAATTACGACTTGTTCTTGACTTCAACGTCAATCGTGTTTTTGTCGGCAGACACGGCGGCAGGAGCAGCAGGTTTATCTTCTGCAGGCGCGCTACCGTCCTTCATGCCGTCTTTGAAACCTTTGACAGCGCCACCCAAATCAGAGCCCAAGTTTTTCAGCTTCTTGGTACCAAACACCATGATGACGATCAACAACACGATCAACCAGTGCCAAATTGAAAACGAACCCATGTGTGAGACTCCTAAGTAATTGATTGAATTCTAATCAGCCACGCAGCCAAGGACGTGGCCCGCCCATGACATGCCAGTGCATGTGATGGACTTCTTGCCCACCTTCCGCACCCGTATTGGTCACGATGCGAAAGCCGCCTTCTGGGTACGGTCTTGCGCCTTCTTGGAGCGCCAGCTTGGGCGCCAACAACATCATGCGCCCCAACAGCCCTTCGTGCTCGGGCGTGGCATGCGCCACCGACGGGATGTGCAACTTCGGGATGATCAAAAAGTGCACCGGCGCCCATGGGTTGATGTCGTGAAACGCAAACACTTCGTCGTCTTCATAGACTTTGCGTGACGGGATATGACCCGCGATGATTTTGCAAAAAATACAGTTGGCGTCTGACATCTCACTCACCTGACAACTCACGCGCTTGCGCTTTGCGCAAGGCTTTCTCTTCCAAGCCACTCAAACCTTCGCGGCGTGCCAACTCGTTGATCACATCGGCCGGCGTCAAGCCATAGTGCGCCAGGGCAATCATGCTGTGAAACCACAGGTCGGCCACTTCATAGACCAGCTTGGAGGCATCCCCGCCGTGGTCCACGTCTTTGGCAGCCATCACGGTTTCAGTGGCTTCTTCACCAATTTTTTTCAAAAAGGCATCGGGGCCTTTGTGCAGCAAACGCGAGACGTAGCTCTTTTCGGGATCGCCACCGTTGGCGGGCTTGCGGCTTTCAATGACGTCGGCCAGACGCTGCAAGGTATCTAAAGCAGTAGGAGTCGAGCTCATGGCATTCACTTGTAAATGGATTCGGGATCTTTGAGGACAGGTTCGCAGGCCTGCCATTCGCTGCCGCCCGCGTCTTGATTTAAACGTTGGTAGAAGCAGCTGTGACGGCCAGTATGGCAGGCAATGCCTGGCGTGTGGCCTTCTTGTGTCACCTGGAGCAACACCACGTCGCTGTCGCAATCGATGCGAATGTCGTGCACCGTTTGCACATGGCCCGACGCTTCGCCTTTGAACCACAGCTTGTTGCGCGAACGGCTGAAATACACCGCACGCTTGAGTTCGGCGGTTTTTTGCAAAGCCTCACGGTTCATCCAGGCAAACATCAACACGTCGCCACTGTCTTTTTCTTGGGCGATCACGGGTACCAGCCCCTTGTCGTCCCATCGGATGGC
>JBFYKC010000085.1:0-4713 GCA_041311135.1 Comamonadaceae bacterium | reverse complement strand
ACCACCATGCTTGGCGAACTTTAACGCAAAGCGCATGCCACCCGCAGCCAGTCCCATCAATGGTTCAACTGCTGCCATGCCTTGTCCAGCCGCTTCACACTCACTGGCTGCGGCGTGCGCAGTTCTTGCGCAAAGAAGCTCACACGCAGCTCTTCCAGCAGCCAACGAAACTCTTGCATGCGCGCATCGGTTACGCCTTTGCGCTCAGCCACCAAACGCCAATACTTTTGCTCCAAAGGTTTGAGCTCGGCCAGCTTGGTGGCATCACGTGCGACATCGGCACGCAGTTTGTCTAGACGCAGCACCACGGCTTTGAGGTAGCGTGCAAAGTGCTGCAGCTGTGAGTAAGGCGTTTCGGTGATGAAGCGTTTGCCCACCAAGCGCTGCAACTGTTGCGCGGCATCGGCCACGCTGTCAGGGCTGATTTTTGTGTCTTTCACTTTACGGTTGGCTGCCGCAAACTCGGTCAACACCGTGCCAGCCAAACGGGCTACTTCGTTGGCAATCAGCGTCAATCGGCCACGACCTTCGTCGAGGCGACGATTGAAATCGGCTTCACTCGTAGGCAGTGGATCGAGCAAGAAGGCGCGGTCGAGTGCCACATCCAAAATCTGTTGTTTGAGTTCGTCTGAAGTACCCAAACTCATGTACGCCACCGACATTTTTTGCAAGTCGGGCAAATTCTTCTCCAGGTACTTCAACGCATCTTTGATTTGCATCGCAAACAAACGACGCAAGCCCGCGCGGTGTTTTGCCGCGGCCATTTCAGGCTCGTCAAACACCTCAATACACACGGCATCGCCCACATCCACCAGCGCCGGAAAACCAATCAGCGTTTGCTTGCCTTTGGTGATTTCCATCAACTCAGGCAGCTCACCAAACGTCCAATTCGTATAGCGCTGATCCGCAAGCGAAGCAGCAGTTGCAGCCCCACCAGAAGGGGTTGGTTGATGGGGCGCAGCGGGCAACGATTTCTGTAAAGCATGAGGCGCCCGCTGTGCCCCATCAGCCAACCCCGCAGCCTCGTCAACGCCAAGCCCAGCACCAGAAACCGAAAGAGTCCCCACACCTTTCAACGCGGCAAGCGCCTGAAACGCACCCCGAGCCTGACTACCGAGTTCTGCCTTCAACGCCCCCAAGTTTCGCCCATGCCCCAACTGCCGCCCATGCTCATCCACCACACGGAAATTCATGAACAAATGCGGCTGCAACATGTCCAGCTTGAAGTCGGCGCGCTTCACATCCACCTGCGTTTGGGCACGCACCAATTTCAACAACGCATCAGTCAACGAACCCGCACCAAACACGTCGGCCTCGCACAAAGCAGCCGTCAAT
The DNA here is from genome assembly GCA_041311135.1 of Comamonadaceae bacterium. Lineage (GTDB taxonomy): Bacteria > Pseudomonadota > Gammaproteobacteria > Burkholderiales > Burkholderiaceae_C > Limnohabitans. The sequence goes on along the minus strand of JBFYKC010000085.1, from coordinate 3,378 downwards.
CGTGCTGCACTGTCGGGCAGAGGTACCAAACGGGAGCGCGGTTTTTGGTGCAGCGTTTTCAACAACGCATGCACCTTCTGATTCAGCATGCCAGGCACCAGCCATTCCGCGCGTTCTTCGTTCACTTGGTTCAACACAAACAGCGGCACGGTGACCGTCAAGCCGTCTTTGGGGTCGCCGGGCTCATGCAAATAATCAGCGGTGCAGTCCACGCCCCCTAAGCGCAAAGTTTTGGGAAACGCCTGCGTGGTGATGCCCGCCGCTTGGTGGCGCATCAACTCTTCACGGCTCAGGTGCAGCAAGCGCGGTTGGCGCTTCACCTCGTCGCGGTACCAATGCTCCAGCGTGACCAGACTGCACACCTCGGCAGGCAGTTGCTGGTCGTAAAACGCATAAATGAGTGCATCGTCCACCAACACATCTTGACGGCGCGACTTGTGTTCCAGTTCTTCCACTTGCGCAATCAGCTTTTGGTTGGCAGCGAGGAACGGCAATTTGGTGTCGATCTCGCCCGCCACCAGCGCTTCACGGATGAAGATTTCTCGTGCTCCCACCAAGTCGACTTTGCTGTAACTCACGCGGCGGCCGTTGTAAACCACCAATCCATACAGCGTGGCGCGCTCGAGCGCCTTCACCTCGCCGGCTTTCTTTTCCCAATGTGGGTCGAGCAATTGTTTTTTCAGCAGATGGCTGCCCACCTGCTCCAGCCACTGCGGCTCTATGGCCGCAATGCCACGGCCGAACAAGCGCGTGGTTTCTACAAGTTCGGCCACCACAATCCAGCGACCAGGTTTCTTGCGCAAATGCGCTCCCGGGTGCCGGTAAAACTTGATACCGCGCGCCCCCAAATACGCCTCGTCGTCGTCCAATTTGCAACCCACGTTGCCTAGCAACCCCGCCAGCATCGACAAGTGCAGTTGCTCGTAGCTGGCAGGCAAGGTGTTGATGCGCCATTTGTGCTCGGTCACCACCGTCAACAACTGGGTATGCGTGTCGCGCCACTCACGCACGCGGCGCACATTGATGAAGTTTTGGCGCAGCAGCGCTTCGTATTGGCGGTTGCTCAGCTTGTGCTCGGTGGGCACGCCGGTCATGCCCACCTTCACTGCGCCTTGTTTGGTCTGCGGCTGCTTGAGCGCCATTTGTTGCTTCATGCTGGCAGGCAAATGCGGCTTGCCACCGCGTGAATTTTCGAGCCATTTCCACAGATTGAGGTAGCCGCTGAATTCGCTGCGGTCGTCGTCAAACTTGGCATGCGCTTGGTCAGCGGCGGCTTGCGCTTCCATGGGACGGTCGCGCACGTCTTGCACACTGAGCGCCGACGCAATGATGAGCACTTCATCCAACGCATGACGGTCACGCGCCTCCAAAATCATGCGGCCCACGCGTGGATCAAGCGGCAATTTGGCCAACTCGCGGCCAATGTCGGTCAACGCGTTGTTGTCGTCCACCGCGCCGAGTTCGCTGAGCAACTGGTAGCCATCGGCAATCGCTTTGGGACGCGGCGCTTCGAGGAACGGAAACTGCTCCACGTTGCCCAAGTGCAGCGACTTCATGCGCAAGATCACACCGGCCAGTGATGAACGCAAAATTTCAGGATCGGTGAAGCGGGTACGACCGTTGAAATCAACCTCGTCATACAAGCGAATGCAAATGCCATTGGCCACACGCCCGCAACGGCCTGCACGTTGGTTGGCTGCAGCTTGGCTGATGGGCTCCACCATCAGTTGCTCCACCTTGCTGCGCCAGCTGTAGCGCTTGACGCGCGCCGTGCCTGCATCAATCACATAACGAATGCCGGGCACGGTCAGTGAGGTTTCAGCCACGTTGGTCGCCAGCACGATACGCCTCCCGCTGTGGCTGTCAAAGACGCGGTCCTGCTCGGCTTGCGACAGGCGCGCAAACAACGGCAACACATCTGCCCCGCGCAACACCGGGCTGTGGCTCAGGTGCGCACGCAAGTGGTCTGCCGCTTCGCGAATTTCACGCTCGCCGGGCAAGAACACCAAGATGTCCCCCTGCTGGCTCGGGTTGCCCCACAGCTCGTCCACGCCGTCGGCGATGGCGTTGTTCAGGTCGTAGTCGCGTTGTTCTTCAAACGGGCGGTAGCGCATCTCCACGGGGAAGGTGCGCCCCGACACCATCAGCACCGGCGCTGGCCCCTTGGCGGATGCAAAGTGCTGCGCAAACCGGTCCGCATCAATCGTGGCCGAAGTGACGATGATTTTTAAATCGGGCCGACGCGGCAAGATCTCGCGCAGGTAGCCCAACAAAAAGTCGATGTTCAGGCTGCGCTCGTGGGCCTCGTCAATGATGATCGTGTCGTAGGCCTTGAGCAGCGGGTCGTTTTGCGTCTCAGCCAGCAAGATGCCGTCGGTCATCAGTTTGACCGACGCCTCTTTGCTCAAGCGGTCTTGGAAACGCACCTTGAAACCCACCACCTCGCCCAGCGGGGTTTTCAGCTCTTCGGCAATCCGCTTGGCCACCGAACTGGCGGCAATCCGGCGCGGCTGGGTGTGGCCAATGATTTGTTTGCGTTGCCCTGGTTTGGGGTTGGGTCCCAGCTCGCGCCCTTGTCCACGGCCCAGCATCAGCGCCATCTTGGGCAGCTGCGTGGTCTTGCCAGAGCCGGTTTCACCACAGACGATGACGACTTGATGCGCTTGCATCGCGGCCATGATTTCCTCGCGCCGCGCCGAAACGGGCAACGATTCTGGAAATTCAATCTTCAGGGGAACGGACGTGGACAAAACAGGCACTAACTTGATAGACAATTCGCAATTATCCCAGTCCGACCTCGCCTCAGGTCGCTTCCCCATTTACCCGAGACCAACCAACCGCCATGTCCGCAGTTTTTGATTTCACTTTTGTGCCTTGGTTCCGTTCGGTCGCACCTTACATCCACATGCACCGTGGCAAAACCTTTGTGGTGGGCATTGCAGGCGAGGCCATTGCGGCAGGCAAGCTGCCCAATTTGGCGCAAGACTTGGCACTCATCCAAAGCATGGGCGTGCGCATTGTGTTGGTCCACGGCTTCCGCCCCCAAGTGAACGAACAACTGGCCGCCAAAGGCCATGTGCCGCAGTACTCGCACGGCATGCGCATCACCGATGGCGTGGCTTTGGACTGCGCACAAGAAGCCGCCGGACAACTGCGCTTCGAGATTGAAGCCGCCTTCAGCCAAGCCCTGCCCAACACCCCCATGGCCGGGGCCACGGTGCGCGTGATCTCGGGCAACTTCATCACGGCACGGCCTGTGGGCATCTTGGATGGCATTGACTTCCAACACTCCGGCTTGGTGCGCAAGGTCGACGTGGCGGGCATCACCCAAACGCTTGCGGCGGGGTCGATGGTGTTGATTTCGCCCTTCGGTTTCTC
>JBFYKC010000072.1:0-11433 GCA_041311135.1 Comamonadaceae bacterium | reverse complement strand
TATTTGGAATTCGGTTGCGAAGGCCAAGGCAGCAAGATCAAAGGCGACAGCCTGCAGGTCGTGGCGGCGCGATACGCCAAGGGCGAATTGGCCCAGTTGGTGAAGTAATTCATGGCTGCACTGCATACCTCTGCGTTGACGTCGCTGCCCTTGTTGGCGCGCGGCAAAGTGCGCGACAACTACGCCGTGGGCGACGATCGCATCTTGATGGTGGCCTCCGACCGCATCAGCGCGTTTGACGTCATCATGGGTGAGGCCATTCCGGGTAAGGGCGAATTGCTCACGCAAATGGCACTGTTTTGGTTTGGCAAGCTGGGACACATTTGCCCCAACCACCTGACAGGCGAAGCACCTGAGAGCGTGGTCAGTGCCGATGAAGTGGCTCAGGTCAAAGGTCGCTCCATGTTGGTCAAACGGTTGAAGCCGATCCCGGTGGAAGCCGTGGTGCGAGGCTACTTGGCCGGTAGCGGTTGGCAGGAATACCAAGAGAACCAAGCGGTGTGCGGCGTCAAGCTGCCCAAGGGACTGAAGAACGCCAGCAAGTTGCCAGAGCCCATCTTCACGCCCGCAGCCAAAGCCGCCGTGGGCGACCACGACGAGAACATCACCTACGAACAAGTGGTGGCGATGATCGGTGCCAGCTTGGCCGAAAAAATCAAAACCGTCAGCATCGCTTTGTACGAAACCGCGCGTGACGTGGCGGCGGCCAAAGGCATCATCATTGCCGACACCAAGTTTGAGTTTGGTTTGGATGCCAACAACAACCTGGTGCTGATGGACGAGGTGCTCACCCCTGATTCATCACGTTACTGGCCAGCCGACAGCTACGCAGACAGTTTCAAAGCCGGTACCAACCCGCCGAGCTATGACAAACAGTTTTTGCGTGATTGGTTGGAAACTGCGCAAGTGCAAGGCAAGCCCTGGAGCAAATCGCCCCCTGCGCCGCATCTGCCGCAAGAGGTGATTGCACAAACCGCCGCCAAGTACCAAGAGGCTTGGGAGCGGTTGAAGGACTGAACCTAGTTCAGCGCCATGCTGAGCTTGCGGCGGTAGCGCGAGATCATCTCCAACAGGGGGTCTTCTTGCACCGCTGTTTTTCCGGTTAATTCGATGCCGCCTGCGGACTTGCCGTTGGCGGCATCGTCCGTTTTGGGCTTGGGTGGCGTGAGCAATTCCAGAATGGCGACATAGGTTTTGCGTGCCACGTCGTGGTTCCATGCCTTGTCGCGCATGATGATTTCAAGCAATTCTTCCATTGCGTTTTCATACAACTCGGCGGCGATGAACAAACGGGCCTTGGCCAAACGGGTGTCAAAGTCGCGTTTGTTTTGCGCAATCAAGGCATCGAACTGCTCGAAGTCCCAGCCACCACGCGCGTCGGTGGCAACAAACTGCAGGGCTTGCAGCCAGTAATTCAGCGCATCAAAGCGCAGTTGCAGCGGAATGTCAGTGAGCTTGGGGGCGAGCGCGGCTTGCGCCTCTTCCAGCTCCCCCACGGAGATCAACAGCTTCACCAAGTTGTAGCGCGCTTCGTCGTCCGCGGGGTTCAGACTCAGGGCTTCTTGCAGTTTGGCAATGGCGGCTTGTGCATCGCCTGCTTGGGCCAATTGCGCGGCCTCTTGCGCGTCGGCCTGTGCGGCCATTTCGCTGTCGGAGGGCAAATGCCTGTCCAAAAACTCGCGGACTTGTGCCAAGGGCAAGGCACCCATGAACCCATCGACAGGGCGGCCGCCCATCAACAAAATGCAGGTGGGCAGGCTTTTCACGCCAAACGCGCCTGCCAGTTGTTGCTCGGTGTCGGCATTGATCTTGACCAGCGTGAAACGGCCGGCGTAGTCGACCTCGAGCTTTTCCAAGACCGGGCCGAGGGATTTGCAGGGGGCGCACCAGTCGGCCCAGAAATCCACCAACACAGGGGTGGTTTGAGAGGCGGCAATCACATCGGCCTCGAAATTTGCCATCGTTACATCGATCATGGGGGTCCCGTCTTAAAATTCGTTTTTGCTCACACACAGCCTCATCATGACCAAGTGCCAAGTCGGTGTCGTCATGGGTTCCAACTCCGATTGGGACACCATGCAACATGCAGCCCAGATTCTCCAAGAATTTGGCGTCTCTTTTGAAACCCGTGTGGTTTCAGCTCACCGCATGCCCGACGACATGTTTGCTTATGCTGAAGCAGCCCAAGGGCGCGGCTTGCGCGCCATCATTGCAGGAGCCGGAGGCGCTGCCCACTTGCCCGGCATGATCGCGGCAAAAACCATCGTGCCGGTGTTGGGCGTGCCGGTGGCGAGCAAGCATTTGCAAGGCGTGGACTCCTTGCACAGCATCGTACAAATGCCCAAAGGCATTCCCGTGGCGACTTTTGCTATTGGTAACGCGGGCGCGGCCAATGCGGCTTTGTTTGCTGTGGCCTTGCTGGCATCGACCGATGCTGCGTTGGCTGAGAAGTTGCAAGCCTTCCGCGTGGCGCAAACCGAAGTGGCGCGCAACATGGCGTTGCCACCGGTATGAGCGCCACGCTGAAGCCGCTGCTGCCCGGCGCCACCTTGGGCGTGTTGGGCGGCGGCCAGTTGGGGCGCATGTTTGTGCATGTTGCGCAACGCATGGGCTACAACACCGCGGTGCTCGACCCCGATGCACAAAGCCCAGCCGGTTTGGTGAGCCACCATCACATTCAGACCGACTACTTGGACGCTGCAGGCTTGAAGCAACTCGCCGCCGAGTGCCAAGCCGTGACCACCGAGTTTGAGAACGTGCCCGCCGATGCGTTGGCACAACTCGCCGCCACACTGCCCGTGTCGCCCGCTGCGTCTGCCGTGGCTGTGGCGCAAGACCGTGCGCGCGAGAAAGCGCACTTCGTGGCGTGTGGCGTGCCTGTGGCGCCGCATGCGGTGATTGAGACGCCAGCACAACTCGCGGCCGTGGCTGACCATTTGCTGCCCGGTATTTTGAAAACTTCGCGCCTGGGCTATGACGGCAAAGGTCAGTTGCGCGTCACCACCCGTGGTGAGCTGAACGCTGGTTGGGCCCAGCTGGGCGGTGTGCCCTGCGTGCTCGAAAAAATGTTGCCCTTGGCCAACGAGTGCTCGGTCATCGTGGCGCGCGGTCGCGATGGCGCGATGGTCAACCTGCCTGTGCAACGCAACCTGCATCGCGACGGCATTTTGGCGGTGACAGAAGTCTTCGCCGGCAACGTCCCCGATGCGCTGGCGCAGCAAGCCATCACCGCCGCCAAAGCCGTGGCGCAAGAGCTGGACTACGTGGGTGTCTTGTGCGTGGAGTTCTTTGTGCTCGCGGATGGTCATCTGGTGATCAACGAAATTGCCCCACGCCCGCACAACAGTGGTCACTACAGCCAAGACGCTTGTGACGTGTCGCAGTTCGAACTGCAAGTACGCTGCATGGCCGACCTGCCTTTGACACAACCGCGTTTGCACAGCGCTGCCGTCATGCTCAACTTGCTGGGTGATTTGTGGTTTAAACAATCGGGGTCAGAACCCAATTCGTTGCCGGCCGAGCCTGGATGGCAAAAAGTGTTGGCACTGCCCGGCACGCATTTGCATTTGTATGGCAAACGCGAAGCGCGTACCGGCCGCAAGATGGGGCACCTCAACATCACGGCGGCCACGCCAGAAGCTGCACGCGCTGTGGCTTTGCAAGCGGCTGACATTTTGGGCATTGCGCCGTTTTAACGGCGTCACGTTGGGCGTTTCATGATTCTTGATGGTCAGTCCACTTCCAGCGTGGTTGCCGCAGCGCAAGCCTTGCAGCGCGGTGAGTTGTTGGGTTTGCCCACCGAGACCGTCTATGGCCTGGCGGCGGATGCTGGCAACGACGCAGCTGTTGCCAAAATATTTAAAGCCAAAGGACGACCCAGCAACCACCCACTCATCGTGCATGTGGCCAGTGCACAAGGTGTGCAGCGCTTCGCCAGCCATGTGCCCGACTTTGCACAAAAACTCATCGACACGTTTTGGCCTGGCCCGTTGACGCTGATCTTGCCGCGTCGCCCCGATGTGGCGGCTGTGGCCGCCGGTGGCCAAAATTCGGTGGGTTTGCGCTGTCCTTCGCACCCTGTGGCGCAGGCGGTGTTGCAACACGCGCAAGCCTTGGGCGTATTCGGCGTGGCTGCACCTAGCGCCAATTTGTTTGGCCGCGTCAGCCCCACCACGGCTGCGCATGTGGCCGGCGAGTTTGGTGATGACTTGATCATCGTGGATGGCGGCGCATGTGAGGTGGGCATTGAATCCACCATCGTCGATTGCACCCGTGGCACGCCCGTGTTGTTGCGTCCAGGCGTGTTGACGCCACAGCAGTTGAGCACAGCATGTGGCGAGACCGTCCTCACACCCGCGCAACCTGATGCCGATGCGCCGCGTGCTTCAGGCACGCTCGATTCACATTACGCCCCACGGGCGCGCGTGCAGTTGATGACGGCGGAACAATTGCAACAAGCGATCGACCATGCCGCCAGCGGCACCGTCGAACTGGGGCTGATTGGGGTTTGGGCACGTGCTGCGGTGCAGCTGCCTAGTCGTTCGACCCTGCAGTTCAAGTTGCAACCCATGCCTGAGGCGGCTGAGGCGGCTGCGCATGACTTGTTTGCCCAACTGCGAGACTTCGATGCCCACGGGGCGGTGCAGATTTGGGTTGAAATTCCTCCCTCTGGGCCGGAGTGGGCGGGCGTGCGCGATCGCCTGATTCGGGCCGCCACGCCAACTCGTTAAACTAATACGGTACTCAACTGAGAGCCTGTGATGAACCCAATTTTTAGCCGAACCCTCAAAGCCTTGTGCACCGTTGCAGTGGCCGTCCTTTTGTCTGCCTGCGGTGGTGCAAGCAGCACGGTGGAACCATTTAAACCGACGCGCATCATCGCGTTTGGCGATGGGTTCAGCTATGTCGATGCGAATGGTTATGGCTTGTCAACCGTTCAAACCAATGAGGTGGATAACACCATTGCGGGGCGTATTGCGGCGCGTGTGAATTTTCCTGTGAAGTCGGTGGCCGCCAATCCATTGGCTGCCACGGGTGGCTTTAGTTACGCCACTGCAAACGCGCGTGTGGCAGACGTGAACAATCAAATCACGGCATTTTTAGCAAGCGCAGGCGGTGTTGTTGCCAAGCAGGACTTGATCCTTGTCACTGTGGGAAACTGGGACATTTACGATGCCGTGACAAGCAATGCCAACTTGGATACGGCGACGAGCAATCTGGTTGCAGGTATTGCGCGATTGGTGGCTGCCGGTGCAGAGCACGTGGTTGTGATGCCTGCCATCAACATGGCCAGAACTCCGTGGGCGCTTACGGCGCCCAATGGAAAGTCGCTGGAAGATATTCAAAAGCTCAGCATCACCACATCTACTCTGCCCAGTCTGACGTCGTTCAACTTTTTGCTTTTGCAGAAATTAAATGCCGCTTACCCGCAAGATAAAAAACCTGTCTATGTATTGGACCGTGCGGGTGATTTCAACAGCTTCGCTGGTAAGTTTGACACCAATGGGACCACACGCATCATCAATGCAAGTGGTCTGGCTTTGACTTCTGACACAGGCTTTTATCAACCTGTGTGCCCTACGCCAACGGTTCTTGAAGGTTGTACGGTCGCCTCGTTGAATGGTTCGACAAACTACCAAAGTTATGTCTTTGCAGACAACATCAACCTCACGCCTTTGGCGAATCGTTTTCTGGCGGACCGTATGGTGTTCTTGCTGCTCAACTACGGTTGGTTGCCCTGATCTTTGCTACCAAACCGCACGCGCATCCACAAAATACTCGCGGCTAAGGCCAACGTGATCACGTTGGCAATCACCACAGGCCAGGCTTCGATCAGCAAGCCGTAGGCCAACCACAGCGCAATGCCGAAGGTGAACGCGCTGTACATCCCGAGTGAAATGCCACGCACATCGCGGGTCTTGAATGTCAACCATGCCTGCGGCACAAAGCTCGCGGTGGTCAGGCTGGCGGCGGCATAGCCAATCCATTCGGTGTTGTTCATGGTTGGTTTCCTGCCCAGTCAATCAGCGCGTCCAGTGCGGGGCGTGCGGCGTTGGCATTGGGGTGGTGCAGAACAGCCACCACCACCAAGCGTTTGCCACTGGCGGTGTCCACAAATCCGGCCACGCCGGCCACGTCGCGCAAGCTGCCGGTTTTTAAATGTGCACTGGCTTGTGCTTTGCTGCGTTTCATCGTGCCGTCGAGCCCGGTGACGGGCAAGGAACTCATCAGCTCTGACATGGTGGGCGAGGCCCAAGCCACTTGCAGCAAACGCGCCAAGGCTTGGGCGCTGATGCGTTCTTCACGGCTCAGGCCCGAGCCGTTGTCAAAAGTGGGAACCTCACCTCCTACACGTTCACGCCACCAGCGTTGCATCACTTCGCGTGAGGCGTCAAAACTGCCCACGCCGCGCTGTTGTTGGCTGAGAGTGAGGAAGAGCTGCTGCGCCATCACGTTGTTGCTGTACTTGTTGATGTCGCGGATGGTCTCGGCCAAGCTGGCCGATTCCAGGTTGAAGACAGGTTGCAAGTTGGCTGGCACGGTGCCCTCGCGCACTTGACCGGTGAGTTGGCCGCCGAGGTGTTGCCACATGCCTGCGATGGCGCGTGCCGCAAATTGCTGGGGTGCTGCGTAAGCGATGGGCCACACTTTTTCGCCGCAGACGGCAGGGAAGCTGCCGACAAAGCGGATGCGTGTGGCGTCGCTCCAATCGGCGCGCAAACCGCTGCGGTAGTCGCTGCAATCGCCCGTCGTCAGGGGCACGGTGGCGGGGAACTGCACACCTGCAAGGGGGGGCTCGATTTGCACGCGTGCCACGTTGGCAGGACGGTCGGGCACGAATTGAATCAGCAGCGATTTGAAGTTGAGCAACAACGCATCTGGCGCGGCGTTGTAGGGGCGCAGGGGCTCGCCATCAAAGCTGGCCGCATCGCGCGGGGGCACCTCAAACGCATTGCGGTCGAGCACGATGTCGCCCTGAATTTTTTGAATGCCCAAGCCTTGGATGCGACGCATCAGCAGCCATAGGCGTTCCACCACCAAGCGGGGGTCACCGCTGCCGCGCACATACACATGACCGTGTAACACACCATCACGCACCGGGCCATCGAGGTACACGGGGGTGCGCCAGACAAACGCCGGGCCGAGGGTGTCGAGTGCCGCGGTGGTGGTGGCCAGCTTCATCAGCGAAGCGGGGTTGATGCGCACTTGCGCTTGGTGGCTCAGCCGCGGTGTGCTGCTGGCGCTGGTGTCGACCACCATGACGTGGAAATTCTCGCTGGGCACTTTGGCACGTTGCAGTGCCGCTTCGACTTCGCGTGGCAATTGTCCGATGTCGCCGGCGGTGTGTTTAGGAGGCTCGTTGCGAACCGCTTTAGAGTGGGGCGCTGCCTGTGTGTGCAGGGCGCCGGCGACGACAAGCACGGTCAAACACAAGCGCAGAAAGCGCCATGGTGAGGCGTGGAGGTGCGAGGTGGGCAGGCGCCAAGAGGACAAGGACAAGCAGGTCATGGGCAAATTATCACTGCCGGGATAATCAACCCATGGACACCAACCAGTGGCTGGCTTTAGAAACCAGCACCGACACCCTTTCTCTCGCGGTTGCACGTGGCGCACAGACCTGGACGCACACCAGTGCCGGAGGCGCACTCACCTCGACCCACATGATTCCGCAGACCTTGGCGCTGTTGAAAGACGCTGACTTGGCGTTGACCGATGTGCAGGCGGTGGTGTTTGGGCGTGGCCCAGGTGCATTCACAGGGTTGCGCACAGCCTGTTCGGTGGCGCAAGGCTTGGCTTTTGGCGCCGACTTGCCCGTGCTGCCCATCGACACCTTGTTGGCGGTGGCCGAAGAAGCCCGTGCGGTCTGTGCGACATCCGAGGTGGCCCCTGTGACCCGTGTGCTCGCCGTGATGGATGCACGCATGGAGCAGGTGTATGCGGCGGCCTATGAGTTCATGCCCCATGCCGTTGATGCAACTTGTGCAGACAAAACTTCTCTGCTGCAAGGCACGTGGCGTTGCGTGCAAGCGCCTGAATTGCACAGCCCTGAATCCTTGCACTGGCCGGCTGATTGGGCCTTAGATAGCTTCATCGCTGCAGGCAATGCGTGGCCTGTGTACGCAGGCCGTTGGCCTGTCGCGTTGCTGGCGCCACAAGTGGTCACCTTGCCAACCGCTGCCGCATTGCTGCGTTTGGCCCCCGCCGCGTGGGCCGCAGGTGCAGCCGTGCCCCCTGAAGAAGCGTTGCCGCTGTACATCCGTGACAAAGTGGCGCAAACCACCGACGAACGCCTGCAACTTAAAGCCCAACAAGCGACCCCCTCATGAACGCTGTGTTGAAACCCGAAGTACGCCTGGAGCCGCTGACCGAAGCGTTGCTCGACGATGTGCTGCGTATCGAAAACAGCGCCTACGCGCATCCGTGGACGCGCGGTAATTTTGCTGACTCGCTCAAGTCGGGCTACCAGTTACTGGCGCTGATGGGGGGCGACACCTTGATCGGCTACTTTGTGGCGATGGAGGGGGTGGACGAAGTTCATTTGCTCAACATCACGGTGGCTTCGGCGTTTCAAGGCCAAGGCTATGGGGTGTTGATGCTCGATGCGTTGGCCGTCTGGGCGCGCAGTCGTCAGGCGCAGTGGCTGTGGCTAGAGGTGCGCGTGAGCAACACGCGCGCCATGCAGGTGTATCAGCGCTATGGTTACGCCCGCGTGGGTGAACGCAAAAACTACTATCCCGCCGAGCAAGGCCAACGCGAACACGCGGTGGTCATGTCGCTCAAGTTGTAAGCTACGCCCCATGACCAACACCTTGCACCTCGACAAACGTCAACGCGCCATGCTGGCCGAGATGGGTGTGCGCGTGTGGTCGCCGATGTCTGAGGCGGCGGTGATGGACGCGCCGGCCGTAGAAACTTTGGCGGTCGACACCTCGGCCTCCGTGCCTGCGGAGCTTGTGATGCAAGTGCATGCCGACGAGGCACACAGCTTTGCAGCTGCCAGTGCGTTGGCCACACAGGCCATCGCGAACGCAGCAGGCGTCGAAGGTGTCACGCGACACATGCCCACGGCGGCCCCGGTGCTCAAAGAGAAGCCCGAGCCCCTCATCATCCAGCGCCCCGAAGGCATTGACCAAATGGATTGGTCGGCGCTGCACACCACGGTGTCGTCGTGCCAAGCTTGTACTTTGTGCAGCACGCGCAACAACACGGTGTTTGGTGTCGGTGCACCCGCAGTGGAAGGCCAAGCCCCGCAAGTCGATTGGTTGATCGTGGGCGAAGCCCCGGGCGAGAACGAAGACCTGCAAGGCGAACCCTTTGTGGGCCAAGCGGGCAAATTGCTCGACAACATGCTCGCCGCCATGAAGTTGTCGCGCACGGGCGAACGCACGGCACAGGGCGGTGGCGTGTACATCGCCAACGTGCTCAAGTGCCGGCCACCGGGCAACCGCAATCCCAAGCCCGAAGAAGTGGCGCAGTGCTTGCCATACCTCGAGCGCCAAGTGGCTTTGCTGAAGCCCAAGATAATTTTGGCCATGGGCCGCTTTGCTGTGCAAGCCTTGTTGCGTGACACCTTGCCCGAGGTGGAGAGCACGCCGCTAGGCAAGTTACGTGGCCGTGTGTACGAATACCAAAACCTGCCTGTGGTGGTGACGTATCACCCCGCCTATGTGTTGCGCAACTTGCCAGAGAAGGCCAAAGTGTGGGCCGACCTGTGCTTGGCCATGGCGCACGTTCGCGGCTCTGATTGATCTTTGTTGCTCGTGAAGGTTTCGCGCCGGAGGGGTTGCGCTGCAAGGGATGCGGCGGTTTCCTCATACGTTGCCGAAATCGTCAACCGCCGCACCCCTTGCAACGCAACTTTGATGCTTTGAAAGACCTCGGTCAAACGTGCTTGGCGTTGAACCTCAACGATCCGCTTGAAATCTTGTAGGCCATAGTCATTGGGATGGCATGGGGTCGGTGACGATTTCGGCAACGTATGAGGAACCGGCCCCATGCCATCCCAATGACGGGCTCAGAACTTCAAGAAGTTGCGCGAGCAGGCCACAGCACCGTGGCGATGGCCACCACCATCAACACCACTGCCGTCCAGTCTTGCCAGTGCAGCACTTCACCCAGCCACCACGCGCCAGAGAAAACCCCCAGCACGGGGATGAACATCACGCTCAGGGTGGATGCCACAGGTGGCAGGCCGCGAGCCAGTGTCAGCCAGGCCGCTTGTGCAAAGGCAAACACGCCAATGGCGTTGTACAGAATCGACCACTGTGTGCTCTCCGACGGCACGTGCCAACGGTCTTGCTCAAACACACAGGCCAGCACGGTGAGCAAAAGCGTGGTCATGCCCGTCATCCAAAACGCAATGGTGAGTGTGGGCACCTCCAGCGGCGTGTGGCGCAAGCGTTGGGTGCCGTAGGCCCACACAGCGGCGGCGATCAACACCATCAGCACCCAAAACGGTTGACCAGACAAGTGGCTCAGCTCGTTCCACAGCAGCAGCAACACACCGACACCTGCGGCTACCACGCCCAACCACTGACGTGCACGCAGCGGGGCGTTGAACCAAAACACGCCCCAAATCGCCGAGAAGATCGGCATGGTGTAACCCAAGATGGCCGCGCGTCCACTGGACAGCATGGGCAGTGCCAAGATCACCAACACATGCCACACAAACATATTGAAAAACGCGAGCTTCAACACCTCACGCCAGTGCGCACGGGGGATACGCAGCGGCACTTTCATCACCAGCAACGCCACCGTCAACACGGGCATGCCAATCCACATCGACAAGCTGCGAAACGTGAGTGGGGGAAATCCAGTGACACCCAACTTCATGATGGGCCAGTTCACCCCCCAAACCAAGGTGAGGGTGATGAGCAGCCAAAGTTGGCGACGGGTGAGGCTGGGCAAAGCGGACATGGGCAGCATGGTAAGCCTTCTAAAATGGACCCATGACCTTCCTTGACATGTTGAGCGCCGCTGAGCGCCAAAACGCTTCCATGCTGTGTGTGGGCTTGGACCCCGAGCCCACCAAGTTTCCAGACCGCATCAAGGGTGACTCGAACAAGATTTACGACTTCTGCGCCGCCATCGTGGATGCCACGGCCGACTTGGTGAATAGTTTCAAGCCGCAAATTGCTTACTTCGCCGCACACCGCGCCGAAGGCCAGTTGGAGCGTTTGATGGAACACATGCGTCGCGTGGCGCCGCATGTGCCGATCATCCTGGATGCCAAGCGTGGCGACATTGGTTCAACCGCCGAGCAATATGCGATTGAGGCATTTGAGCGCTATGGTGCCGATGCGGTGACGCTTTCGCCCTTCATGGGCTGGGACTCGGTGGCGCCGTATTTGAAGTACCACGGCAAAGGCGCTTTCTTGTTGTGCCGCACCTCCAACCCCGGCGGTGACGACTTGCAAAACCAACGCCTCGCTT
>JBFYKC010000069.1:0-2559 GCA_041311135.1 Comamonadaceae bacterium | reverse complement strand
TTGCGCGTCCGTCGGTCGCGTCCCAGAAAAAGCACGCGTGGTGGTGGTGGGCGGTGGCTACGGCGGCGCAACCACCGCTAAATATGTGCGCATGTTGTCGAACTACCAAATCGATGTCACGCTGATCGAACCCAATGGAGACTTCATCTCCTGCCCTATTTCCAACTTGGTGATCGGTGGCAGCAAGACCATGGCCGACATCACCACACCATACGACAAACTTTCTGGCAAGCACGGTGTGAACATCGTGCGTGACTACGTGGCCAGCGTTGACGCCGCAAAGAAAACCGTCACGCTCGCCAGTGGCCCGACCATCCGTTACGACAAATTGGTCATGTCGCCGGGCATCGATTTGATGTTCAACACCATCGAAGGTCTCAAGGAAGCCAATGCCTCTGGCCAAATCTTGCAAGCTTGGAAAGCTGGTCCAGAAACCTTGGCGCTGCGCAAGCAACTCGAGTCCATGGCTGACGGTGGCGTGTACGCCATCACCATCCCCGAGGCCCCCTACCGCTGCCCACCCGGCCCATACGAACGTGCCAGCCAAGTGGCGCATTACTTCAAGCAGCACAAACCCAAATCCAAAGTCTTGATCTTGGATGCCAACCAAGACGTGACCTCCAAAGGCCCGTTGTTCAAAAAATTCTGGGCCGACAACTACAAGGGCATCTTGGAATACATGCCACAGCACAAAGTGATGGCTGTCGATGCCAAGACCAACACCTTGAAGTTCGATGTGCAAAACGACGTCAAAGCCAACGTGCTGAATGTGCTGCCCGCCATGCGCGCAGGCGGCATTGCTGTGCAATCGAACTTGGCCAACGTCAACGCACGTTGGTGTGGCGTGCACTACCAAACCTTTGAGTCCACACAGGCCAAAGACATCCATGTGATTGGTGACTCCATCATGCTCGCCCCCCTCATGCCCAAGTCTGGCCACATGGCGAATTCGCACGGCAAGGTCACGGCTGCCGCCATCGTCGCGCAGCTCTCTGACATGCCCGTCAACCCCGCACCGTTCTTGAGCAACACCTGTTACAGCTTTGTCAACGACAAGTTGGTGGTCCACGTCGCATCGGTTCACCAATACGACGACAAAGACAAGACCTACAAAACCGTTCCTGGTTCAGGCGGTGTGTCTTCTGCACCCAATGAGTTGGAAGGCATCTACGCTTGGAACTGGGCTCAAAACATTTGGGCTGACAGCTTGATGTGAGAACTGAAATGGCATTGATCAAACACATCTCCCACATTTGCGCCGCCTTGTGGTTGGCGCTCAGCTTTGGCATGGCAAATGCCCAAGACATCAAGGTGGTCTATCACGTCAACACCGGCGTAGAAACGGCCGCCGCCATCTTGGGCAATGTGCGCAACCACTTGAATGCCGATGCCACAGCCAAAATCACCGTGGTCACACATGGCCCCGGCATCGACTTTTTGTTAGATGGCGCCAAAGACAACAAGGGGCGTGAGTTCAGCGGCATGGTGTCTGACTTGGCAGGTAAAGGCGTGCAGTTTCGGGTATGCAACAACACCTTGACGTCGCGCAACATCGACCCCAACAAAGTGTCGATGGAAGCCAAGATCGTACCCTCAGGCGTGGCCGAACTGGCTCGCTTGCAAGCCAAAGAAGGCCATGTGTATTTGAAGCCTTAACGCATTCATGTTTCCATGAAAAAAGGGCCGCATGCGGCCCTTTTTATTTGTTTGATTCAATGCGCTTATTCGTGCGCAATGTCGCTGTCAATCGCTATTTGTGTACACACGGCACGGCACAAGGTCACCACGCGTTCGTTGATGATGCGGTAATAAATTTGCACGCCTTCCCGACGCCGACCCAAAATTTTGGCTTTGAACAAGGTGTTCAAGTGCTGCGACATATTGGGTTGTGTGGTGTCGATTTCTTCTAAGAGTTGACCCACATTTTTTTCTTCTGTACACAAGCAGTTGATGATCTTCAGACGCATCGGGGCTGACATGACACGGAAGGTTTCTGCTGCCAGCTCAAACATCACATCCATGTCGGCAGGCTTCGCCGTTTTTTTCTTAGATGCAGAAGCAGCAGTTTTTCCTGCGCGTACAGGCACCTTCTTTGCAACTGCCTTTTTGGTAACAGCAGGCAATGCTTTTGGCTTGGATTTAACAGTGGAGGGGATGGATTTATTAGTCGCCATAAGTTAGAAAGGATATCACTGACACAACCGCGCCACCGTGGCTTGCAAGTCTTGCGCCCACACACGGCGACTGCGCCCTTGTGCATGTTGAATGTCGCCATAGCGCACTTGCGCCAGCAGGGGCGGCGCGCACAGCGTGCGCCACAGCGAGCTGAGCAAGGTGTCGTCATGGTGGTAGCAAGGCGCCAGGCTGACTTGCTGCGTTTGTGCGTCTAAGAACTGCAAGGCAATGGGTTGAATGGGTGCATCCACCGCAATCGCGGCTTGCAACAAATTGGCATGAAACGGCAGCAGCGTGGTGCCGTCGCCCGTGCCCCCTTCTGGGAACACCGCCAACACCTGGCCTTGTTGCAAGGCCTCGGCCATTTGGTGCACCACCCGCATG
>JBFYKC010000052.1:0-4631 GCA_041311135.1 Comamonadaceae bacterium | reverse complement strand
CCTTATCGCAGTTCGCACCTGGCTTGTCCACCTTGTTCACCACGACGATGGGCTTCAAGCCCAAAGCCAAAGCCTTTTTCGTCACAAAGCGGGTTTGAGGCATGGGGCCTTCTTGCGCATCGATCAACAACACCACGCCGTCGACCATGGACAGCGCACGCTCCACTTCACCACCGAAGTCCGCGTGGCCGGGGGTGTCGACGATGTTGATGTGGGTACCTTCCCAGCTCACGGCGCAGTTCTTGGCCAAGATGGTGATGCCGCGCTCGCGCTCGATGGCGTTGTTGTCCATCACGGTGTCGACCACTTTTTCGTGGTCAGCAAAGGTGCCAGATTGACGCAGCAATTGGTCAACCATGGTGGTTTTACCGTGGTCAACGTGGGCGATGATGGCGATGTTGCGAATTTGCTTACTCATGCTTCTCTCTTCCTTTATGCCTGCTGAGCCAGCACGGGCTGGTTGACAGGCGATCTTTCCAAAATTTGTTGAATTTCAAGGGGACTCAACAATCGTCCCGGAATCAGCTCCCCCGCTTTGACATGGGCACTGCCCAACAAAGCACGTGGGTTTTCTCCAAACACACACACGCGGTCTTGGTCTGTCCAAGCACCGCGGCGTCGCACGCCACTCAAGAAACGGCCTGCATTGTCGGCATCCAGCGTGACAGCCGTGTGATCCGCCAACAAACACTGCACCGGCAGCAAACGCGCTTCGCGTTGCGGCTCACCCATGGCAATCAGATCTTCCAAAGTCACGCAATCGGATTCAACAAAAGGCCCTGTTGCCACGCGACGCAAGGCGCTCAAATGCCCCCCGCAACCCAAGGCCTCCGCAATGTCTTCGCCCAAGGTCCGGATGTAAGTGCCTTTGCTGCACGTCACGCGCAAGCGCAAGAACGGCGCATCGCCTTCGAGTTGCATCTCGAGCAGCTCTAAATCGTGGATCACCACATGGCGGGCTTCACGCTCGACGGTTTCACCCGCTCGCGCGTATTCATATAGAGCTTTACCGTCTTTTTTCAAAGCGCTGTGCATGGGTGGCACTTGTGCAATCGGCCCCATGAAACGGTCTAGCACTTCGACCACTTGCCCCACCGTGCAGGTGACGGGACGTTGTGCAAGCACCTCGCCCTCGGCATCGGCCGTGCTGGTTTTCACGCCCAAACGCACCGTGGTTTCGTAGGTTTTGTCCGCATCCAAATGGAGCTGACTGAATTTGGTGGCCGCACCAAAGCACAAAGGCAACACGCCGGTAGCCAATGGATCGAGCGTGCCCGTATGCCCTGCTTTTTCAGCACGCAACAACCACTTGGCCTTTTGCAAGGCATCGTTGCTGGAGAGTCCCAAGGGTTTGTCCAGCAACAACACCCCGTGTACAGGGCGGCGCTGCACCCTGGTGCGGGGCGCGTTCATGATTCAGTCGTCCTTCGCTTTGGAGGCGACCGCTTTGGCGATCAAGGCGTTCATGTCCGATGCACGCTCAGGCGTGCGGTCGTACACAAAATGCAAGGTGGGGACGGTGTGGATGTGCAAGCGCTTGAACAAGCCATTGCGCAGGAAGCCTGCAGCTTGGTTCAAACCTTCTGCTGTTTTCACCGGGTCACCGGTGAGCACACTGAAGTACACCTTGGCATGCGCGTAATCGGGCGTCACCTCCACCCCTTGTAGCGTGACCATACCGACGCGTGGGTCTTTCAACTCACGCGCGATCAGCTCGGCCAGATCGCGTTGGATCTGGTCGGCCACTTGGTAACTGCGGTTAGGGGTGCTGCTCGGTTTACGTGCCATGCTGGGTTGCTTCTTTAGAGGGCCACAGACGCTTTACAGCGTACGAGCCACCTCTTTGATTTCGAAGAATTCCAACACGTCGCCTTCGACGATGTCGTTGTAGTTCTTGATCGTCAAACCGCACTCGAAGTTTTCTTTCACTTCTTTGGCATCGTCTTTGAAACGCTTCAAGCTGTCGAGTTCGCCGGTGAAGACCACCACGTTGTTGCGCAGCAAACGCAGCTTGGCGTTGCGACGAACCAAACCGGAGGTGACCATACAACCCGCGATCGCACCGATCTTGCTGACGCGCAGCACTTGGCGGATCTCAGCAGTACCAATGATCTCCTCCTTCTTGTCAGGCGTGAGCATGCCGGACATGGCGGCTTTGAGATCGTCTACCGCGTCATAAATGATGTTGTAGTAGCGGATGTCAACTTCACTCGTCTCAGCCAACTTACGCGCACCTGCATCAGCACGGGTGTTAAAACCAATGATCACGGCCTTAGAGGCAATCGCCAAGTTCACATCACTCTCGCTGATGCCACCCACGGCAGCGTAAACGAGCTGCACCTTGACTTCGTCGGTCGACAACTTGAGCAATGACGCAGCCAATGCTTCTTGGGAACCTTGGACATCGGCTTTAACAATGATGGGCAACGTTTTCACTTCGCCGGCGGCCATGTCGGAGAACATGTTTTCAAGCTTGGCTGCTTGCTGCTTGGCCAACTTGGTGTTGCGCACCTTGCCGGCACGGTAAGTCGCGATTTCGCGAGCACGGCGTTCATCGGTCATGACCATGAATTCATCGCCCGCTTGCGGCACTTCGGTGAGACCTTGGATTTCAACGGGAATGGATGGACCTGCCGATTTGATCGGCTTGCCGTTCTCATCCAACATGGCACGCACGCGACCGTAGGTTTGACCACCCAAGACCACATCGCCCACATTGAGCGTGCCGGACTGAACCAGCACCGTGGCCACAGGACCGCGCCCTTTGTCCAAACGTGCTTCAATGACCAGGCCTTTGGCCATGGCATCGACCGGTGCTTTGAGTTCGAGCACTTCGGCTTGCAAGAGAACTTGCTCCAACAGCTCGTCGATGCCCGCACCGGTTTTGGCAGAGACTTCACAGAACGGTGAATCACCACCGAACTCTTCAGGCACCACTTCTTCGGCCACCAGTTCGCCTTTGACACGCTCTGGGTTGGCACCGGGTTTGTCAATCTTGTTCACCGCCACCACAATCGGCACACCGGCTGCTTTCGCATGCTTGATGGCTTCTTTGGTTTGTGGCATCACGCCATCATCGGCAGCGACCACCAAGATCACGATGTCGGTGGCTTTCGCACCGCGGGCACGCATGGCCGTGAAAGCCTCGTGACCAGGGGTATCCAAGAACGAAATCATGCCGCGTGGCGTTTCCACGTGGTAGGCACCAATATGTTGGGTAATGCCACCCGCTTCGCCCGACGCCACTTTGGCGCGACGGATGTAGTCCAACAACGAGGTTTTACCGTGGTCCACGTGGCCCATGACGGTCACCACAGGGGCGCGTGTCACGGCTTCGGCGTGGTGAGCAGAAGCTTCTTCTTCGGTGAACGCTTCAGGGTCATCCAACGCGGCGATCACGGCTTTGTGGCCCATTTCTTCCACCACGATCATCGCGGTGTCTTGGTCCAACGGCTGGTTGATGGTGGCCATTTGGCCGAGCTTCATCAATTGCTTGATGACTTCAGAGGCTTTGACTGCCATCTTGTGGGCCAATTCGCCCACGGTGATGGTTTCTGGCACGTGCACTTCGAGTACGCGTGCTTCGACCGGCGCTTGTGGTGCACGATCATCGTCACGGTCGCGCTCACGACGGCCTTTGGGGCCGCCACGCCAGTTGTTACGCCCCACCCCACCGGTAGCATCACCACGGGTGTTGATGGTTTTCTTCTTGGCTTGATCATCGGCCCAACTGGACGACAGCTTGGCGCTCTTGACTTCTTTGTTGCCAGGCGCAGCCGTGCCGCCCGCTGGGGCCCCCGCGCGGGCAGAACCAGGCGTGCCTGCAGGCTTGTGCAAGGTGCCTTTGATGGCTTTGGCATCGGGGGCTGGTTCTGGTTTTTTCGCCACCAGTGTTTTTTGTGGCGAGCTCATCATTTGGCGAATCGCTTCGGCTTCGGCCAGGGCTTTGCGGCGACGGGCATCCAAATCCACGGCGCGGGCGGTGTCTTCATCGGCACGCGCTTTAGATGCAGCAGCAGCCTCGGCACGGGCGGTTTCAGCAGCTTGGACTTTGGCATCAACAACCGCTTCAGCAGGCGCTTGCACTTCGGACACCGCAGGCGTATCAGACACTTTGACTTTGGCTTGTGCGGCCTCTTCCTTGGCCTTGTCTTTGGCTTCTTGCTCTTCGCGCAAGCGGCGTTTTTCAGCCAACTCTTCTTCTTGGCGACGGATCAACTCAGCTTGACGGCGCGCCTCTTCTTCACGACGTGCCAGCTCGGCATGGTCGATCACAGGCGCGGCAGGTGCTTCAACTGCGGCAGGCGCAGGCGCTGCTTTGGTCTCGACGACCTCATCATCGTCACGCTTGACGAAGGTGCGCTTCTTGCGCACTTCCACTTGGATCGTACGGGCTTTGCCTGTGGCATCGGCTTGTTTGATCTCGGTGGTCGACTTTTTGACCAAGGTGATTTTTTTGCGCTCAGGCGATGCAGTGCCATGGCTGGCTTGCAAATGGCTCAAGAGCTTTTGCTTGTCGCCTTCGGTCAGCACATCGCTGGCCGAAGATTTGGCGACACCGGCTGCCTTGAGTTGATCAAGCAGGGTGTCGGTGGGTTTTTTGAGTTCGCTGGCAAACTCGGCTACGGTCG
>JBFYKC010000005.1:0-5445 GCA_041311135.1 Comamonadaceae bacterium | reverse complement strand
GTTGACACCGCTTTGCGTGCCCAAGTGTGCGTTGGCGCGGGGTTGGAAATCATCGTCGTCACGCGGTGCACGGGGTTCGTGGTTGCGCGGTGGACGTGGGCCATCGTTGCGTGGACCACGGTTGTCAAACTGACGTGGGGGACGTTGACCCTGTGGGCGATTGCTGTTGCGTGGGGGACGATCGCCGAATTGTTCGTTGCGTTCACCATCGCCGCGTGCAGGGCGTTCGCTGTTGCGGTCGCGGCTGACATGGCCATTGGGGCGGGGTGCACGGCCTTCGCCACCACGGCCACCGCCGTTGGCAGCCTTGCTTTCGCGAATGCGTTGCATCATTTCGCCGCGTGCCGCTTTGGCGGCAGCTGCCATCACATCACGGCCTGGGGGCTTGCCCAAGCCGCCCCACAGGGTTTGACGGCCCATCGCGATGGGCTCTGCTTTTTCGTCGGGTTCGGGGCCGAAGCCTTCAACTTCCACCACAGGCACTTGTTGCTTGGTGAAGATTTCGATGTCGCGCATGAACCCTTGCTCATCCAACGACACCAAGCTCACGGCTTCGCCGCTTGAGCCGGCGCGACCGGTGCGGCCAATGCGGTGCACGTAGTCTTCGCTGATGTTCGGGATTTCGTAGTTCACCACATGTGGCAACTCGTCAATGTCGATGCCGCGCGCAGCAATGTCGGTGGCCACCAAGGCGCGAATTTCGCCACTTTTGAAGCCTGCCAAAGCCTGGGTGCGGGCGGTTTGGCTCTTGTTGCCGTGCAGCGCCATGGCGCTGATGCCGTTCTTGGTCAAGAACTCGGCCACGTTGTTGGCGCCAAATTTGGTGCGTGTGAACACCAGCACTTGGCTCCAGTTGTGTTGGTTGATGATGTGCGCGAGCAAGGCTTTCTTTTTGCCACGGCCTACGGGATGCACCACTTGCGTGATGCGTTGCACCGTGGTGTTGCTGGGGGTGACTTGAATGCTTTGAGGGTCTTTCAACAAGCCATTGGCCAGTTCGCGAATCTCGTCACTGAAGGTGGCAGAGAACAGCAGGCTTTGTTTGTCTTTGGGCACCAGGGCCAAAATTTTCTTGACGTCGTGGATGAAGCCCATGTCCAACATGCGGTCGGCTTCGTCGAGCACCAAGATCTCAACGGTCGACAAGTCGAGCATGCCTTGCTGTTGCAAGTCGAGCAAACGGCCGGGGGTGGCCACCAAGATGTCCACACCTTTTTTGATGCGGGCGATTTGTGGGTTCATGCCCACGCCGCCAAAGATGACGGTGGAGGTGAGTTGCAGGTATTTGCCGTAGGCGCGGACCGACTCTTCCACTTGGGCCGCGAGTTCGCGGGTAGGGGTGAGCACCAAAGCACGCACGCCGTACACGCCAAACTTGTTTTCCTTGCTGCGGCTCATGGTGAGCTTGTGCAACAGGGGCAGGGTGAATGCAGCAGTTTTACCGGTGCCGGTTTGAGCGCCTGCTAACAAGTCATGGCCGGCGAGGACTGCTGGAATGGCTTGTGCTTGGATAGGGGTGGGAGTTTCGTAGCCCTGTTCGGCTACTGCTTTTTGGATGGCCGGAGCCAAATTCAATTCTTCAAATTTCATGATGGAGCGCTAATGTCAGCGCATGACACCAACCCGCTTGGCCCGAGGGCCACCCAGTCAAAGGTCGGCAGTATTTACAGGTGAGCTCTAGAAATCACAAACAGAAGTGTTTGGAACTGGCTCCAGCAGAAGTGCTGATGTTGCGGCAACTGGCGGCGGCAACGGTGTGTATTGTGGCACGGATCGCGATAGCTGGGATAATTGTCGTTTTATTGCATTCGCTACCCGAAAGAAAAACAAATGGCTCAGTACGTTTTCAGTATGAACCGCGTCGGCAAGATCGTGCCGCCCAAGCGTCAGATTTTGAAAGACATTTCCCTGTCCTTCTTCCCCGGTGCCAAGATTGGCGTGTTGGGTTTGAACGGCTCAGGCAAGTCCACCTTGCTCAAAATCATGGCCGGCATCGACAAAGAGATCGAAGGCGAAGCCATTCCCATGGCCGGCTTGAAGATCGGGTATTTGCCGCAAGAGCCGCAACTCGACCCTGAGCACACCGTGCGCCAATCCGTGGAAAGCGGCATGGGCGAAGTGGCCGAAGCCAAGCAGCGCTTGGAAGAGGTGTATGCCGCCTACGCCGAGGAAGACGCCGACTTTGACGCCTTGGCTGCCGAACAAGCCAAACTCGAAGCCATCATTTCCGCGGCGGGCGCAGAGGGCGACTCCGAGCACTTGCTAGAAATCGCTGCAGACGCCCTGCGTTTGCCCCCCTGGGACGCCATCATTGGCAAGTTGTCAGGTGGTGAAAAACGCCGCGTGGCCTTGTGCCGTTTGCTGCTCTCAAAGCCCGACATGCTGTTGCTGGACGAACCAACCAACCACTTGGACGCCGAATCGGTGGACTGGTTGGAACAGTTTTTGGCCCGCTTCTCTGGCACCGTGGTGGCCATCACCCATGACCGCTACTTCTTGGACAACGCGGCCGAGTGGATTTTGGAACTCGACCGTGGCCACGGCATTCCCTACAAAGGCAACTACTCCACTTGGTTGGAGCAAAAAGAAGCCCGTTTGGAACAAGAACAACGCACCGAAGACGCTCGCACCAAGGCCATGAAAAAGGAATTGGAATGGGCGCGTCAAAACCCCAAAGGCCGTCAAGCCAAGAGCAAGGCCCGTTTGGCCCGCTTCGAAGAGCTGTCTGACTACGAATACCAAAAGCGCAACGAAACCCAGGAAATTTTCATTCCTGTGGCCGAGCGTTTGGGTCATGAGGTGTTTGAGTTCAAGAACGTCAGCAAGTCGTTTGGCGACCGCTTGTTGATCGACAACCTCAGCTTCACCGTGCCTGCTGGCGCGATCGTGGGCATCATTGGACCGAACGGGGCGGGTAAGTCCACCTTGTTCAAACTGATCGCGGGCAAAGAGCAGCCTGACAGCGGTGAGGTCAAAGTGGGCCAAACCGTGAAGATGGCCTTTGTGGACCAAACCCGTGACGACTTGTCCGACGAAAAAACGGTCTGGGAAGACATTTCGGGTGGTTTGGACATCTTGAACGTGGGCAAGTTCCAAATGCCCAGCCGCGCGTATTGCGGCCGCTTCAACTTCAACGGTGGTGATCAGCAAAAGAAAGTCGGCATGTTGTCGGGCGGTGAGCGCGGACGCTTGCATTTGGCCAAGACCTTGATCGAAGGCGGCAACGTGTTGCTGCTGGACGAACCCTCGAACGACTTGGACGTGGAAACCCTGCGCGCGTTGGAAGACGCGTTGCTCGAATTTGCTGGTTCGGTGATGGTGATCAGCCATGACCGTTGGTTCTTGGACCGTATTGCCACCCACATCTTGGCCGCCGAAGGCGACAGTCAGTGGGTGTTCTTTGACGGCAACTACCAAGAGTACGAAGCCGACAAGAAGAAACGTTTGGGTGAAGAAGGGGCCAAGCCCAAGCGCGTGCGCTTCAAAGCCCTCAAGTAAACCGCACGGCGGCACTTGGCAACAGGCTCAGTCGTTTCGACTGGGCCTTTTTTGTACCTGGGTGACAGTGGGGGCTTGTGGGGGCAGGTAAGCTCTCGTCCGTGCTGAAACTCTCTGTCCTTGATCAATCTGTTGCTGCTGCTGGCCGAAGCCAGGATGCCGCCATTCGTCAAACCCTGGCGTTGGCGCCGCAATGCGAAGCCTGGGGCTACCACCGCTTTTGGGTGAGTGAACACCACAGCCATCCCAGCATTGTGGGCACTGCGCCTGAGGTTCTGTTGGCAGCGTTGGCCGCACGCACGCAGCGCATCCGTTTGGGCAGTGCGGGCGTCATGCTGCCGCACTATGCGCCGCTCAAAGTGGCTGAACAATTTCGTGTGCTCGACGCGCTGGCGCCGGGCCGCATCGACTTGGGCGTGGGCCGTGCGCCCGGTAGTGATGGCCGCACCGCGCAGTTGCTCAACCCCGATCGACATGCGTCTGAGAACTTCCCGCACCAGGTGATGGAACTGCAAGCCTGGGTGACGGGCGAACCCATTCCCGCAGGCCATCCCGGCCACGGTGTGTTTGCCTATCCCAGCGGCCCGACGGCGCCCGATGTGTGGATGTTGGGCAGCTCCGATTACGGCGCGCAATTGGCGGCGCATTTGGGCTTGCCCTATGCGTTTGCCTACTTCATCACCGATGGACAGGGCGTGGACAACGCCTTGAACCTTTACCGAGCCAACTACCGTCCCAGTCAACGCCATCCCAAGCCTCATGCCACGGTCTGCGTGTGGGCCTTGGCGGCGGACACCGAGGACGAAGCGTGGCATCTGTTTCAAAGCCGCTCGCGCTGGAAGATGGACCGCAACCTCGGTCGCATCGGGCCCTTGCTGCCGCCCGACCAAGCCGCGCGCGACTACACCGCTTCTGAGCAAGTGGCGCTGGCCGAGATGCGTGCGGGGGCGTTGGTGGGCAATGCCTCCCAAGTGGCTGCCAAGCTGCGCGTGCTGGCCGACCGCTTGCAGTTGGACGAAGTGGTCCTCATCACTTGGACGCATGATCCGGCAGCGCAAGCACGTTCTTACCAGCTGTTGGCCCAAGAGTTTGCGTTAGCTGATTGAACCGAATTACAACCACAACCACCCTGGAGACCTTGTTATGTTTTCAACCGCCATTGCCGGCAGCTTGCCCAAACCCGAATGGTTAGCCGAGACCAACAAACTGTGGCCCAAGTGGCAAGCCGAGGGCGATGCTCTGTTGCAAGCCAAAGCGGACGCCACACTGCTGTGGATCAAAGCACAAGAAGACGCGGGGTTGGATGTGATTGGCGACGGTGAACAATCGCGCCAACACTTTGTGCACGGGTTCTTAGAACACGTCGAGGGCATCGACTTTGAAAACAAAGTCACCATGGGCATTCGCAACAACCGCTACGACGCCCAAGTGCCGCAAGTCATTGCGCCATTGCGTTTGAAAGGCCGTGTGCATGCGTTTGAGGCGCAGCTGGCGCGTGCGCATACGAAGAAGAAACTCAAATTCACCTTGCCTGGCCCGATGACGATCGTGGATACCGTGGCCGACCGTTTTTACGGCAAAGGCAAAGACCCCGTGCAAGGGCGCATCGACATGGCTTTTGCGTTTGCCGAGTTGCTCAACCAAGAGGCGTTGGCACTACAAGCGGACGGCGTGGACATCATTCAATTCGATGAACCTGCGTTCAACGTGTACCTCGACGAGGCCGCAGACTGGGGTGTCAAAGCCTTGGAGCGTGCCGCGCAAGGCCTGACTTGCACCACCGCGGTTCACATTTGCTACGGCTATGGCATCGAGGCCAACAACAACTGGAAGAAGACCCTGGGCGACGAATGGCGTCAGTACGAGAAGGTGTTTCCCGCCTTGGCCAAGAGCAGCATCCAACAAGTGAGCCTGGAGTGCTACCACTCACACGTGCCACCTGAAATG
>JBFYKC010000030.1:0-16700 GCA_041311135.1 Comamonadaceae bacterium | reverse complement strand
ATTTAAGGGTGATGCGCTCCTGAGTGGCCTGTTCTGCTTCTTTTTCTTGCAGCATTTTTTCCATGGCTGCACCCACCGTGCCCGGCTCGTAAGCTATGTGGGGCGTGGGTTTGTCGATGGTGGCGCCCGTAATCGCCTCGGCCCATTCAACCACCGGGAGGTTGGTCTTCTTTTCGATCGCGCGCAGGACAGAACTTGCGACTTTGGGCACAACGGGGTCGTAGATTTCCAACGACCCCACCAAAAGGCACAAGAACGTAATCGCAGCAATGAATCGCGACCGATTTATCTTCACAAAACGAGAACTAAAACAACCATAAGGGTTGTCTTAAAGCATGTTTCGTGCCTTGCTGATATTTGACGTTTTGGGAGTGCTTTTTGCCGCTAGGGCGTGGGTTTGTTGGGTGGGATGCTTTCGATGACTTGCAAGGTCATTTCTCCACCCTGCTGAAGGTCTTGCCGTGGGATGTAAGCCTGCACCAGCCAGCCGATTTGCCGATAAGCCTCGGAAACGGCATCGGTGAGATGTTGCAACTCATGCGCATCCAGGGGTCTATGCGTAAAAGGTTGTACAACAGCCTGAAGTTGGTCCACCGTCAACAGCTTGTTGCCATTGAATTTAAAACGAGAAACGATGACTGAAGTGTTTTCGTTGATCACCATCACCGGCGGTAAGGGCTCTTTCTTGGGAACGCTCAAGGGTTGCGCTTTTTGCCTGAGCATTTGCTCGGTTTGACGCATCAACGCGCCCGCATCCGGCACGTATTGCGCCCATGCACCGATGCTTAGGCAAGCCAAACCAGCAGCAAGTGGTCGTGAATAGCGCATAGGTTCCCCTGAAATTTGAGTTTTCCTCACCCTACCAAGCATAGCCCGTGCCTGATCAACCTTAATTGGCCAGCGCCTTGTTTTTAAAGATTTCCGGCAAATTGCACTCAGCCAGTTCAGCTTCAAGTTGGGCATCGCCCACGATGTACTCACCGCGTTTGGCGAAGTTTTCTCGTAACCGTCGGCTATAGACTTCCGAAACATTTGCGACGTTACGACTTACAGTCTTCATTAGATCTTTGCTCTTTAAGCCTCTTTTTTTATCTATCTCGCGCTCATTGGCTTCCGATAAAACCATGTAGTGATGTGCCAGATTTTCAAAATCCTGAGCCCCCTTCTTCTCTCCCTTGCGTTGCAAAAGAGCCGACACATTCAACTGCAAGGCGGCACAGCGGTTGAACAAATACGACACGCGGGTGGGATCTCGGTAACTTTGATACTGCGCTCGTACTTCATCAAATGACTGCAAGTCAGCAGCGTTGCCAACATTGAGAAAAAGACCCATCGAGGTTGACGCGACCAGCAAAGTGAGTTTGTTCATATATTTAGGCAGGAGTGTCAATTTATATGTGGCACGGATTATGCATGCAAGCAGGGCATTGCTATTTACAGGAGTATCACATGTCAAACCAATACCAATCAGGCGCAAAGCTGACGACTTTCACACTGAGCGAACTCACGCAGGCGGCAGATGCATTGATCGCCTCTGGCAATTTGCAAGAAGCAATTGATTTGTATCGCCAATGGTTGCAGCACGCGCATGATGAACGCAAGCATGTCGCCTGGTTCAACTATGGCTGGTTGCTACAAAAGCAAAACAAGGTGGATGAAGCCGCCGATGCCTACGATCAATTGACGCACAACTATGCCAGCTATCTGTCTGGCAATACCTCGATGGCGTAAACATTAACAGACACAAAAAAGGCCCGGTAGCGATAACTACCGAGCCTTGAGTGCTTGAATTTATTGGTGGGACCAGCGGGGGTCGAACCCACGACAAACGGATTAAAAGTCCGCTGCTCTACCAACTGAGCTATGGTCCCAACACGCATCGTATGAGACCTTAATCTCGTACCCTGCGAAGCCTAAAAGTATAACCTATTTTTCACGTTTTTGCGAGTGAACGTGAAGAAATTTGATCGAACACCCAACCTGCTGCACATTGACCAAACGTGGCCGTGACACTGACGACTGAACCATAGCCATGACAGTTCAATGATCCATCGCTTTGCACAGCGCAACTGGCATCAGGCGGCGCCACCGCTTCGCGACTGAACACACAGGTGATGCCTATTTTTTTGCTATCGCGTGCTGCGCCATGTTCACGCCGCAGGTTGTAACGCAGCTTGGCCAACAATGGGTCGTGGCTGGTGTGCGCCAAATCATCCACATCTACTTTATGCGCCAAGCGTTTGCCACCGGCAGCGCCCACGCTGATGAACAGCACACGTTGCTTCAACGCCCATGCGGCCATGGCGGTTTTGGCTTTGACTTGATCACATGCATCAATGACGGCATCCACATGCGCACCGGCCAACAGACTGGGCCAGTTGTCGGGATCGACAAAGTCTTCAATACAGGTCACAACACATGCTGGGTTGATGTGCGAAATGCGCTGGCGCATGGCCTCTACTTTGGCCATACCCACGGTGATGTCGAGCGCATGAATCTGTCGGTTGATGTTGGACTCAGCCACATGGTCAAGGTCAATCAAGGTCAAGTGCCCCACCCCGCTGCGCGCCAAAGCCTCAGCGGCCCACGAGCCAACACCGCCCACACCTACCACCACCACATGTGCCGCACGAATCTGTGCCGCACCTTGCACGCCGTACAAACGGTCTAAGCCACCAAAGCGACGCTCGATCAACGCAGGGTCAAGCACAGGCGGTGCGCTCCAAGCGAGCGGCTTGCTGGCGCAGCGCGGCCACAGCCCCCACAACGATGGCGGCCAGCGCCATAAACGCATTGAGACTCAAGGTAGAAACACCGCTCAAGCCTTGTCCGATGGTGCAGCCCATGGCGGTGACCCCGCCGACACCCATCAAGACAGCACCGACCAAATGCTGGCCCAGGTCACGCGGGTTGGCAAAGCCTTCCCATCGGAAAGTACGGCTCGACAACGCAGACAAAGCAGATCCTGCAATCACGCCCACCACAGCAGCCACGCCAGTCGTCAACACTTTTGATTTGTCGCTGTAAAACATGAGCCAATCCAGCGTGTGCGCGATAGGTGCCGTGAAGGTCAACGCTTCAATACGCCCAGAGCTGGTGGCCACATAAACGGCATCCAAGGTTTCAGGATGCTCGGGCACAAAACCCAAATGTCCGCTGACCCACCACATGGCTACCACCAGGCCGCCAATGCCAAGCCCGGCCAAGGCGTTGTCGAGGGACCAAAAATCTTTGTAACGCCAAGTAGCCAAGACCAACGCAGCGCCCAGCACATAGCCCATGCCAGGCAAGCCCAAGGCATACAACGACGCACCAGCAGGCATGTCCCAGGCCACGGTATCGACTGTGCTCACACGCAACACTGCGGTGATGCCTTTGAGCGTGGCAAACGCGCTGACGCCCATCACCACAAACACCACCACAGACTTGAGGTTGCCACCCCCTATGCGTACCAAGGTTTTGTTGCCACACCCCGAAGCGATGACCATGCCATAGCCAAACATCAGCCCACCGACGCAGGTGGACAGCCACAAGAACCGAGTGCTGGCGTACAAGGTTTTGCTGGGGTCAATCAGGCCAGCGTCTGACAAAGCAGCAAAGCCGATCATGGCCACGCCAATGGCGCTCATCCACTGACGCGCACGGGTCCAATCGCCCATGTTCACCACATCCGACAACGCGCCCATGGTGCAAAAGTGCGTGCGTTGACTGATGGCACCTAGCAGCACACCACCCAAAAAAAAGGCCCAGAGGACCTCTTTTGTCAGCGCGGCCAACTCACTCATTTGAGTTTCGCCAAACGCTCGGAAGCGGCGCTGGCTGCTTCTGTGTGCGGGTAGGTTTTAACCAAGTCATTCAAAGTTTTGCGAGCGGCCTTGATGTCTTTGAGCTCCAACTGACAGTTGGCCACAGAAAGCATCGCATCAGGCGCGCGCAGGTGATTGGGGGCTCGGCTCAGCAAATTGTTGAAGTTTTTGATGGCGCTGTTGTAGTCACGGTTGGCGTACTGGGCATTACCTAACCAAAACAATGATGGCAACACATAGCCACTCTTGGAATAGCGCTTGATGAAATCGTTGAACGCTGTCCCCGCAGCGGCAAATTCACCTTTACGAAAAATGCTCAAGGCATCTTCATAGGCTTTGCTTTCAACCGGTTCAGCAACAAACTCCACCCCATCTACTTTGACTGTCGAGGGTTCAAACTTTTTCAAACGGTCGTCCACACCTTGGGACAACTCTTTCGCGCGGCGCAGTTCTTGGCTTAACTCTTCTTTTTCACCGCGCAAACGCGCGGTTTCTGCACGCAAGGCTTCGAATTGATTTTGCTGCTCCAACAGGCTGCGTTGAAATTGTTGAATTTCTTCGCCTTGACGCTCCACACGTTCACGCAAATCCAAAATTGCACGACGGGCATCACCGTCTTCAAACAAAGCAGCATTGGTAGCTGCACTCAACAAGAGGCCTGAAGCCAAGGCCACAGCGCGGAGATTAACGAAGGTGTTCAATTTCATTGGTAATTCAATGCAGCACGACGGTTTTGGGAATAGGCGGACTCATCGGAGCCTTGGGCCACGGGTTTTTCTTTACCAAAGCTCACCGATTCCATTTGGCCCTCTGGCACGCCCAAGGCGCTCAAGGCACGGCGTACGGCGTCAGCGCGTTTTTGCCCCAATGCCAAGTTGTATTCACTGCCACCACGCTCGTCGGTATGACCTTCGAGGTTGACGCGGCGATTGCGGTCCGCGCGCAAGAAGCGAGCATGTGCATCCAGCACAGCTTGGTACTCAGATTTCACGCTGTAGCTGTCCAGATCAAAGTAAATGATGTGCTCCACACCGACGGGACCTTGTTTGATGCCTTGCATAGCACCCAAACCACGTGCACCGATGCCCGTGTTCACGCCACCGACTTGGCTGGCACCACCTGAGCGGTCATCCACCTGCACATCGTCCAGCTTGACGCCAGAGGCGCAACCAGCCAAAACAGCCACGACAGAGACGAGCAAAAGAAGTTTTTTCATAGGAAGGACTTTGTAAAAAAGAAAGATGAATTAAGGCAAGGCTTTGCTGAAAGGACCCCAGTTGGGTTCGCGCAGGTCACCCGCTTGGCCAGACAAACGGGCTTTGATACGACCATCCAATGTGGTGGTCATCAAGGCTTCACGGCCGTCTTGTTGGGTCGCATAAACGATCAAGCGGCTGTTCGGGGCAAAGCTGGGGCGCTCATCGCGACTGGTGTCAGTGATGGCCGCCACGTTGCCGCTGGCAATGTCCATCACGTGCAGTTTGAAAGCGCCGCCGATGCGCGAGATATAGGTCAACCAACGACCATCAGGGCTAAGCGCAGGGGAAATGTTGTAGGTGCCGTTGAAGGTCACACGGTTGGCGGGGCCACCGGAGGCTGGCATGCGGTAAATCTGGGGCGCACCACCGCGGTCGCTGACAAAGTAGATCGCTGTGCCATCCGGCGAGAACACGGGTTCGGTGTCAATACCGGCCGATTGGGTGAGGCGACGTGGCTCACCGCCATTGGCATCGATCACAAACAACTGCGAGCCACCGTCACGGCTCAAGGTCACCGCCAAGTTGCGACCATCGGGCGACCAGCTGGGCGCGCTGTTAGAGCCACGGAAGTTCGCCACCACACGGCGCTTGCCTGTGGACACGTCGTGCACATAGACCACTGGCTTGCGCGACTCAAACGACACATAGGCCAACTGGGTGCCCGAGGGCGACCAACTGGGCGAGATGATGGGCTCGGGGCTGGCCAGGGCCGATTGGGCGTTTTCGCCGTCCGAATCCGCCACCCACAGGTTGAAACGGGTACCAGCTTTGGTCACATAGGCGATGCGAGTGGAAAACACGCCTTTGTCGCCCGTGAGTTTTTCGTACACAAAGTCAGAAATACGGTGAGATGCCAAACGCAAATCACCGGTCACCACGGTGTAGCTCATGGCACCGAGGTCTTGCCCACGCACGGTGTCCCACAGGCGAATGCGCACGTCAAAGCGACCATCGGCCATGCGGCTGATGCTGCCTGTCAACAAGGCATCCGCGCCCTTTTGACGCATGGCAGAAATATCGGGGCGTTGGGTTTCATCGGTCACCACGCCGGCCGTGACGCCACGGAACTGGCCGCTGCGCTCTAAATCGGCTTGCACAATGGCGGAGATTTTTTGGGGTGAGGTTTCCTCCCCACGCAAGGGCGCAAAGGCAATCGGCACTTGGGTGAGGCCCACGCCAGACACCTCCACACGGAACTGCGCCCAAGCTGGCAAGGCCAACCAACCAGCGGTCAAGATCCCAAGTAAGAAGCGCAAAACAGAGCGAGCGAAGTGACGTGTCATGGTGAGTGTGGTTGCCAGTCGAATCGAGGGATTTTAGTGGCTGAACGAGTGGCGATAATGCCTGTATTGCGTTTGCTGCCATTCCACGAACTTATGACCACTACCAGCCCCTCCCCATCGTCTGACTCTTTGTGGCAAAGGCTCAAACGTGTGGCACCTTGGTTTGGCGGACACCACAAACTGTTGGGATTGGCTATTTTGGGCGTTTTGATTGGCTCAATGACAGAGCCAGCCATTCCCGCACTGATGAAGCCCTTGCTAGACAAAGGTTTTCAGCAGGGAGACATGGACCTTTGGAAAGTCCCTGTCGTATTGTTGTTGCTGTTTGGCATCCGCGGCTTTGCTGGTTTTTTGGCGAGTTATTGTTTGGCTCGCGTTACACAGGGAGCGCTCGAGAAGCTGCGCCAGCGCCTGTTTCAAAAGCTTATGCAGGCCGACCCTGTCCTGTTTCAGGCCCAGCACGCCAGCAGCCTTACCAATTCCATGGTGTACGAGGTCAATGCAGGCGCTGCTCAGTTGGTCACCACGGTCTTGTCATTTGCCAAGGATAGCGTCACGCTTCTGGCCTTGTTGGGCTACTTACTCTATCTGAACTGGCAACTGACCTTGTGCGTGTTCATGGTCTTCCCGCCCATTTCTTGGGTGGTGAAAACCTTGTCACGGCGCATGGACCGTGTCACACGGGCCAGCCAAGACGCCACCGATGCCTTGGCCTACGCGGTAGAAGAAAACGTGATGGCCTACCGCATGGTGCGATTACACAATGCACAAACGCATCAAGCGAATCGTTTTGCCAAACTCAACCAAAACCTGCGGCATTTGGCTCTGAAATCGGTGATTGCCAGCGCAACCATGACCCCGCTGATCCAAATGTTGGCAGCATTGGCTCTGTCTGGGGTCATCACCTTGGCCATCTGGCAAACCAACACGCAACAAGCGACCCACATGGTGACCGTGGGTGGGTTTGCATCGTTCATCACCGGCATGCTGATGTTGATCTCACCCATCAAACACTTGTCTGAAGTCACCGGTAGCTTGACCCGCGGCGTCACATCCCTGGAGCGCGGCCTCGATATGTTGAGCCACACGCCCGACGAAACGCAAGGTACGCACATAGCAGACCAAGTGCGAGGCGAGATTAGCTTTGACCAAGTGACGCTTCAATATCCGGCAGCCACCCAACCCGCATTGAGTAGCGTGAGCTTGACCATTCCCCCTGGTCAAACCGTGGCGCTGGTGGGCTCTTCTGGGTCAGGTAAAACAACCCTGGCCAACTTGGTGCCACGTTTCTTAGAGCCCACAACTGGACAAGTGCGCTTAGACGGCGTACCTCTGAAAGACTGGTCACTCGACAGCTTACGCAGCCACGTGGCTTATGTGAGCCAAGACGTGGTGATGTTCAACGAATCTGTGGCACAGAATATTGCACTGGGCGACGATGTTGACGACGCGCGCATTTGGAGCGCTTTAGAGGCGGCTAACTTGGACGACTTCGTGCGTGGTCTACCTCAACAAGAAAACACCCTTGTGGGCCACAACGCCACCCAACTGTCAGGCGGTCAGCGTCAGCGCTTGGCGATTGCCCGCGCCATCTACAAAAATGCACCTATTTTGATTTTGGATGAGGCCACCTCGGCCTTGGACACCACCTCCGAACAAGCCGTCAAGGATGCACTGAATGTATTGATGCAAGGCCGCACATCGCTGGTCATTGCGCACCGTCTCTCCACCATTGAGCACGCAGACTTGATCGTGGTCATGCAAGCCGGTCGCATTGTGGAGACTGGTACGCACAGCCAATTGATGCGCCAAGGGAGCGCTTATGCGGCCCTGTACAAAGTGGCTGCACAAAACACGAACAACCATTTTTCAGACGCAGCCCCCTTATGAGCCAAGCATCTATCAGCGGTTTCACTTTCATTCGCAACGGCGTTGAGTTGGGTTTTCCATTTGAAGCCTCGATTCGTTCGCTGCTGCCCTTGGTCGACGAATTTGTGGTTGTGGTTGGCAAAAGCAACGACGACACCTTGGCGCGCATTCGCGCCATCGACTCGCCCAAAATTCGGGTGATTGAGACCATTTGGAACGAACGCATGGCAGACCGTGGGTTCGTCTACGCCCAGCAAAAAATGATGGCGCAAT
Organism: Comamonadaceae bacterium; assembly: GCA_041311135.1. Classification (GTDB taxonomy): domain Bacteria; phylum Pseudomonadota; class Gammaproteobacteria; order Burkholderiales; family Burkholderiaceae_C; genus Limnohabitans. The sequence continues at coordinate 8,210 of JBFYKC010000030.1, read as the reverse complement.
TCGCCTGCACGGGCGACTGGGCGTTTTACCTAGAAGGCGATGAGGTGGTGCACGAAGCTGAATTAGCCAACATCCGCGCCAGCGTCGACAAACACCACGCCAACCCAGCAGTAGAAGCCTTGGTGTTTGACTACTACCACTTCTACGGCACACCTGAGTTTGTGGCCAACAGCCCCGCTTGGTACCGCCGCGAATGCCGTTTGATCCGCAACACCATTCGCTCGTACGCACCCGATGGGCAGTATTGGTTGGTCACCTCGAACCACAAAAAAGGCCGCAATCCGCAAGCCGCCTTGGCCAATGCGCACATCTACCACTATGGCTGGGTACGCAGCAACGAGGCCATGCAGAAGAAGCTCGACCAGGTCAGCAAGTTTTGGTCACACGGTGCGCCCACGGTGCGCTACAGCCAGTTTGATGCGCAAGTGTTGCAGCCCTTCACTGGCACACACCCTGCGTTGATGAAACCTTGGCTCGAAAGCTCGGCCGAGAAGAGTTTCACCATCGACCCCAATTACCAGCTCACCAAGCGTGAAAAACGCCACCGCTGGTTAATGAAATTAGAAAAAGCCTTTGGCTTGGACTTCAGCCGCAAACACTTCAAACTAGTTGCTTAAAGAACCAGCTGTCCAGCTTAGAGCAACACAATGTCGTACTGTTCTTGCGACATGGAAGCTTCGGCCTGCAAGGAAATGGGTTTGCCAATGAAGTCGCTCAAGCCTGCCAAATGTTGGCTTTCTTCATCCAGCAGCACATCAATCACATTGGGGGACGCGATCACGCGGAACTCGCGAGGGTTGAACTGACGGGCTTCGCGCAAGATCTCGCGCAGGATGTCATAGGTCACGGTGCGTGCTGTTTTGACGCTGCCTTTGCCTTCGCACACGGGGCAAGGCTCACACAACATGTGGGCCAGTGATTCACGGGTGCGCTTGCGCGTCATTTCTACCAAACCCAACGCCGAGTAGCCGCTGACCATGGTTTTCACGCGGTCGCGCGCCAGCTGTTTGCGGAACTCGGCCAACACCGCCTCGCGGTGGTCTTCACGCGTCATGTCAATGAAGTCGGCAATCACGATGCCGCCCAAATTGCGCAAACGCAGCTGCCTTGCAATGGCGCCAGCCGCTTCTAGGTTTGTTTTGAAAATGGTTTCATCAAAATTTCGGGCGCCAACAAAGCCGCCTGTGTTCACGTCCACCGTGGTCAAGGCCTCGGTCTGGTCCACGATCAGGTAGCCACCCGATTTCAAGTCCACGCGGCGCCCCAAAGCCTTGACCACTTCTTCGTCGATGTTGAAGAGGTCAAAAATTGGACGCTCGCCTTTGTACAACTGCAGTTTGTTCACCGCGCTGGGGGTGAATTCAGAACCAAAGGCTTTGAGTTTTTGAAACTGCTCAGCGGAGTCAATGCGGATGGTTTGCGTGTTCTCGCTCACCAAGTCACGCAGCACGCGTTGCAGCAAGCTCAGGTCTTGGTGCAACAAAGATTTAGGGGGCAAACGGGTGGACGATTCTTTGATGCGCGCCCACGTTTTGCGCAGGTATGCAATGTCTTCGCCCAGTTCGGCATCGCTGGCTTCTTCGCCGTTGGTGCGCAAAATAAAGCCGCCGGTCTGCCCATTCGACGCACCCGCCTCGGCCAAGGTTTGCAATCGTTGACGCAAGGTTTCGCGCTGTTCAAACGGGATTTTTTGCGACACCCCTATGTGCTGATCTTGCGGCAAGAACACCAGCAAACGTCCGGCAATGCTGATTTGCGATGACAGACGTGCACCCTTGGTCCCAATCGGGTCCTTGATGACCTGCACCAACAGCGATTGGCCTTCAAACACCTGTTTTTCAATCGGCAACACCGGCGCTGCAGCACCGCCATCGGTTTCGGCATGACGGGCGGTAACGCTGCTCATCAAGTCGGCCACATGCAGAAACGCCGCGCGTTCGAGCCCAATGTCGATGAAGGCCGATTGCATGCCGGGCAGCACCCGCGCCACCTTGCCAAGGTAGACATTGCCTACCAAGCCACGCTCCAGCGTGCGCTCGACGTGCAGCTCTTGCACCGCGCCGGTTTCCACCACCGCCACACGGGTTTCTTGGGGCGACCAGTTGATGAGGATGTCTTGTTGCATGGTCACAGTATCGGGCAAGTCGGGTTAGACCTGGAAGCCAAACGTGCGCAACAGCTGCGCAGTTTCAAACATCGGCAAGCCCATGATGCCCGAGTAACTGCCACTGATGTGTTCGATGTAAGCCGCCGCCCTGCCCTGCACCGCATACGCGCCTGCTTTGCCCATGGGCTCGCCACTGGCCACATAGCTTTGAATTTGGGTACGGGTCAAAGGTGCAAAGCGCACGTGGGACACGCTCAAGCCTTGCACCGTCTTCAGCAATTTGCCTGTTTTTGTCAGGGTACCCATGGCCACCGAGGTCAATACCCGGTGCGTCTGCCCACTCAACACGCCCAAAATGTGCGTCGCATGCTTGGCGTCGTCGGGCTTGCCCAGAATGGTTTTACCCAAGGCCACGGTGGTGTCGCTGCACAGCACCGGCGCCAAGGGTAAACCGCGGCGCTGCAGACGCGCCAAAGCGGCCTCTAACTTCAGCAAGGTCACGCGTTGCACATAGGTGCGCGGCGCTTCGTTGGGGAGCACCACCTCTAACGCCTCGGCGTCTTCACTCTCGTCGGCCAGCAGCAATTCGTAGCGCACGCCCAACTGCTCCAGCAATTGGCGACGGCGTGGGCTTTGCGAGGCGAGATAAACGAATTTGGATTCAGACATGAACGGGGGATCACTCACGGTGATACGGGTGGTTGGCATTGATCGACCACGCACGGTACAGCTGCTCGACCAACAACACGCGCACCATGGCGTGTGGCAGGGTCAGGTCTGAGATGCGAATGCGTTCGTGAGCCGCTTGTTTGAATGCGGGGTCGAGCCCGTCAGGCCCGCCAATGACCAAGGCCACGTCGTCGGCTTCAAGTTGCCAGTGCTTGAGCTTGGCAGCCAAGGCCACGGTGGTGAGGTTGGTGCCACGCTCGTCCAAAGCCACGATGCGGCAGCCCTTGGGAATGGCGGCTTCAATGCGCTCGCGCTCGGCGGCGTAAATCGTGTCTAGGGTTTTGGAGCTGCGTGGCTCGGTTTTGACGGCCTTGAGCTCAACCTTCAGCTCAGACGGGAAGCGCTTGGCGTAATCATCCCAAGCGGTTTGCGCCCAGTCCGGCACACGTTGGCCGACGGCGACCACCCACAGCTTCATGCTTTGCGGGCAGTGGTCTTTTTAGCAGCAGGTCGTTTCGCGGCGGGCTTGCCTGCCGTGGTCGTGGCCGCACGGGCGGCAGACTTGGCCGAAGACTTCGCGCCCTTCAAGGCCACCTTGACGATGGGCAACTTGGCTGCCGTTTTGGAGGGTGTCGTTTTAGCCGCTGGCTTTTTCGCTGCAGCGGGCTTTGCGGAAGCAGACTTAGCGGGGGCAGATTTAGCAGGTGCCGCCTTCGCGGTGCCGCGTGCCGCGGGCTTCTTGTCAGCGCTTGTGGCCTTCTTCGCTGCAGGCTTCTTGCCCGCAGATTTCTTGGCAGGTGCGTCTTCGTGCAACTCGGTGGCCTTGGCGGGCTTGGGTGCACCAAACTTCAAGCGCACCGGCTTTTCGCCCCAGATTTCTTCGAGGTTGTAGTAGCCACGGATGGTGGGTTGCATGATGTGCACCACCACGGCGCCGCAGTCGACGATGATCCATTCGCCGTTGTCTTCGCCTTCGATGCGGGGTTTGCCAAACCCTGCGTCGCGCACTTTGTCGCGCACGCTCGCGGCCAAGGCTTTGGTTTGGCGATTGGAGGTGCCAGACGCCACCACCACACGTTCAAACAACGAGGACAGGTGCTCGGTGTCAAACACCACGAGGTCTTGGGCTTTGACGTCCTCCAGCGCATCCACGACGGTGCGTTGCAGTTTTTGGACGTCTTTTTTGGCAGAGGTATCGTTCATTCGGTCGGTCAATTCGTTCGATCAGTTGGTGCGGTAAAGGCTGTGTTTTTCAATGTAGTGCAGCACAGAGAGCGGCAACCACGCAGACATAGGGTCGGAATGGCTGTGCGAGGCTTGAGCGAGATGCGCACGAATTTCAGTGGCACTCACATTCAGGCTGGGCATGTCCAAGCGTTGTACGTCGGGGGATACCGCATTGTGCCATTGTCCCTCGCCATCGGCCACAGGCCGGGCAGCCACCACCACGGTGGCCAGGTTGTGAATGTCTTGCCAACGGTGCCAGGTCTGGAACGCCCGCGCTTGGTCTGCGCCAATGAACAAGTACAACGCGGCTTCTGGTTGCTCGGCATGCAGTTCTTGCAGGGTGTCGATGGTGTAGGTGGCGCCCAAGCGGTCAATCTCGCGGGTGTCGACCACGGCCTGCGGCAGATGGGCAAAGGCCAAGCGCGTCATGGCCAAACGGTGGGGCGAGGCCGTGAGCGTGCGGGTTTTGTGCCACGCATCGCCGGTGGGGATGATGCGCAACTCGTCCAGCGCAAACTGTTCAATGGCATGCTGCGCCAGTGCGATGTGCGCCACATGCGGCGGATCGAACGAGCCACCAAAAATGCCAAGGCGCCGGGTCATGGCCACAGATGCCGGCTCACTTCAGCCAGTCGCGGGGCACCAAGAACTCATGCAGCAAGGCATGTTCTGGCGTGCCTGGCTCGGGCTGGTGCTGGTACGACCAGCTCACCAAGGGTGGCATGGACAACAAAATCGATTCGGTACGACCGCCCGACTGCAAGCCAAAGTGCGTGCCCCGGTCCCACACCAGGTTGAACTCCACGTAGCGGCCCCGGCGATACAGCTGGTGATTGCGCTCGCGCTCGCCGTAGGGCGTGTTGACGCGGCGGTCCACGATGGGCAAATAGGCGTTGAGGAAGGCATCGCCCACGCTCTGGAGCATCTCGAAGCTGCGCGCGAACCCCAGCTCGGAGAAGTCGTCAAAAAAGATGCCGCCAATGCCGCGTTGCTCGCTGCGATGTTTGTTGCAGAAGTACTCATCACACCAGGTTTTAAAGCGGGGGAACAAGTCCTCGCCAAACGGCTGCAAGGCATCGTGGCAGACCTGATGGAAATGCGTCGCATCTTCGGCGTAACCGTAGTAAGGCGTCAGGTCCATGCCGCCGCCAAACCAGGCCACGGTTTTGCCGTTGGCGGGCGTGGCCGCAATCATGCGCACATTCATGTGGACGGTGGGCACGTAGGGGTTGCGCGGGTGGAACACCAAGGACACGCCCATGGCTTCAAACGGTGCACCGGCCAGCTCAGGGCGGTGTTGCGTGGCCGAGGGTGGCAGCTTGGGGCCACGCACATGCGAAAAGCCACAACCGGCACGTTCAAACACAGAGCCGTTTTCTAGGATTTGGGTGATGCCATTGCCCTGCAGTTGTTCGTCGGGACCCTTTTCCCACTTGTCGACCAAGAACTTGGCGTGGCCGTCTTTGGCTTCAATGGCGCTGGTGATGCGGCTTTGCAAGCCGATCAGGTAGTCACGGGCAGCGGCTACCACATGGTCGTGGGTCTGAGTGGTCATGATGAAGTGGCAGAGTGAGCAGGCATTTCAGGCGTCGTGCGTGGGGGCAATGGTCGAATCGGTGCAGCTTGCATTGCATGAAAGCCCTTCACCCCTGCATAGACCTGAGCAATGTGGGCGTAGTCGGCGGGCACATCGCCTGTCAAACGCATGAAGTCGGTGATCTTGGCGACCTTGCTGCCGTAATCGATGCGCAGCATGCACAGCGGCACATCGGCCCCCAGCGCCAGCTGATAAAAACCACTGCGCCAACCATCGGTCAACTTACGCGTGCCTTCGGGGGACAAACCGATCCACAAAAAGTTGTCATCTTGTTTGTGTTGTTTGAGTGTTTCCATCATCTCACCCACCACGCCTTTGGGGGACGAGCGGTCAATCGGCACTGCGCCAATGGAACGAATCCAACGGCCAAACAACGGGATGCGAAACAAGCTGTCTTTGGCAAAGAACTGCACAGGCAAACCCACCGCCCACTTGACGGGCATCATGGTGACGAAGTCCCAGTTGCTGGTGTGCGGGTAGCCAATGAGCACGCCTTGTTTGGCGGGCAAGCCATCAAACTCAATCTTCCAGCCCATCAGCTTGACCAGCAGTGCAGCCCAAGGTTGGGGCTTGCACTGCACGGGCAAAGGTCGGGCGAATTCGTCGTGCATGTCAGGCAAGGCACTCATCAGCGCGAAATCGCGCGGTACCCAATGTCGGTGCGGTACTGCATGCCATCAAAGTGAATGCCTTTGAGGGTGTCGTACGCCAACTGCTGCGCCAGCTTGATCGTGCCGCCCAGTGCGGTGACGCACAACACGCGACCGCCGCTGGTCACCACTTGGCCATCCTTCATTTGCGTGCCCGCGTGGAACACCACCACATCGTCGGTGTCTGGCGGCAAGCCGGTGATGGCGTCGCCCTTGCGTGGGTTCATGGGGTAGCCGTGTGCGGCCATCACCACGCCCACCGCGGTGCGGCGGTCCCATTCGAGCTCGAAGTCATCAAAACGGGTGTCTGCGTTGGTGGCAGTGGCGGCCATCAGCACATCGACCAAATCAGTTTTGAGGCGCGCCATGATGGGTTGGGTTTCAGGATCGCCCATGCGGCAGTTGAACTCGAGGGTTTTGACGTGGCCCTGTGGGTCAATCATCAAGCCCGCGTACAAGAAACCGGTGAACGGAATGCCATCTTTTTCCATCCCCTTGATGGTCGGCAAAATGATTTCGCGCATGGCGCGGGCATGCACCTCAGGCGTCACCACGGGCGCTGGTGAATACGCGCCCATGCCGCCGGTGTTGGGGCCTTCGTCGGCATCGAGCAAACGCTTGTGGTCTTGGCTGGTGGCCAAGGGCAGCACGGTTTTGCCGTCGCACATGACGATGAAACTGGCCTCTTCGCCTTGCAGGAATTCTTCAATGACCACGCGCGCGCCACCGGCGTTGTGGCTCACACCCAGTTTGTTGTCGAGCAGCATGAAGTCAATCGCCTCATGGGCTTCGGCCGCTGTCATGGCCACCACCACGCCCTTGCCTGCCGCCAAACCATCGGCCTTGACCACGATGGGCGCGCCTTTGGCATTCACGTAGTCGTGCGCCGCTTGTGCGTCAGTGAAGGTTTCGTAGTCTGCCGTGGGAATGTTGTGGCTCTTCATGAACGCCTTGCTGAAGGCCTTCGAGCTTTCCAGCTGAGCAGCGGCTTGGGTGGGGCCAAAAATGCGCAGGCCATGCGCGCGGAACTCGTCCACCACCCCTGCAGCCAACGGCGTTTCAGGGCCGACCACGGTCAGCTCCACACCATTGCTTTGGGCAAACTCACGCAGGGCTTTGACATCGGTGATGTCGATGTTGTCCAAGCGTTTGTCGCGTGCCGTGCCACCGTTGCCAGGGGCCACAAACACTTTTTGCACCTTGTTCGATTGGGCGATCTTCCACGCCAAGGCGTGTTCGCGGCCACCGCCGCCAATAACGAGTACGTTCATAGTGCGGCGTTGTGATAGACCTCTTGCACATCGTCAAGGTCTTCCAACGCATCCAGAAGTTTTTGCATCTTCGCAGCGTCATCCCCCTCGAGTTCGATGGTGTTGTCTGCACGGTAAGTCACTTCAGCCACTTCTGGCTTGAGGCCCGCCGCTTCCAAAGCGTTTTTAACAGCCTCAAAGCTGGCCGGTGGGGTCAGCACTTCAATCGCGCCGTCGTCGTCGGTGATCACGTCATCGGCGCCCGCTTCCAAGGCCACTTCCATGATTTGGTCTTCATTGCTGCCTGGCGCGAACACCAGCTGGCCGCAATGCTTGAACTGGAACGCCACAGAGCCTTCGGTGCCCATGTTGCCGCCGTTTTTGCTGAAGGCAAAGCGCACTTCTGCCACGGTACGGACCTTGTTGTCGGTCATGGTGTCCACGATGATGGCGGCGCCACCCACCCCGTAGCCTTCGTAACGAATTTCTTCATAGTTCACACCGTCCAAGTTGCCGGTGGCTTTGTCGACGTTGCGCTTGATGTTGTCCGCGGGCATATTGGCCGCCTTGGCTTTTTCAATGGCCAAGCGCAAACGGGGGTTCATGCTCAGGTCACCACCACCTTGGCGCGCCGCCACAATGATTTCACGCGTGATGCGTGTCCAAATCTTGCCGCGCTTTTCGTCTTGACGCCCTTTGCGGTGTTGAAT
>JBFYKC010000026.1:0-9073 GCA_041311135.1 Comamonadaceae bacterium | reverse complement strand
CACCTTCACCCCGCACAACAACACCCGTCTGGCGCATTTGTGCGGCCCCACCGACGAACATCTGCGCACCATTGAATTGGCCTTGGACGTCAAAATCGCCCACCGTCACGAGCAGTTCAAGGTGGACGGTCACAAGGCCAAAGCCACCCGTGCCATGGAGGTGTTGCAAGCCCTGTACGAACGCGCGGCGCGTGCCATTCCCCCCGAGCAAGTGCAACTCATGCTGGCCGGCGACAGCGCGATGGAGGACGACACCCCCACCCTCACCACCCGCCGCACCGACTTGCGCGCACGCACGCCCAACCAAGCGGCCTACCTTGACAACATTGCCGCCCACGACATCAGCTTTGGCATTGGCCCCGCCGGCACTGGCAAAACTTATTTGGCCGTGGCCTGCGCTGTGGATGCGCTGGAACGCAGCGCCGTGCAACGCATTGTGTTGACCCGCCCCGCTGTGGAAGCTGGCGAAAAACTCGGCTTCTTGCCCGGCGACCTGGGCCAAAAAGTTGACCCGTATTTGCGCCCCTTGTACGACGCCTTGTATGACTTGATGGGCTTCGACCGCGTGCAAAAAGCGTTTGAACGCAACGCCATTGAAATCGCACCGCTGGCCTTCATGCGGGGCCGCACCTTGAACAACGCCTTCGTCATCTTGGACGAAGCGCAGAACACCACCCCCGAGCAAATGAAGATGTTCCTGACCCGCATTGGCTTTGGCGCCAAAGCGGTGGTCACCGGAGACGTGAGCCAGATCGACTTGCCCAAAGGGCAGCTCAGCGGACTGATTGACGCCGAACGCGTGCTCAAACGCGTCAAAGGCATTTCCGTGACCCGCTTCACCAGCGCCGACGTGGTGCGCCATCCGTTGGTGGCCCGCATTGTCGATGCGTATGACGCCCAACGCACCGCCACCACGGGTGCCCCTTCACGCAAAACTTCATAAGCCTATGGCGCTCCCCAGCTTAGACCTCAGCCTGCAATTTGGCGACATGCCCGACGTTGCGCGCCACAAAGCCGCGCTGCCCCGCGCGTTTGTGAACCGTTGCATTCGCCACGCCTTGGCGCACGACGCCGAAATGACGGTGCGCATCGTGGATGCCGAAGAAGGCCAAGCGCTGAACCGCAGCTACCGCAAAAAAGACTACGCCACCAACGTGCTGACATTTGACTATGCTCAAGCACCTAGGGTCATGGCCGACTTGGTGCTGTGCGCCCCCGTGGTGGCGCGCGAAGCCAAAGAGCAAGACAAGACCTTGCAAGCCCACTACGCACACCTGTTGGTCCACGGGGCGCTGCATGCGCAAGGCTACGACCACGAAACGTCTGAGGTCGAGGCGCTAGAGATGGAAACACTCGAGATGCTGATCATGGCCGAGCTCGGCCTGCCGTGCCCTTATTGACGCGCCACACACGCGGCTGGCTCAACGCCCCGAGGCGTCTTCCAACAAGCGCACTTTCACCGTCTTGCCTTTGACACGGCCTGCACTCAGGCGCTTCACCGCTTCGCGCGCGATGTCACGCGACACCGCCACATAAGTGGAGAACTCGTTCACATTGATCTTGCCGACTTGGTCTTTGGTAAAGCCGGCTTCACCGGTGAGTGCGCCCAACACATCGCCCGCGCGAATTTTTTCTTTGCGGCCACCCACAATTTGCAAGGTCGCCATGGGAGGCTGCAGCGGGCCACCGGCACTGGGGGTCAAGCTGCTGATCGGTGCCCAAGTGGACTCGCGGTTTTGCAGTTGTTCGATCTTGCCCACGTTGCCCATCTCGTCCATGCTGGCCAGCGACAAGGCCAAGCCCTCGGCGTCGCCACGTCCGGTGCGGCCGATGCGATGAATGTGCACCTCGGGATCGGGCGTCACGTCCACGTTGATGACCGCTTCGAGGTTGGCTACATCTAGTCCTCGCGCCGCCACATCGGTGGCCACCAGCACCGAGCAACTGCGGTTGGCAAACTGCACCAACACCTGGTCGCGTTCGCGTTGCTCCAGCTCACCAAACAAGGCCAAGGCACTGAAGCCTTGCGCTTGCAACACACTCACCAAATCACGGCACTGCTGCTTGGTGTTGCAAAACGCCAAAGTGGATTCAGGACGAAAGTGATTCAACAACTGCGACACCACGTGCAGGCGCTCGCTGTTCGACACTTCATAAAACACTTGTTTGATTTTTTGCGCATCATGCTGCGCTTGTACCTTGACCGTTTGCGGCTCACGCATGAACTGCGCCGCGAGCTTGGCAATACCTTCGGGGTAAGTGGCCGAGAACAGCAAGGTTTGACGCGCTTTGGGGCACTGGCGTGCCACCTTGGCAATGTCGTCAAAAAAGCCCATATCCAGCATGCGATCGGCTTCGTCCAGAACCAACATCTTCAAGCCTTGCAAGCTGAGCGAACCTCGCTCTAAGTGATCCATGATGCGCCCAGGAGTTCCCACCACCACATGCGCACCGTGTTCCAGACTTTGTGTTTGCCCACGCAGTGCCACACCGCCACACAGGGTGACCACTTTGATGTTGCCCACCGCGCGCGCCAAACGGCGAATTTCTTGCGTCACTTGATCGGCCAACTCACGCGTGGGGCACAGCACCATGGCTTGCGCGTCGAACTGCGCAGGGTCGAGTTTTTCAACCAAGGGAATGCCAAAGGCCGCTGTCTTGCCACTGCCGGTGCTGGCTTGCGCAATCAAGTCGCGACCGGCCAAGGTCAGCGGCAAGCTGGCGGCCTGGATGGGCGTCATCTGGGTGTACCCCAGCTGCGTCAAGTTGTCGCGTGAGGCGGTCGCGAGGTTCAGGTTGGCAAACGAGTGGGCAGTCGGAGAGGTATCGGTCATGCACCGATTATCGTGATCGGAATGGTCACAGGACCATCGTTCACCAAATGCACTTGCATGTCAGCGCCAAAGATGCCAGTTTGCACTTGGGGATGCTGCACCTTCGCTTGGGTCACAAAGGCCTCGTACAAGCGCCGACCTTCGTCGGCCGGCGCAGCACTGGTGAAGCTTGGACGCGTGCCACTGCGGGTGTCTGCCGCCAAGGTGAACTGGCTGACCACCAACAAACCACCCTGCACATCGACCACGCTGCGGTTCATCTTGTCGGCTTCGTCGTAGAAGACGCGGAGTTTCAAAATCTTCTCGAGCATTTTTTGCCCCACAGCTTCGGTGTCACCGCGCTCTGCGCACAGCAACACCAACAGACCTTGGGCGATTTCGCCCACCGTGTTGCCATCGACCACCACACGGGCTTCGCTCACGCGTTGCAGCACAGCCTTCATGCCACGTCCTTCGGATCATCCAAATGCACTTCCACATCGTTGGGCAGCAGTTGAATCGTGGCGCGCAAACCAGGCACGGCTTTCATCAACGCATGCTCCACATTGGCACGCAAGGTGGCAGCACGGCTCAACGTCCACTCGGCCGGCATGTGCATGTGCAAATCGACAAAGCGACGTTGCCCAGCTTTGCGGGTGATGAGGTGGTCAAAACGCACGATGTGCACATGGTCGGCTCCCACCTCTTCGTGGCTGATCGACAGGTCGTGCAGCACGGTGTGAATTTGCGCTAGCACCTCAGGCTCCACCGCTTCGTCCATCAGGCCTTGCGAGGCACTCCAAATCAGATCCCAGCCTTCTTTCAAAATATTCAGGGCCACACCCATCGCCACCAAGGCATCCATCCACAGCCAGCCGGTGTAGCTGACCAGCGCAATGCCCACCACCACACCTGCAGAGGTCCAAACGTCGGTCACCAAGTGACGGGCATCGGCTTCTAGGGCAATCGAGTTGTGCGTTTTGGCCGCACGAAACATGACCCAGGCCAGCAAGCCGTTCAATGCAGAACTGGCCACCGACAAGACCAAACCAATGCCCACTTGCTCCAACGGTTGTGGGTCAAAAATGCGGTGACTGGCGGCCCAGATGATGCCCAGCGCGGCCACCACGATGAGGATGCCTTCAAAGCCCGATGAAAAATACTCAGCCTTGTGGTGCCCGTAGGGATGGTCTTCGTCGGCAGGTTTGGCAGCGATGGTGACCATCATCAAGCCAAACACTGCACTGGCCAAGTTGACCAAGGACTCCATGGCATCGGACAACAACCCCACCGAGTCGGTGAGGTGCCAAGCCAATGTTTTGAGTGCGATGGTGATGCATGCCACCACCACCGAGGCCCAGAGCAAGCCCTGTGGCGACAACCATTTGTCAGTGGTGGAGGTGTTCATGCTGGCAGTATGACCGCAAGTGGTTAAGCCAATGTGACACGCGCAAATTTGCGCTTGCCCACTTGCACCACGAATGTTCCCGCGTTGAGCTTCAAGCCTTTGTCACTGACCACGTTCGAGTCCACACGCACGCCGCCGCCATCGATCAATCGATTGGCTTCGCTGGTGGATGGCGCCAGACCGGCAGATTTGAGCAAAGCGCCAATGCCCATGGGCGCACCGCTGAGCGAGACCTCTGGAATTTCATCGGGCACACCGCCTTTGCTGCGGTTGATGAAGTCTTGCTCGGCCGCTTCTGCCGCCGCTGCGCCATGGAAACGTGCGGTGATTTCTTTGGCCAACGCCACCTTGGCCTCTTTGGGGTTGCGACCACCTTCCACTTCTTTTTTCAGCGCCTCAATCTCTGCCATCGACTTGAACGACAGCAAGGTATACCAACGCCACATCAGCACATCTGAAATCGACAACACCTTGGCAAACATGGTGTTGGGTTCTTCGCTGATGCCGATGTAGTTGTTCTTAGACTTGGACATTTTTTCCACGCCATCCAAACCTTCGAGCAAGGGCATGGTCAAGATGCACTGGGCTTCTTGGCCGTATTCGGCTTGCAAATGACGGCCCATCAACAAGTTGAATTTTTGGTCGGTGCCGCCCAGCTCCAAATCAGATTTCAAAGCCACCGAGTCATAGCCCTGCATGAGCGGGTACAAAAACTCATGCACGCTGATGGGGGTGTTGGCGTGAAAGCGGTCATGAAAGTCGTTGCGCTCCATCATGCGCGCCACGGTGTATTTGGACGCGAGTTGAATCATGCCCATCGAACCCAGCGGGATGCTCCATTCGCTGTTGTAACGAATTTCGGTTTTGGCCGGATCGAGCACCAACGACGCCTGCTTGTAATACGTCTCGGCATTGACCTTGATTTGTTCGGGTGTGAGCGGCGGACGCGTGCTGTTGCGACCGGAAGGGTCACCGATCAAACTGGTGAAGTCGCCAATCAAGAAGATGACTTGGTGCCCCAAGTCTTGCAGCTGACGCATTTTGTTGAGCACCACGGTGTGACCAATATGAATGTCAGGCGCCGTCGGGTCTAAGCCCAGTTTGATGCGCAAGGGCTGGCCTGTGGCTTCAGAGCGCGCCAGTTTTTTGACCCACGCATCTTCAGGAATCAACTCCTCACAGCCGCGCTTGGTCACAGCCAAGGCTTCCAGAACGCGATCGGTGACAGGGTGAGTTTGTAAAGATGCTTGATTCATAAGGATTTTTTACAGCAAAAGGTATACTTGCCGGTTTGGTGTTTGCGCCTGATTTTAGAGGCCCAAACCTGGAGGCTTGGGGTTCTGCCCCCGCCTTTTGCCAACTGCCGGAGAAACACCTTGCAGCCAGTCTTTTCGTTGTGGGTCTCGCGCCTGCAAACCAGCTTTCAATCCCCCCATCGCCGCGTCTTGGCCGCGGTGGCTGTGGCCTGCTCGGTCCTCGGAGGCGGTGCGTTTGCGGTCGCCAACCTAGACGCCAGCACGGCCCATTTGCAATTGCAGCAAGTGGTGGAAAGCGTCAACACCGCATCGCTCCCCAACTTGCAAGCCGAGAAGGCGCTGCAACTCTTTCGCTCGGACGTCACACGCTCGAGCGACACGGCCGACAGCTTGCTGTCGCGCCTGGGCCTAAGTGACCCTGACGCGGCCGCGTACTTGCGCCAGGCGCGCAACCCACGTCAACAGTTCATCGGTCGTGCAGGCCGCATGGTCAGTGTGGAAGGCGATGCCGAGCACCGCCTCACCCGACTGACCGCGCGTTGGGCCAACGACAAGGGCGACCAGTTCACCCGCTGGGTGATGGAACGCAGCGCCGAAGGTTTTGTCGAACGCGAAGAAACCGCCCCCCTGAGCATCAGCACCCGCATGGGCAACGGCACCATTCAAACCTCGTTGTTTGCCGCCACCGACGAAGCTGACATCCCCGACAGCGTGGCCAGCCAGTTGGCGGACATCTTCGCGGGGGACATCGACTTCCACCGCGCCCTGCGCAAAGGCGATCGATTTGCCGTGGTGTACGAATCGCTCGAAGCCGATGGCGAAGTGCTGCGCACAGGTCGCGTGTTGTCCGCCGAGTTTGTGAACAACGGCAAAACACACCAAGCCTTCTGGTTCAAAGAGCCCAATGCCAAAGAGGGCGGCTACTTCAACGCTGACGGCGTGAGCTTGCGTCGCGCCTACCTGGCCTCTCCCTTGGCTTTCTCGCGCATGACCAGCGGCTTCAAGATGCGTTTTCATCCTATCTTGCAAACCTGGCGCGCGCACTTGGGCGTTGACTACGCCGCCCCCACCGGCACGCCCGTGCGCAGCGTGGGCCGAGGCATTGTGGATGTGGCCGGCGCACAAGGCGGCTTTGGCAATGTGGTGATGGTCAAGCATTCCGGCGGACAAACGACGGTGTATGCCCACTTGAGCCGCATTCTCGTCAAGCGTGGACAAGCTGTTTCGCAAGGACAAACGCTGGGCCTTGTAGGTGCCACCGGCTGGGCCACCGGTCCCCATTTGCATTTTGAATTCCGCGTCAACGGCCAACACAAAGACCCGCTCACCATGGCACGTCAAAGCATTGCTGTGTCCGTGTCTGCTGCCGCACGCGAGCAGTTCAAACGTCACGCAGCCATTGCCCAAGTGGACTTGACTGCCGCGGCGAGCAGCCAAGTCAGCCGCGCCGAATAAATGCCAAGCTCGGCCACGCACGCTCAGCTTTTCATCGGCTTGATGTCGGGCACCTCGCTCGATGGCGTCGACGGGGTGTTGGTTGATTTCAGCGGCACACAGCCCCGGGTGTTGGCACATCAGGCCTTGCCCTTTACGCCCGCACTCAAACAAGAGTTGCTGGCCCTCAACACCCCATCAGAGAACGAACTGCACCGTGCCGCTTTGGCCGCCAACGGCTTGGTGCGCGTGTATGCGCAAACGGTGCAGGCCTTGCTGACCGACACGCAAACACCAGCCAACGATGTGTGCGCCATTGGTGCCCACGGACAAACCGTGCGTCACCAACCCGGCGCGTTTGACGGCACGGGCTACACGTGGCAACTCAACAACCCCGCGTTGTTGGCTGAGCTGACCGGCATCGATGTGGTGGCCGATTTCCGTAGCCGCGACGTCGCAGCGGGCGGGCAAGGCGCGCCCTTGGTCCCGGTGTTTCACCAAGGCATCTTTGGGCAAGCGCCGCACACGGTGGGCGTGCTGAACATCGGCGGCATTGCCAACCTCAGCGTGTTGCATGCAAACCATGATGTCTTGGGCTTTGATTGCGGCCCAGGCAACGCCTTGCTCGACCACTGGTGCCAAGCGCACACAGGCTACGCCTTTGACAACAATGGGGCGTGGGCGGCCAGCGGCACCGTCATCGCGCCGTTGTTACACACCATGCTGGCCGAACCTTACCTGCACCAAGCCCCGCCCAAAAGCACCGGGCGCGACTTGTTCCATCCCACGTGGTTGGCGCACCAACTCAGCGGCTATGCCGACGCCAACGCCGCCGATGTGCAAGCCACACTCACCGAGTTCACCGCCCGTGCGTGCGTGAACGATGTGTTGCGCCATGCGCCCGAGGCCGCAGAACTCATCGTTTGTGGCGGAGGCGCGCTGAATGGCTGGCTGATGCAGCGCTTGCAAGCGGGATTGCCCCATGTGCGCGTGCTGTCGTCTGCTGAACGTGGCATGCCGCCATTGCAAGTCGAGGCGGCTGCTTTTGCATGGCTGGCTCGCCAAACCCTGCTGGGTCTACCCGGCAACCTACCAAAAGTAACGGGCGCTCAGGGCGCCCGCATACTGGGTGGAATTTTTAAGGCCTGATCGCTCAGCGCCTGTCGCGCTTAGACCGAGAACGAAGAGCCGCAACCACAGGTGGTGGTGGCGTTGGGGTTCTTGATGACGAATTGGGCGCCTTGCAAATCTTCTTTGTAGTCGATCTCGGCGCCCACCAAGTATTGGTAGCTCATGGCGTCGACCAACAACGACACGCCGTTTTTGTTGATGGTGGTGTCGTCTTCGTTGACGATTTCATCGAACGTGAAACCGTATTGGAAGCCTGAACATCCGCCGCCTTGCACAAACACGCGCAGCTTCAAATCAGGGTTGCCTTCTTCTGCAATCAGGTCCGCCACCTTGGCAGCCGCGCTGTCGGTGAAGACAAAGGGAGATGGCATTTCGGTTTGGACGTTGTCGGCAACTGCGCTCATAAGAGGACTCCTGAATCAATGCGTAAAAGTATATCGCTTTAGTCGGGAATAGCCCTGCACAAGACCTTAGAAACGCTATTCGCATCAGGGGCTTTGGTTGTGCGCACAGGCAATAAAAAAGCCGCAAGGGGCGAACCCATGCGGCTTTTGGCAAAACAGGAAGCGGATTAACGCTTGCTGAACTGCTTGCGGCGGCGAGCAGAGTGCAAGCCAACCTTTTTACGTTCGACTTCACGTGCATCGCGGGTCACGTAACCGGCTTGTGACAGGACGGGCTTCAAAGCTGCGTCGTAGTCGATCAAAGCGCGGGTGATGCCGTGGCGCACCGCGCCGGCTTGACCCGATTCACCGCCACCGTGCACGTTGACTTGAATGTCAAAGGTGGATTCGTTGCCGGTCAAGACCAAGGGTTGCTTGGAGATCATGATCGAGGTTTGACGGCCGAAATATTCAGCGATGTCTTTGCCGTTGACAGTGATCTTGCCAGAGCCTTTTTTCAGAAACACGCGGGCGACGCTGGATTTGCGACGGCCGGTGCCATTGTTCCATTCACCAATCATGTCAGCTCCTTAGATGTCCAGCACTTTAGGCTGTTGTGCGGTGTGGGGGTGTTCTGCACCGCCGTAC
>JBFYKC010000193.1:0-3562 GCA_041311135.1 Comamonadaceae bacterium | reverse complement strand
GCCATGAAAGGCCGCAGCGCGGAGGCATGACATGACACACCCCTCTTCTTCTTTGCGTTTGCCTGAGTCTCCTGCCTTGATGGGTCGCACCGGTTGGACGCTTTTTTTGACCGCCTTCATCACCGTGTGTGCGGTGGTGCCCGTGCTCAACCTGTGGGTGCCTGCGGGCAACTTCTTTCACGTCAGTGACTACGCAGTGGCACTGATCGGCAAGATCATGTGCTACGCCATCTGCGCCTTGGCGATGGACCTGATCTGGGGTTACACCGGCATTTTGTCGCTGGGCCACGGCTTGTTCTTCGCGCTCGGCGGCTATGTGATGGGCATGTACCTGATGCGCCAAATCGGCACCGATGGCAACTACAAAAGCAACTTACCCGACTTCATGGTGTTCCTCGACTGGAAGACCTTGCCTTGGCACTGGACCTTCAGCGACAGCTTCATCGTCACGTTGCTGTTGGTGGTCTTAGTGCCCGGTGTGTTGGCGTGGGTGTTCGGCTACTTTGCGTTTCGCTCGCGCATCAAGGGTGTGTACTTCTCGATCATCACGCAAGCGCTGACTTTTGCGGCCATGTTGCTATTCTTCCGCAACGAAACCGGCTTTGGCGGCAACAACGGCTTCACCGATTTCAAACGCATCTTGGACCTGCCCATCGCCACGCCGGCCATGCGCATGACCCTGTTTGTTCTGACTGGCTGGGCACTGCTGACGAGCTTTTTGTTTGCGCGCTGGTTGGTCCAAAGCAAGTTCGGCCGCGTGCTGCAAGCCATTCGTGATGCGGAAAGCCGCGTGATGTTTTCGGGCTATTCGCCCCTGCCCTACAAGCTGACCATTTGGGTGATTTCCGCCGTGATGTGCGGCGTTGCAGGTGCGTTGTATGTGCCCCAAGTGGGCATCATCAACCCCAGCGAGATGAGTCCTGCCAACTCGATCGAGATGGCGGTGTGGGCTGCTGTGGGTGGCCGCGCTTCTTTGATCGGTCCGATCGTCGGTGCTTTCTTGGTCAACGGCATGAAGAGCTGGTTGACAGTGACCGCGCCTGAGTTTTGGTTGTACTTCTTAGGCGCCTTGTTCATCGGCGTGACGCTGCACATGCCGCACGGTGTGGTGGGGTTGATTCAAAAACTCAGCACCAAGAAAAATGCGGAGGAGCATGTATGACCCCCGATCTGTTTGAAGAAGGCACCACACGCTTGGCCACACACCAAGCACGTGCTGTGCAAGAGGTGACATCGGGCGACCGCAGCGCAGGCTATGGCCGCGTGCACGAACCCGGCAGCTTGGATCTAACCCACGGTCGCATCTTGTACCTGGAAGACGTGCATGTGAGCTTCGACGGTTTCAAAGCCATCAACGGCCTCTCGCTCGACATCACCCCCGGCGAGTTGCGTTGCGTCATCGGCCCCAACGGCGCCGGCAAGACCACGATGATGGACATCATCACCGGCAAAACCAAACCCGATTCTGGCCAAGTGTTCTTTGGCAGCACGATTGATTTGTTACGCCACAACGAACCCGAAATTGCGCAGCTGGGCATTGGCCGCAAGTTTCAAAAACCAACGGTGTTCGAACACTTGAGCGTGTTTGAAAACTTAGAGCTTGCGTTGAAGACCCACAAGGGCGTGGCTGCATCCATGTTTTTTCAACTCAACGGCGCGCAACGCGACCGCTTGAGCGAAGTGCTGCACACCATCCACTTACAAGACAGCGTGACCCGCCAAGCTGGCAACCTAAGCCACGGCCAAAAGCAGTGGCTGGAGATTGGTATGTTGCTGATGCAAGACCCCAAACTCTTGCTGCTCGACGAGCCCGTGGCTGGTATGACCGACTTTGAAACCGAGCGCACCGCCGAGTTGTTTTTGACGCTCAAAGGCAAACACTCACTGATGGTGGTGGAGCACGACATGAGCTTCATCAACACCATCTCCGACATCGTCACCGTGCTGTGCGATGGCTCGGTGTTGGCGCAAGGCACGCTGGCCCAAGTGCAAGCGAACGAGCGCGTGATTGAGGTGTACTTGGGCCGCTGAGCCCAGTCGAAAACGAGAGCCACACCATGTCCCTTTTAGAAGTCAAGAACATCAACCAGTTTTACGGCGGCTCGCACATCCTGCGTAACGTGAGCTTTGAAGCGCGACTGGGTCGCATCACCGTGCTGCTAGGTCGCAACGGCGTGGGTAAAACCACCTTGCTCAAATCGCTGATGGGTGCTGTACCGATTCGCGACGGCAACATCACCTTCAACGGCGCGTCGATTGAACGCGCTGCGCCCTACGAACGCGCACGCGCCGGCATTGGCTACGTGCCGCAAGGGCGCGAAATTTTTGCGCGCCTCACCGTGGAAGACAACTTGCGCATGGGCTTGGCCACGTGCCCTGCGGGCACCGACATACCCGCGGAGTTGTTTGAGTTGTTTCCAGTATTGAAACAAATGCTGCACCGCCGTGGCGGTGATTTGTCAGGGGGGCAGCAGCAACAGTTGGCCATTGCCCGCGCCTTGGCTTCTGGACCCAAACTATTGGTATTGGACGAGCCCACCGAGGGCATTCAACCCAGCATCATCAAAGACATTGGCCGCGTGATTCGCATGCTGGTCAGTCGTGGTGACATGGCGATTTTGTTGTGCGAGCAGTACTACGACTTTGCCGAAGAACTGGCTGACGACTACTTGGTGATGGAACGCGGGGAAGTGGTGGCGCATGGCATGGGTGCCGACATGCAACGCAACAACGTGCGGCAGTTGGTGGCCATTTAAACCTACATCGCCCAAATGCGCGGGGGCTTGTCCCCCATGTCCCACAGCCCTTTGCGCCAAGCCGCCCACACGCTGCGCAGCAAAGTTTGCGCCGGTTCGACCAAGGGCGACAAGGCGCGCAACACCACGATTCGGGGATGGGGCGATGTGACACCGGCGATCAACCCAGCAGTCGTCACCTCCGAGAATTCGCGCGCCAGTTGCAGCGCCAAGTCGCGACGCTCGCGCGGTAAGTCCGCGCCACTGGCAAACACCAAAGTGGCCATGCATCGGTGCTTCGCCAAACCCAAGGGGCCGTCCATCAAGCGCGCGTCTTGTGCATCCAGCAAGCCACGCTCCAGCCAAACACCGGCTAGCTCCATGTGCTGCTGCAATTGACCGCGCTCAAACGGCAAGTTGGCGTTGGGCAAGCCCAGTGCGGTGATGTCCCAAGCCATCATCTCGGCGCTCGGCGCCAAATCAAACACGGCATGGTTCAACCCATGGCACCCGTTATAGGCAATGGTTTCCAACGGCAACCACTCTAGGCGTGCGCCGTCGCCCACATAGGCGTTCACTTGCTGCGTGGCCAAGCCCTGCTCGCTGCGGTAAAACCGCGTGGCGCCAGGCGTGGTGAGCAAGGCGTGTGTGTGCTCGCCCAAGTTCAAGTGGATGTCCAAGATGTCGCCGCCGACCAAGCCACTCGGGGGATGCACCAATACGTTGTGGCATACCGTATCGCCCTCGGGGTAGAGGCTTTGCAAAAGTCGTAGCGGCCCCTCGTGCGCGAACTTTGCCACGGTGCGATCCGCTGCACGTGTGTAGTC
>JBFYKC010000177.1:0-10745 GCA_041311135.1 Comamonadaceae bacterium | reverse complement strand
CATCAGCACCCCCTTGGCCCCGCCGCCCAGTGCGGCGCCCGCCACTCCAGCAGTCCGTGTGGGTGCCACCATCCAACCGGGGGCACACTGCGCCAGACCCGATTACCCCAGTGCCTCGCGACGCTTGGAAGAAGAAGGCACCGTCACGCTCAAGTTTTTGATTGGCGCCGATGGACGTGTGCTGCAAGCCGACATTGAAAAAACATCGGGCTTCACCCGCTTAGACGAAGCGGCACGCAACGCCTTGTCCAAATGCCAATTCCGTCCCGGCACGGTGGACGGAAAACCCGAGCAAAGCTGGGCCAGCATCAAATACACCTGGCGTTTGGAATAAGCGCCACCCACCGAATTGATCGAAGGACTTTTATGCGCCACGCCACCCTCATTCGAACCACAGCAGTCATCAGCACCCTGCTGCTGAGCACCAGCGCTTTTGCCGCAGAAGAAATCATTGACAACCCCTATGGCCTGTCCGCACTGTGGGCACAAGGCGACAGCGTGGCCAAGGCCACGTTGCTGATCTTGGTCCTCATGAGCATGGGCAGTTGGTATGTCATCTTCACCAAACTGGCTGAGCAAAACCGCGTCATGCGTTACGCCCAAACCGCACAAGCCACGTTTTGGCATGCTAACGATGTTCGTCAAGGCACCGAGGGTTTGGAAGCCGACAGCCCATTCCGCTTCATTGCCGAAAAAGGCTTGGAAAGTGCGGGCAAGCACACTGGCTTGTTGGGCCACATCAACTTCAACGACTGGGTCACCATGAGCATCCAGCGTGCCATGAACAACGTGCAAAGCCGCATGCAAGACGGCTTGGCCGTGTTGGCAACCGTCGGCTCTACCGCACCTTTCGTCGGTTTGTTTGGCACGGTCTGGGGCATTTACAACGCCTTGGTGAAGATCGGCATGTCGGGCCAAGCCAGCATCGACAAAGTAGCCGGCCCTGTGGGTGAATCGCTCATCATGACCGCCATTGGTTTGGCCGTGGCTGTGCCCGCCGTGCTGGGCTACAACTGGCTGGTGCGCCGCAACAAAGTGGCGATGGAAGAGGTACACGCCTTTGGCGCAGATTTGCACGCGGTGCTCTTGGGATCCGGTCGTTAAGCCATGGCCATGCACCTAGGCCCCAACGAGGGGGATGACGACCTGTTGACTACCATCAACACCACGCCCTTGGTGGACGTGATGTTGGTGTTGCTCATCATCTTTCTCATCACCATTCCGGTGGTGACGACCTCGGTCAAAGTCGAGCTACCGCATGAGGTGCAACAACCGCGCGAGACCAAACCCGACAACGTCATCTTGTCGGTCAATGCACAAGGCCAAGCATTTGTGTACGACGCACCGGTACGCAGTAATGCCGACCTGATCAAACAGTTGCAAACCTTCGCCGAGAAAAAACCTCAACCCGAAGTGCAAATTCGCGGCGATGCCAAGACCGACTTCGAAGCCATCGGTCGCGTGCTCTACGCCGCGCAAGTGGCGGGCTTGACCAAGGTAAGGTTTGTCACGGACCCTCAGGGTCTGGCCACAAGCCAGCCGCAGAGGAACTGAGCATGGCCATGAACCCGCCCTCCTTGGCCCAAAGCCAAGACGAACCCGAGGTGTTGATGGACATCAACACCACGCCGCTGATCGACGTGATGTTGGTGTTGCTGATCATGCTCATCATCACCATCCCCGTGCAGTTGCACTCGGTCAACCTCGACATGCCTGTGGGCACACCGCCAGCGCAAAAGAAACCCAACATCGTGCGCATTGAAGTGGACGCCCGCAGTGTGGTCAACTGGAATGGCAAGCCCTTGGCAGACCGTGCCGCACTGGACGCCTTGCTGTCAGAAGCCAAAAACCAAGAGCCTCAACCCGAGCTGCACATCAAGGCACAAGCCAAAGCCAAGTACGAAACAGTGGCCGGCGTATTGGCGAGCGCCCAGCGTCAAGGCCTGACCAAGATCGGCATTGTGGGCACCGCCCAATTCGCCGCACCCTGAGGTCTGCCGCCTAAGGGCGCATCAGTCCGCCGTGATCTTGGCTGACTTGATCACCCCACCCCAATAGTCCAGTTCTTTGCGCGTGAACTCACCCAGTTGCGCCGGGGTGAAAGCCTCTACCGAGGTGCCCGAGTCTTCGGCCTTCTTGCGCACTTCGGGCAGTTGCAAAATTTTGTTCACCTCGGCGTTGAGTTGTTGCACCACTGCGGGCGGTGTGCCTGCTGGGGCGTACAACGCAAACCAAGAATCCAAGTCATAACCCTTCAAGCCCGCTTCAGTGGCAGTGGGCACATCGGGCAGCGAAGCCAAACGCTTGGGACTGGTCACCGCCAAAGCACGCAAGCGTCCTGACTTGATGTGGCTCACCACCGAAGCTGGGGTGGTGATGTGCAGATCCACCGTGCCGGCCAGCAAGTCTTGCACCGCTGGACCCGAGCCACGGTAGGGGATGTGGGTGATATAGGTGCCCGTGAGTTGCTTGAACAACTCACCCGCAATGTGCTGAATCGAGCCATTGCCGGACGATGCGTAGTTGAGCTTGCCTGGGTTTTTCTTGGCATAGGCAACGAACTCTTGCAACGTATTCACCGGCAGCGCATGGTGAATCGCAACCACCTGCGGCGCGCGCGTGACCATGGCCACCGGGGCGAAGTCTTTGATCGGATCCCAACCTGCATCTTTGAACAAATGTGGGTTGCCCACTTGGTACCCGCTGTAGGCGACCAGCAAGGTGTAGCCGTCGGCTTTGGAACGCGCCACAAATTGGTTGCCAATGTTGCCGGAGGCGCCGGGACGGTTGTCCACGATCACCGGTTGGCCCAAGGCGCGCGTGAGCGGTTCCACAATCAAGCGTGCCGTGAAGTCAGTGCTGCCGCCAGGCGGTGTGGGCACCACCAAGGTCACAGGACGTTGCGGATATTTGCCTTGCGCAAACACAGAAGGGGCAGCGCCTGTGAGTGCCGCAGCACCACCATAGGCCAACAACGCACGTCGTTTCATGAGAGATCCTTTGCTTGAAATCACGGGGTTGAAATGAGCGCGTCTTACGCCAGCTCTGAAATTTCGATCAAGTTCAAATCGGGGTCGCGCACATACACGGACCTGATTTTTTGCGTCGCCCCAGTGCGCATCACGGGGCCTTCCACGATCGGCCATGACGCAACGTTGAGTTTGGCAATCACCTCGTCTAAGGGCACGGTGGCGATGAAACACAAATCCAACGCGCCCGGCACAGGCACGTGCGCCTTGGGTTCGAACTCTTTGCCCCGCACATGCAGGTTAATTTTTTGATGGCCAAACTTAAAGGCTTTGCGGGTCACAGGCGGTGTGCCACCGACAAAACTCTCAAGCGTCATGCCCATCACGCGGGTATAAAAATCCACGCAGGCTTCCTCGTTGAAGGTGGTCAACACCAAGTGGTCGAGGTGGTCAATCATGCGGCGGCTCCTTTCAATTCAATCACATAGGCCGGCGCTGGATGCAGGTCGGTGATACGGCCGGCCTT
This sequence comes from Comamonadaceae bacterium, assembly GCA_041311135.1. Classification (GTDB taxonomy): domain Bacteria; phylum Pseudomonadota; class Gammaproteobacteria; order Burkholderiales; family Burkholderiaceae_C; genus Limnohabitans. The sequence continues at coordinate 7,250 of JBFYKC010000177.1, read as the reverse complement.
GGCCACTTGGCTGGGCACCTCATGGCCCACAAGGGCGGGCAAATGGCGCGCCACGTTGAGCAACTGGGTCAAGTCAATGCCCGTGTCGTAGCCCATGGCCTCGGCCATGTGGATCGCGTCTTCGCTGCAAATATTGCCGCTGGCACCGGGCGCATAAGGGCAACCACCCAAGCCCCCCAAGGAGCCATCGAATTGCGTGATGCCGCCCTGCACCGCAGCCAGCAGATTGGCCAAGCCCATGCCGCGCGTGTTGTGAAAGTGCAGCGTGAGCTGCGTGTGGGGCAACTGCTGTTGCAGCGCGTCCACCATGCGGCTGACTTGCGCAGGATGGGCCATGCCCGTGGTGTCGCAAATGGTGAGGCCACGCACCCCCAAGTCGGCAAAACGCTGCGCGAACTGCTGCACCTCGGCCAAGGGCACATCGCCCTCCATGGGGCAACCAAAGCAAGTCGAGAGCGACACATTGATGGGCGTGCGCCCGTTCACATGGCGCACCACTTCCGCCAACGCCGCAAAGCTTTGCTCGCGCGTCATGCGTAAGTTCGACAGGTTGTGCGTCTCTGAGGTGGACATGACCAAATTGAGTTCATCGGCGCGCGATTCCAACGCCCGTTCCGCCCCACGCAAGTTGGGCACCAACACGGTGTATTCCACCCCGGGCACCCGCGTGATACGCCCCATCACCTCTTCCGCATCGCGCAGCATCGGGATGGCTTTGGGTGAGGTGAACGAAGTGACCTCGACCTTGGCATAGCCACACTGGCTGAGTGCATCGACCAGAGCGATCTTGTCTTCTGTGGGAATGAAATGGGGTTCGTTTTGAAAGCCATCACGCGTGACCACTTCATTGAAATAAAGACGTGTCATGCCACGACTCCCTTGTCTTTGAGGATTTGGATTTGCTGCGGCGTGAGGCCAATTTCGTGCAACACGGCATCGGTGTCTTGCCCAATCGTGGGTGCGTTGCGACGGTGACTGCCGGGCGTGCGTGAGAGCTTGGGGATGATGCCGGGCACCGCCAACAACGTGCCATCGTCCATCTGCACCTGCTGAATCATGTCGCGGGCTTGGTAGTGCGGATCGGCTGCAATGTCGGCCACGGTGTAGATGCGCCCGGCAGGTACGGCCGCTTGGTCCAACGCCGCGAGTACTTGCTCAACCGTGCGTTGGGCCGCCCAAGCACCGATGGCCGCGTCAATTTCTGCCACACGTTTCACACGACCTGCGTTGTCGGTCAGTGCAGGGTCGTTGCCCAAATCATCGCGACCCAAGGTGTGCATGAGACGCTTGAAGATGCTGTCACCATTGCCAGCAATCAGCACATAACCGTCGTCTTGGCAGCGGTACGCGTTGCTGGGCGCGATGCCGGGCAAGGCACTGCCGGCGGCCTCGCGCACGGCACCAAAGGCGCTGTATTCGGGCAACAAACTTTCCATGCAATTGAACACCGCCTCATACAAGGCCACGTCAATCACCTGACCTTGGCCACTGCGCTGCCGTTCTTGCAAAGCCATCAAAATACCAATCACCCCATGCAGCGAAGCCAAGGTGTCGCCAATGCTCACGCCCACGCGCACAGGCACGCGACCCGGCTCTGCCGTGAGGTGGCGCAAACCACTCATGGCCTCGGCCACCACACCAAAGCCTGGCTTGTCGCGGTAGGGGCCGGTTTGGCCGTAGCCACTGATACGCAGCATGATCAGACGCGGGTTGAGCGCCAGCAATTCGTCGGGGCCCAGCCCCCAACCTTCCATTGCACCGGGGCGGAAGTTCTCGATCAGCACATCCGCATCCTTGGCCAGTTGGCGCACGATGTCTTGGGCTTGGGGGTCTTTCAAATCCAACGCCACCGAGCGTTTGTTGCGTGACTCCACTTGCCACCACACCGAGGTGCCGTCTTTGAGCAAGCGCCATTTGCGCAGGGGATCGCCCGTCTTGGGGGTTTCGACCTTCACCACATCGGCGCCGAAGTCGGCCAAGGTCTTGGCCGCAAAAGGACCAGCAATCAGTTGGCCTAGTTCGAGTACTTTGAGTCCGGTCAACGCGCTCATGATTTGCAGAGAGATGGTTCAAACATGGCGGGACTATAAAAACAATCCCAGATGGGTGGAATTGCTATTCCATAATATTTCCTTCGCGTTTCGCGAAGGTTAGGACATCGCCATGAGAAAAAGCTTCAACTTGAGCCGGTTCGACTTTGTCACGCTGCGCCTGTTTTGTGCAGTGGCACAAACCGGCAGCATCACCAAAGGCGCCGAGACGTGTCACTTGGCGCTGTCTGCCGCCAGCCGCCGCTTGTCCGACTTTGAAGCGGCCACGGGCTCGCAACTGCTTGAGCGCAGCAAGAAGGGTGTGTTGCTCACGCCCGCAGGTCACTTGGCTTTGCAGCACTGCATTCGTTTGTTTCAAGGCTTGGAGCGTTTCAACAGCGAGTTGAGCGACTACTCGCAAGGTATCAGGGGCCATGTGCGCTTGTGGGCCAACATGTCGTCGCTGACCGAATACCTGCCCAACATCCTTCACAGGTTTTTATCGGACCATGCCGACATCGTGGTCGAGCTTGAAGAGCAACTCAGCGGCGACATTGCACGTGCGTTGATCGACGGCATTGCCGATGTCGGCGTGCTGGCCGATGAAACGCCGATGGACGGACTGACCGTGCTGCCGTTTCAAACCAACGAGCTGGTGCTGCTGTGCCACGCCAGCCATCCGCTGGCCAAGCGCAAAGCCGTGCATTTCAACACCTGTTTGCAATACGATTTTGTCGGCTTGAACCGTGGCAGCTCCTTGCTAGAGCTCACCTCACGGGCGGCAGAGAAAGAAGGCCAGCACATGCACATGCGCGTGCAAGTGCGCAGCTTTGACGCCATGTGTCACATGATTGCAGCCGGCTTGGGGGTGGGCGTGTTGCCTTTGGGCGCCTGCGCCAGCCAAGTGCAAGCCCTGAAACTCAAAGTGGTGCGTCTGCAAGACGCTTGGGCCCAACGCAAACTGGTGATTGCGTTTAACCCGCAGCGCGAGTTGTCGCCCTCAGCCAAGTTGCTGCTGGAACGTCTGACCGCCTCAAGGTAGAAAAGCAGGGCTCAGCAAACGCACCCCCACCGTGAACCAACGCAGGTGCTCGGGTTGCCACACTTGGTTGCCATAGGTCGTGTCAATTTGTACCCGCTGCGGCACCACCCAGGTGCGCAACCCGAATTGGTAACGCGTGCCGTAGTTGGCTTCACCATAGGCCTCGGCAATGCCAATCACCTTGGCCGTCAACGGCAGCTCACCGCCCACGCCCCAGGTCGACCGGCCGATGCCCAGGCTTTGGTGTTGAACCCACCCTGCGTTGAGATGCACGAAACGGTCTTGCCCCAACGGCACGGTGACGGGTACGTTGAGGTAATAGTCTTTGTCGTTGGGGCGATCGGGTGTCGCAGGTCGCGTGGCCATGGCGCCCACCGTGGTGGAAATGCCAATCGTGTTTTCGCCCACCGGTTGCCAGCGTTTCTTCACTTGGCCAATCCAGTACTGGGTGCTGCCCACCACTTGCTCGGTTTGGGCATTGCCGCCCAGCGTCCATTCCAGCTCCCCACCGAAGTTGCAGCCCGGCAAAGCCCAACGCTCCAGCGAGGTGTGGGTGGTTTTGATCCAGCTCTCCAACTGGCAAGACTTTGCGTCCACGATGTTGGCGTCGTCCGTATTCATGGGCCGTGCCGCATGGCTCGCGCCCGCCCAGGCCATGACGCACAGGCACAACGCCCAAGATGTGAAACGTGAAAACATCCACAGATTCTAGGAAGCCTTTGTGTCATTTCCATGAATCCACACAGCGCTCCGCATAAAATTGCGGGCTCCACCTAAGGAAGATTCATGGGACGCACCCTTTACGACAAGATTTGGGACGAGCACGTCGTCCACACCGAGGAAGATGGCACGGCCATCCTCTACATCGACCGCCATTTGGTGCACGAAGTCACCAGCCCGCAAGCGTTTGAGGGCATTCGCCAAGCCGGTCGCAAGGTCTGGCGCGTCAGCTCGATCGTGGCCACCGCTGACCACAACACCCCCACCACCGGCTGGGAGCTGGGCTACGACGGCATCACCGACCCCATCAGCAAAGAACAAATCACCACGCTCGACGCCAACATGAAAGAGTTTGGCGCGGCAGCCTTCTTCCCCTTCATGTCTAAGCGCCAAGGCATCGTGCACGTGATTGGCCCTGAAAACGGCGCCACCCTGCCTGGCATGACCGTGGTGTGCGGCGACAGCCACACGTCTACCCACGGTGCGTTTGGCGCGTTGGCCCATGGCATCGGCACCTCCGAGGTTGAGCACGTCATGGCCACGCAAACCTTGCTGGCTAAAAAAGCCAAGAACATGCTCGTCAAAGTCGAAGGCACGTTGGCCAAGGGCGTGACAGGCAAAGACGTGGTGTTGGCCATCATTGGCAAGATCGGCACTGCCGGCGGCACGGGCTACACCATTGAGTTTGCAGGCTCCGCCATTCGTAGCCTGAGCATGGAAGGCCGCATGACGGTGTGCAACATGGCCATCGAAGGCGGCGCACGCGCGGGTTTGGTGGCGGTGGACGACAAGACCATCGAGTACGTCAAAGGTCGCCCTCTGTCCCCCACCGGCGTGGAATGGGACCAAGCTGTGGCGTATTGGAAAACTTTGCACTCAGATCCCGATGCGCACTTCGATGCCGTGGTGGAGCTGAAAGCCGAAGACATCTTGCCGCAAGTCACCTGGGGCACCTCACCCGAGATGGTGCTCGACATCAACGGCACCGTGCCTGACCCTGACAAAGAAAAAGACGCCAACAAACGCGGTGCGATTGAACGCGCGCTAACGTACATGGACTTGCAACCAGGCAAAGCGCTGAACGATTTGTTTGTCGACAAAGTCTTCATCGGCTCGTGCACCAACAGCCGCATTGAAGACATGCGCGAAGCCGCTGCGGTAGTCAAAAAGCTCGGCCAAAAAGTGGCCAAAAACATCAAGCTTGCCTTGGTGGTGCCCGGTTCTGGTTTGGTCAAAGAACAAGCCGAAAAAGAAGGCCTACACGAGATTTTCAAAGCTGCAGGCTTTGAGTGGCGTGAGCCCGGTTGTTCCATGTGCTTGGCCATGAACGCCGACCGCTTGGAGCCCGGCGAGCGCTGCGCCTCCACCAGCAACCGCAACTTCGAAGGCCGTCAAGGCAACGGCGGCCGCACCCATTTGGTCAGCCCCGCCATGGCAGCAGCAGCAGCCATTCAAGGCCACTTTGTGGACGTGCGCAAGTTCGCGTAACCGGCCAGTTAAGGGACACACAACATGCAGAAATTCACCCTCCACAAAGGCCTCGTGGCACCGATGGACCGCGAGAACGTGGACACCGATGCCATCATCCCCAAACAGTTCTTGAAGTCCATCCGCAAGACTGGCTTTGGCCCCAACTTGTTTGACGAATGGCGCTATTTGGACCACGGCGAACCCGGTGTGCCCGAATCAGCGCGCAAGCCCAACCCCGACTTTGTGCTCAACCAACCGCGCTACAAAGGCGCATCGGTATTGCTGGCACGCAAGAACTTTGGCTGCGGCTCATCACGCGAACACGCGCCTTGGGCGATTGACCAATACGGTTTCCGTGCGGTGATCGCACCGAGCTTTGCCGACATCTTTTTCAACAACTGTTTCAAAAACGGTTTGCTGCCCATCGTGTTGCCTGAAGCCACGGTGGACTTGCTGTTCAATGAAACCCATGCCTTCCCCGGTTATGAGTTGACGATCGATTTGGAGAACCAAGTCATCGTGCGCCCACAGGGCGAGACCATTCCGTTTGAAGTGCAAGCCTTCCGCAAATACTGCTTGCTCAACGGCTTTGACGACATTGGCCTGACCCTGCGCCAGTCCGACAAGATCAAAGCCTTTGAAGCCGAGCGCTTGGCCACCAAGCCTTGGTTGGCACACACGATGTAAATCCACACAGAAAAAGAACACATGAAAATCGCAATCCTTCCCGGCGACGGCATCGGCCCAGAAATCGTGGCCGAAGCAGTCAAAGTCCTGAACGTCCTCGACCTCAAGTTTGAAACCGAATCGGCCTTGGTCGGTGGCGCCGCGTTTGACGCGCACGGTCATCCCCTGCCCGAAACCACCCTGAAGCTGGCCATGGGTGCCGACGCCGTGTTGTTTGGCGCCGTGGGCGACTGGAAATACGACACCTTGGACCGCCCGTTGCGCCCCGAACAAGCCATTTTGGGTTTGCGCAAAAACATGGGGCTGTTCGCCAATTTCCGCCCCGCCATTTGCTACGAGCAGTTGGTGGGCGCATCGAGCTTGAAACCTGAACTGATTGCGGGCTTGGACATTCTCATCATTCGTGAGCTGACCGGCGACATTTACTTTGGCCAACCGCGCGGCCGCCGCGTTGCCACTGATGGTCACTTCCCGGGCGCCGAAGAAGCCTTTGACACCATGCGCTACTCCAAGCCAGAGATCGAGCGCATTGCGCATGTGGCTTTCCAAGCTGCACGCAAGCGCAAAGCCGCAGGCAAAGAGGGCCGTGTGACCAGCGTAGACAAAGCCAACGTGTTGGAGACCTTCCAGTTCTGGAAAGATGTGGTGAGCGAAGTGGGCAAGCAGTACCCCGACATCGCACTTGACCACATGTACGTCGACAACGCCGCCATGCAGTTGGTGAAAGAGCCCAAGCGCTTTGACGTGGTGGTGACCGGCAACATGTTTGGCGACATCTTGAGTGACGAAGCTTCTATGTTGACGGGCTCGATCGGCATGCTGCCCTCGGCCTCACTGAACAGCAACAACCAAGGCTTGTATGAACCCAGCCACGGCAGCGCACCTGACATTGCGGGCAAGGGCGTGGCTAACCCCTTGGCCACCATCTTGAGCGCCGCCATGATGCTGCGCTTTAGCTTGAACCAAGCCGAAGCGGCTGATCGCATTGAGACGGCAGTGAAGGCAGTGTTGGCTCAAGGCCTGCGTACCCCCGACATCTACAGTGAAGGCACCACCAAAGTGGGCACTGCACAAATGGGGGACGCAGTGGTGAAAGCTTTGCGCTGATTCCAGCCTTCCCCTCGATGAAGAACGCGCCTCAATGGCGCGTTTTTTATTTCAGCCCAATCAGACTTCCGCCTCTAAATCTGTCAGCTTGCCCCAAGCCCCCATCCGATACAATCGTTGTTATGTTTCACGCCTGCTCGTTCTCTCTGAACTTCGCTGCCCCGGCTCTGGTGGCTGCGCGCGCGCGTGTAATC